>CAYYDZ010000123.1:3774-8100 GCA_964470715.1 uncultured Microthrixaceae bacterium | reverse complement strand
TCACGGGGCGACGAAGGGGTGGGGCGATGGTGGATCGTGTGTGGAAGGCCGTGACCCTTGTCGGGCTGATCACGGTGGCGGGGCTCACACCGGCGGCGGCGTGGGCGCAGGTCGGCGACCCGCTGGACGCGGCCCCGCCGCCGACGACGGCCCCGCCGGCGGCTTCCCCAACGACGTCGGACCCACCGGTGTCGTCGACCACTTCCGTGCCCGCGGTCGACGAGCCGTTGACGACCACACCGCTTCCGGCCGCGCCGGTGCCGACGTCGCCCGACGGGGATGATGCGACACCTGCGATGACGGTCCCAGCGTCCGAAGCGGCGCCGGCCAACGACGCGTTCACCGACGCCCAGGTGCTGTCGGGCCCGTCGGGGACGGTGGCCGGCTCGACCCTCGATGCCACCGTCGAGCCGAACGAGCCCGATCACGGCGGGGGCGGCCCTTCGTCCGGTGGGTCGGTCTGGTACCAGTGGACGGCGCCGGCCACCGGGCCGATCGCGTTCGACACCTGCGAGAGCGACTTCGACAGCCTGCTCGGGATCTACACCGGCACCTCCGTCGACGCCCTCACCGTCGTGGTGCAGGACGACGACGGTTGCGGCGTGGCCCTCGGCGGCATCGCGACCTTCGACGCGACCGCGGGCACCACCTATGCCATCGCCGTCGACGGCTTCTTCGGCGCGCAGGGTGCGTTCACGCTGGTGTGGGGACCGCCGCCACCGCCGCCACCACCGCCGACCCCGCCCGCCAACGACCGGTTCGCCGACGCGGAGGTGATCTCGGGCCTCTCGGGCGAGGTGACCGGCACCAACGTCGGCGCGGCCAAGGAGCCGGGCGAGCCCGATCACGCCGGCGTCCCCGGAGGGGGCGGGGCATCGGTCTGGTACGCCTGGGTCGCCCCTGCCGGCGGCGAGGCGGTGTTCGACACCTGCACCGCCGACTTCGACACGCTCCTCGGCGTGTACACCGGTACCTCGCTCGACGACCTCGCTCTGGTGGCCGGGAACGACGACGACTGTGCCTCCGGCGACTTCCCCACCCTGCAGAGCGCGGTCACCTTCGCCGCCACCGCGGGCACCACCTACTGGATCGCGGTCGACGGCTTCGGCGTCGAACCGCAATTGCCGGTCGAGACCGGCACGTTCACCCTGGCCTGGGCCCTGGACGCCGTCCCGCCGCCACCACCCCCACCACCGCCCGGCCCTGACATCCCCGAACTGGCTCGAACCGGTGCCGACCTACTGCCCACGACGGGATTCGGGCTGATGCTCTTGGGCCTCGGGGCCGCGTTGGTGCTGATGTCCCGACGGATCCGCCGCGCTCGCTGATCCCTCCGGTCAACCAGGGGCCGACCGTCTCGTCCACCCGCTTCCGCTCGGCGCGCCCGGTGCACGCAGGCCGCGCGAGACTCAGGAGGTGAGTGATCTCGCCGCCACCCCCCCTGCGGACCCGCTCGAGCTCCTCCGTGAGCGCAGCTACATCGTCCTCTTGGTCTTCGGGGCGCTCATCGGCGTGCCCGTGGCGGTCGTCGCGGCCCTCTTCATGCAGTTGGTCGGCAACACGCAGACGTGGCTCTTCTCGTCGTTGCCGGACGCCCTCGGCTTCGACACGGTGCCGGACTGGTGGCCGCTGCCCGTCCTCCTGGTGGCCGGCCTCGTCGTCGGGCTGGTGATCACGAAACTCCCGGGCAACGCGGGCCACGAACCATCGGGGGGCCTGTCGGCGACGGGCACACCGACCGCCCCCGAGCTGCCCTCGGTCGCGCTCGCGGCCTTCGTGACCCTCGGCTTCGGTGCCGTGCTGGGCCCCGAGGCACCCCTCATCGCCATCGGCGGCGGTCTGGCGGCCCTCGCAGTCCGCCTGGTGAAGAAGGACGCACCGGTGCAGGCGATCGTGGTCATCGGCGCGGCCGGTGCGTTCGCCGCGATCAGCACGCTCCTGGGCTCTCCCATCATCGGCGCCTTTCTGCTCATGGAGGTCGCCGGCATCGCCGGGCCCATGATCGGGGTCGTCCTGCTCCCGGGCCTGCTCGCCGCCGGCGTTGGTTCGCTCGTGTTCCTCGGCATCGACGACATCACGGGTTGGGGCAGCTTCTCGCTCGCCGTGCCGGACCTGCCGCCCTTCGACGGGATCGACGGCTACCAGTTCGTGTGGGCCATCGCCGTGGGCGTGCTGTGCGCCGCCCTCGGCACGGCCATCCGGCGGGCAGCGCTGTTGTTGCAGCCACGCGTCGCGGAACGTCGCGTGCTGCTCACGACCGTGGCCGGCGGCGGGGTGGCCCTCGCCGCGATCGTCTTCGCGGCCCTGTCCGACCGGGGCACCGACCAGGTCCTGTTCTCGGGCGAGAACGCGCTGGCGCCTCTCATCCAGAAGGCCGACGACTGGGCCGTCGGCGCGCTCGTGCTCCTCGTCGTCTGCAAGGGCATCGCCTACGCGTTTTCCTTGAGCGCGTTCCGAGGCGGGCCGACGTTCCCCGCCATGTTCATCGGCGCGGCGCTCGGCATCGCGCTGTCGCACCTGCCCGGGCTCCCCATGGTCGCCGGCGTGGCCATGGGGATCGGCGCCATGGCGGTGACCATGCTTCGCCTGCCCCTCACCTCGGTCCTGTTGACCTCGGTGTTCCTGCAGAGCGACGGGGTCGAGCTGATGCCGCTCATCATCGTCGCGGTCGTGGTGGCCCATGTGGCCACGACCCGCTTCAGCCCGTTGTCGGTGGTCGAGGGTCAGGCCTTCGAAGCCGACGGCGCGCGGGACGGCGACGCGGGCACCGCCGGTTAGGGCAGGACGACGGCCCGGGCGTAGGCGTGGGTGGTCAGTTGGCCGGTGGAACGGTCGGTGAGGGTCACCTCCACGGGGGCGTCGGGTCCATCGCCGAGCGCCCGGCACGCGGAGCGAACCGGGCCGGCGCCGGTCTTCGAGAGGTAGCGGATGTCGAGGTCGCACACGATGACGGGGCCATCGGCACGGGCCCCGACGAGCTCCTCGACGGCGACCTCGACCACGAGCGCGACCATCGCGCCCTGGAGCGTGCCGGCAGGGTTTCTGAGCATCGGGGTGGCCGCCACCTCCACGACCCCGGCGGCGGCGTCCAGCACCCGGATGCCCGCCTCCTCGCGGAGGGGGCGGTCGAGGCGACCCATCCCCCTGAAGAGCTGGGCGGCCCGGGCCGGGGTGATGTGGGGCTTGGGTGGATCGTCGTCTCGGCGGGGCACGGTGGCGAACCCGACCGCGCCGGTGGCGAGGGGCGCACCTGTCGAGGTCGTGACCTCGACGGCACACGATCCCGATCGACCGCCTCGGCGCAGGATGCTGTTGCGGGCCGTGGCGCGCTCGGGCGCGGCCGTGGCCAGCATCCGCATCGAGAGGTCGGTGGTCAGGGTCCAGACGTCAGGGGCCTGGTCGAGGGTGATCCCCGCGATGGCGTCGATGAGGAAGGTCAACACGCTCGCCCGCACGATCCCGTGATGCAGCGTCTCCGGGGTCGGGGCCAGGTCCATGAGGAAGTCGCCGTCCTCCAAGCGGCCCGTCACACCGAGCCGGCTGGGGACCGACGTGAGCTGCTGGGGGAGGTCCGTCATGGCGCGGCGACGGTAACACCGCCCGCGGCGCGTGCATGCCGGGGGCACGATCGCGTCGGTCGACTGCCGGTGGGCGCGCCGACCGCGGCGGGGACGCTCAGGACAGACCGGACGCGAGCCAGGTGAACGGATCCCAGGGCAGCAGGCGCAGAGCCCAGAAGAGCACGATCACCGTCACCGCCGGCGGTACCCACGTGCGCGTTCGCGGCAGTGCCGGCGCCTCGATGCCGAGGCGGCGGACGGCCCACACCACGAAGGCCACGACTGCGAAGGGCAGGGCCGCCACGAACAGCAGGTTGTGGTCGGCGGCGGCGGCCACATCGCCGTGGAGCAGGGCGTTGAGGGAACGGGTGGCGCCGCACCCGGGGCAGTCGAGACCCGTCATCATCTTGAACGGGCAGATCGGTGGGTTGCTGTCCGCCACCGGGTTCAGCAGCCGGACGAAGGTGCACGCGCCGATCGCCGCGGCGCCGACCACGGCGGGTGCCACCCACGGCGGCCGTACCCGCTTGGCGGGCGCAGGGAGCGGAGCGTCGAGGGTCTCCTCGGTCGCTGCCGGCACCACGTCCATGCGGCCATGGTAGATGGCCGGACGCGGCCAGACCTGCCGCAAGGCTCACGTCGTGCGGTGGGCCTCCCACATGGCCAGGTACCGTTCGAGGGCGTTGCCCGCGGCGGTGGCGTCCCCCGAGGCGGCAGCATCGAGGAGCAGGCCGCGCATGACGGCCACCCCGAGGCGCAGGTCCTC
>CAYYDZ010000123.1:0-3674 GCA_964470715.1 uncultured Microthrixaceae bacterium | reverse complement strand
CGCTGCTGGTCCTCCATGGCCTCGACGATGGCGGCCACCAGGCCGTCCCGACCGCCGAAGTGGTAGTTGAGCATCCGGTGGCTGGTACCCACTGCGTCCGCGATCTCGCGGAGGCTGGCGTCGGCGAGCCCGTCGGCCGCGACGTGGTCCATCACCTTGGCCAGGAGCTCGTCGCGGGCGGTACCCATTGACGAGAATGTACCACTTGGTACACTTGGGGCATGCACCTCCAAGACGAGCTCCTCGTCCACGCCCCGGTCGAGCGGGTGTGGGCCCTCACCGTCGACGTCGAGCGCTGGCCCGAGGCGACACCGACCATGACCGAGGTCACCCGCCTCGACGACGGCCCCTTCGGGGTCGGCAGCAAGGCGCGCATCAAGCAGCCTGCCCAGTCGGCCCGGGTGTGGACCGTCACCCGCCTGGAGGAGCCTTCCTGCTTCGAGTGGGAGACGAGCTTCGGGCCCCTGCGCCTGCGCGGCGGCCACCACCTGCACGCCGAGGGCGACAGGTGCCGGAACCTCCTCACCCTGGACGTCGAGGGCTTCGGCAGTCGCCTGTTCGGGGTGCTGGCGGGCCGCTCGCTGCGCAAGGCCATCGCCACCGAGAACCAAGGCTTCAAGGCCGTGGCCGAGGCCGCCCCCACCCAGGGTCAGGACGCCGGTGGCGCCTCCACTGCCTGAGCTCCCACGCCGGCGGTGAGGGCGACGACGGCGTCGATGGTGGCCACGGTCTCCTCCCGGCGCCGACGGGCGACGTCCAGCAGCCCTCGGCGCTCGGCCACGCTGCGCCACGAGCGGTAGTCCCGCAGCAGGCGGGCGATGGCCTCGAAGGCGAACACGGCCGCGAGACCGTCGACCGCGGTGAGCACCGTGGCCAGGAGCACACGGTCCCAGCCGTCGGCGATCACCATGGCGAACACCCACCAGGTCAGGGGGAACGCCACCAGCGAGACGAGCAGTCGGACCGTGCCCTTGGTGACGGGCTCGGCCACCCGCCGGCTGGCCACCCGAACGAGGGTGTACGGGATGAGGTTGACGAGCGCTCCGACGAGCGAGAGCGTGGCCACGATCACCACGAGGATCGCCGTGGCCACGAGGTGGCGAAGCAGCTTGGTGGGGCGGTACCCGGCGACGAGCTCGCCGTCGCGCAGGCCGGCGCCCGTGAGGTCGAGGTTGTAGTCGGCCACCGCGCGGCGCACCCGCTCGCGCTCTGCGGCCGGGGCGTCGGCGAGGCGCTGGGCCAGCACCTCGCGCTCACCGAGGGGCACGGTCGACTCCCAGCCCGTGTCATGGCGGCGCAGGGCCACCTCGGCGGCATAGCGCAGTGCCTGCTGCTCCCGGAGGTCCTCGTAGTGAGGTGAGACCGACTGAAGCCGGGCAGCGATCTCCGCGGTGAGGCGCCCGACGGCCTCGTGGTCGTGCTCGGAGACGGCAGCACCCGGGGCCACGAACTCGTCGATGCAGGCGTCGAGGTCCAGCGGCTCGCCGACCTGGGCCAGGGCGCGGGAGCGCAACGCGATCTTGTCGTCGAAGGTCAGGCCGACGGGCACGATGACGAGGCCCTCGACGCCGGCCGCCTTCGCGCCGAGCGCGATCCGGGCGGCGCCGGTGCGGACCTCGCTGAGCCTGGGCGCGTCGTGGGTCGTGCCCTCGGGGAAGATGGCCACGACCCCCCGCTCGGCCAGCACCTCGTGGCAGGCGCGGAACGTCGAGTCGTTCTGGGCCGTCCCCTCGCCCACGTCGACCTTGCGGTACACGGGGATCACCCCGGCGAGGGCCAGGAACGGGCGCGCCACCACGACGTTCCACAGCGTCGACTTGGCCAGGAAGCGCGGCACCCGGCCGAGGACGCGCACGAGCATGACCGGGTCCACGAAGCCGTTGAAGTGGTTGGAGACCACCAACACGGGCCGCCGCCCGAGCTCGGGGCGCTCGGGGTGCACCTCGACCCGGCGGTAGAAGCCGAGCAGGAGGACCAGCGCCAGCCCGGCCAGGACCCGGTCGATCGTCCGGCGGGTGACCGGTGGGCGCTCGCGGCGGCGGCTCACGACCGCGAACCTACCCGGGCATCCGGCGGTGGGACCGGGTGCAGGGCGGACGCCTCCGGCGCCGGGGTGGGTCCCGAGCGAGAGCGAACGCACCGGATCCCACTCGTGGTCGACCGTCACGTCGACGTTGCGGACCGGTCGTGGGTGGACTGGCGGTGTGGACCGCCGGAGTGGTTCAGGGCGCCGTATCGGTCGTGGCCACGACCACGACGGGCGGGGCAGCCCACTGGTCGCGCAGTCGCTCCAGGAGTGCGTCGGGAGGGCGAGGGCCGTCGATGACGTCGCTCGGGAAGCGCTCCTCGTATTGCTCCACGTAGAGCAGAGCGACCAGCCAGGGGGGAAGGTCGTCCACCGAGCCCGTGGCTGCCTCGGCCTCGGGGCAGGGGGAGCCATCGAAGTACGTGGGTGGGCAGAGCAGCGTGGGGAGCGCACCGAGGCCCGCCGGGGTGAGGGTCGTATCGGTGGCTGCGGCGAACGACACCGCCTCCGCGGCGACCGCGGCAGCTTCGTCGGGATCCCAGCCGGGTGGGGTGTACTCGCCGACGCGTGTCCACTCCTCCGGCATGGCCACGAAGTCGGTCATCACGAGGACGTTGCCGGCGAAGGGCTCGAACACCCGCTTTCCGGACACGGACGGCGATCGCCGCAGGTTGGTCGCGTCGCCCCGTCGTTCGAGTCCTTCGGCGAGCCCGTCTCGGATGTAGAGGACGGTGCGTGGTCCGACCCCTCGCACCTGCCAGGTTCCGTCACCCTCGAGGCGCTCGGCGACCTGGTCCGCCAACCGAGGTGCGGCCGCGAACGTGTATCGCCCGTACTCGTCGCGCACCACCGGCAGGGGCAGCGCCACCATCACCGCGGCGACCGCGGTCACCGCCACGCCGCCGACGAGTGCGGTTCGCCGGTCGATGCGGTCGGCCGGTGAGCGCCCGACCACGTAGGCGCTCGCCACGGCGCTCGCCACGGCGAACCAGGCGAAGGCGGACGCGACCGCGCCCGGCAGGCTCCGGTAGAACAGGAAGCCTTCGTCGTTCGGCACCGCAGACAGGCTGACCAGCGCGCCGGCCAGTCCAACCAGGGCGAGGACGACGAGACGACGGTCCGACGAGGTCAGTCGGCGCCAGCCGGCCGCGACGAGGACCGCGGCGATCAGGATGAGCAGGACGCCGAGCGCTCCGAGACCCTGCTCGGCCGTCGCTTCGGACACGGTGGTGCCGGGGTCGCCCCGCAGGGTGGGGCCCAAGAGGTCGAGCGCCGCGCGCAGACCGATGGAGGAGACCTCGGACTCGGTGGCCGCCCGGTAGAGCTGCCAGACGTTGCCCCCTTGCTGCGTGACCGCCTCGAACAGCGGTGCCGCCCAGACGACCACGGCCACCCCGACGGTCAGCCACAGGGTGCGGCGCTCCGAACGATCGGCGGGACGCAGCGCCCGGAGGACGGGCCGCCAGCCGGCATCCGCGCCCCGCGAGGGCGTTTCCGGTTCGTCGCCCGCCCCACCGGGCGCGGGCCCCGACGCCACCGCGTCGAGCGCAGATCGGGCCGACCGGCGCGCGGCGACCGCCGGGCGAAGCCGGTCGAACGTGACCAGCGCCACGGTGGCGGCGGCCTCAGCGGCGATGAGGAGGGCCCA
>CAYYDZ010000122.1:0-8183 GCA_964470715.1 uncultured Microthrixaceae bacterium | reverse complement strand
GGCCGAGTACTGGCGGTAGTGGTAGAAGCCCTCCTGGCCCCGGACGTCGCCCACCTCGGTCTCGGCGACGATCACGCCTGCGAGCCCCTTGGGGGCCTCGATGTGGCCCGGGTGGGTCACGGGCTCGATGCTGGCCACCTTCATCAGGTCGCGCATGGACACGATGCCCACGAGGGCACCGTCCTCGACCACGGGCAGGTGGCGGTAGCCCGCCTCGGAGAGCTTGGTGAACGCGGCGCCGGCCGACACGTCGGCGCCGAGGGTGGCCGGGTCCTCGGTCATCCACTCGGCCACCTTGGTGCCCTCGGGGTCGCTGCCCGATGCCGCGAAGCGCACGAGGTCGCGTTCGGTGAGGATGCCGATGGGTCGGTCGCCATCGGCCACCACCACCGATCCCACCCCGTGCTCGACCATGCGGGCGCTGACTTCGGCGATGGTCTCGGAGGGCACCGCGGTCACCACCGAACGGCTCATCACCTCACCGACGGTTCGTACGACGGCACCTTCGGCCACGAGCCCTCCGCTTCTCTTCGTCACTTGCATCGGTCCAGGGTGCGCGGCGTCCCGGCGGGACCGCCGGACCGGCAGCGCACTCCGAGCCGCGATCTTACCGACCGAACCCGGCCCCGCAGGGGCCGAGGAGGGGCCGGCACGGGCCGTCCTGCAGCGCCGCACCGCCAGACCGGCTGGATAGCGTGTGGGCATGCTCCGCTGGACTGCTCGTCCCCGGCTGCGACGTCCGGCGATGATCTGCGCCTTCGAGGGTTGGAACGACGCCGGCGACGCCTCCTCCTACGCGGCTCGTTACCTCGCCGAACGCTGGGCGCTGCGCCCCTTCGCCGACATCGACCCCGAGGACTACTTCGACTTCACCACCACCCGTCCGCAGGTCCGCCTGGAGGACGGCCACCAGCGCGAGATCGTCTGGCCCGCCAACGAGCTGGCCGCCGGGGGGGTCCCTGGCACCGACCGAGACGTCGTCATCCTCACCGGCACCGAGCCGCAGTTGCGGTGGCGAACGTTCTGCGACCAGATCACCGAGGTGGCCACCACCCTCGAGGTCGACCTCGTCATCACCCTCGGCGCGTTGTTGGCCGAGGTGCCCCACTCCCGACCGGTGTCGGTCATCGGCACGGCCGTCGACCAGGACCTGATCGACCGCCTCGGTCTGACCCGCTCGACCTACGAGGGCCCCACCGGCATCGTCGGCGTCCTCCAGGACGCCTGCGCACGCGCCGAGCTCTCGGCGGCCTCCCTCTGGGCGGCCGTTCCCACCTACGTGCCCGGCGCCCCCTCACCCAAGGCCGCACTTGCCCTGGTGCAGCGCACCTGCGCCCTGCTCGACGTTTCGGTGGTCGCCACCGACCTCGAGATCGCCACCGCCGCCTACGAGCGTCAGATCGACGAGCTCGTGGACGAGGACGAGGAGACCGCGGACTACGTCACCAGCCTCGAGGCCCGCTTCGACGACGGCCAGATCGACGACGAGCTCACCGATGTGAGCTCGCTCGTCGAAGAGGTCGAGCGCTTCCTCCGTTCCAGCGGCGACAGCTGAGCCGCCGCACCTCGCTCCCGCCTCAACCGTTCAGGGACCAGACCTCGTCGGTGACGACCGGTGGATTCACGCGCCAGTCCCACAACCGTCGCCCGTCGCCGCGAGGAGCACCTCGACCTCGGCCTCGATGGCGCGGGCCAGGACCTCCAGGTCGGGCATCGACCCACCGTCGCCGGTGAGGCCGAAGCCGAGCTGACCGCAGTACGAGATCACCCCCATCAGGAGCCCGGTCTGCTCGAAGACCCCGACGTAGGGAAACACCTCGAGCAGGCGGGCCCCCATGCAGTAGAGCGGCACCTGAGGACCCGGCACGTTGGTGATGCCCAGGTTGACCGTGCGCTGACGCACGATGAGGCGAGCAGCGAAGCCCACCATCGCCGGCGGGGCGAGGTCGGCCACGGCGAGCACCTGGTCGGCCATCTCGGCTTGCCCACTCTGCTTCACCGTCGCCATCTGGCGGCAGACCTCGCGCAGGCGCGCCTCGGGGCCGGACTCACCGACCGGGAGCTCGGCGAGCATGCCGGACACCCGGTTCCCGAAGGAGAACCGCTCGTCCGGCGAGCGCAGCGACACGGGAACGAAGGTGCGCAGGGTGCGCCCGGGCGGCACCTCCTCTCCCCGGTGCAGCAGGAAGGCCCGCAGCGCGCCGGCGCAGATCGCCAGGATCACGTCGTTGACCGATGCGCCCGCGGCGGCCTTCACCGCCTTCACCGCGGCGAGCGGGACCCGAGCCACCTCGTAGCGACGGGTGGGCCCAATGGGCACGTTCCACGGCGTCGGCGAGGGCGGCAGCCCCGCGGCGAGCAGCGCTCGGCCGGCGTCCACCGCCGTGGCGAGGAGGTCCTCGGCGGCGTGGTCGGGCCGTCGCAGCGACGCCGCCACGGACTGGAGCCACGCGGTGGGGCCGGCCAGACGCTCGGAGAGCCCGCCCAACAAGAGCTCCGCATCGGTCGGTGGCGCCTGTGGCTCCCAGGCGGGTGCCGACGCCGGCTCGGCCTCGGGCTCGGCCTCGAGGTCGAGCAGCACGGTGGCCACATCGATGCCGGAGATGCCGTCGATCAGCGCATGATGGGTCTTCTGCACGAGCGCGACCCGCCCCTCGGTCAGGCCCTCGACGAACCAGAGCTCCCAAAGGGGGAGGTCGCGGTCGAGCGGTACGGCTTCGACGTGCTGGACGAAGTGACGCAGCTCTTCCCAGCCACCAGGCTCGGGCAGGCGCTCGCAACGGACGTGGTTGGCCACGTCGAAGTCGGGGTCGTCCACCCAGACGGGGTGGGAGGTGTCGAACGGGATGTGGTGCAGCTTGCGCCGGAACCGAGGCACGAGGTGCAGGCGGGCGGCGATGGCCTCCCGAACGTCCTCGAGGCGGAACTCACCCGTCTCGTCGTAGAACGGCGCACCCTCGAAGATGGCCAGACCGCCCACGTGCATCGGTTGATTCGGTGCCTCCACCTGGAGGAACAGCGCGTCTTGGCCGGAGAGCCAGTCGAGTTCGATCACTCGTCCCCGTCGTCTCCATCGGAGGTCCCCCGCCACGGTGGCGTGCGGGGGGCGTCGAAGAGCACCTCGATGGGCTCGCCTCTGATGGCGGCGAACACGTGCTGGCCCCACTGCTCGAAGCCGGCCAGCGGCTCGGGCAGGGCGTCGGCCGGGAACCACCCCACGTCACGGCACTCGAGGGGGTGGGCCCGGAGCTCGCCGCCGGTGGCCCGGCAGTGGAACACGATGGAGTACAGCGGAACGTGGGTGAACCCGAGGCGCATGCCGTCGAGGACCGCAATCGGGCGGAGCACCTCGCATTCGATGCCGGTCTCCTCCTCCACCTCCTTGAGGGCGATCTCGGAGGGCGAGTAACCGATGTCGGCCCACCCCGTGGGATAGAGCCAGACGCCGGAGTCGGCCCGCTGCACGAGGAGGATCTCGTCGGCGTCGTTGCTGACCACCGCGCCCACCGCCACCTTCGGGGTGACGTAGCCGGGCACCCCCTCGCCGACGTGCTTCATCCACTCGACCGCAATCGAATCGGCGTCCCACTCCTGGGCGGCGGCGGCGCGGATGTCGGCGGCCACCGCGAGCACCTCCTCGAAGCGCTCGCGCTCGTAGAGGCTCTGGGTGAACCCGAGGCCCGTGCGGGCGATGCCCGACAGCGCCTCGCTCCAGCGCAGGAGATCGGCGTGGCTCGGCGGCTGGGGCGTCATCGGTGTCGACCCTACCGCTCTCTTCCGCGCTGTCGTTCCGTCAGCGCAGGGCGTGGAGCACGCTGCGGCGGACCTCGCCCTGATGGTCCGGATCGGTGATCTTCGCGCCCTCCGCATCGAGGACGTAGAAGGCGTCGACCACCTCGTCGCCGAGGGTCTGGACCTTGGCCGTGCGGATGTCGAGGTCGAGCTCGGCGAGGGCGCGGGTGATGCGGTTGAGCACCCCGATGCCGTCGGTGGCGTGCACCTCGATGACCGTCGCCCGGTGGGTGGCGTCGTTGTCGAAGCGCACCTCGGGGGCTCGCGGCGGCGGGCCGGGACGGGCGTAGGCCCGCGCCCGCTCGGCCAAGCGGGCCGACAGCGCGAGGCGCCCGGCGAGGGACCGGTCGAGGTCGGTGCGGACCCGGTCCCAGTTGATGGTGGAGCCGAGGCCCGGGGCCACCGTGAACTGGCTGAGGGCCATGCCGTGGTCGGACGCCGCCGCCGCCTCGAGGACGTCGAGCCCGTTGAGCGACAGCACGCCGGCCACCCGGCTGAACACACCGGGGCGATCGGGCGTGACCACCGTGATGGTGTGGCCGTCGACCTGGACGACCCGCTCTCCGGCGGCCATGAGCGCCTGCTGCTCGCCACTCGGGAACGGGGCGCCGCGGCCGTCGTCGCCGTCGGTGGCCCCGAGGAAGTGGGCGGTGCGGGCCGCGAGCTGGGCCACGAGCCCCGCCTTCCACTCGCCCCAGGCCGCCGGCCCCGTGGCGATGGAGTCCGCCTCGGTGAGGGCGGCCAGCAGCTCGAGGGCCTCGAGGGAGCCGACCGCCTCGGCGACCCGCTCGATGGTGGCGTCGTCCGAGAGGTCGCGGCGGGTGGCGATGTCGGGCAGGAGGAGGTGGTGGCGGACCATCAGGACGAGCAGGTCGACGTCGGCCGGCGGGTAGCCCATCCGGGTCGCCATGGTCGCCACGATCTCCTGGCCCACCTCGGTGTGGTCACCCGGGTAGCCCTTGCCGATGTCGTGGAGCAGTGCCCCCATGACCAGGAGGTCGGGGCGACCCACCCGTTCGGCCAGCGCCGCCGCACCGACCGCCGCCTCGAACAGGTGCCGGTCGACGGTGAAGCGGTGGTAGGCGTTGCGCTGGGGTCGGCTCCGCACCGGCTCCCACTCGGGCAGGATCCGCGACAGCAGGCCCTTGTGGTCCAGCGACTCGAGCACGGCGATGGCCGGCGGACCGGTGAGCAGCAGGTCGGCGAGGAGGTCCTTGGCTCCCGACGGCCAGGGGTCCGGGAACAGGGGGACCTCGGCGGCGAGACGATCGAGCGACGAGCGCTCGATGCGGGTGTGGTGGGCGGCCGCCGCCTTGGCCGCTCGAAGCGCCAGCGCGGGGTCGTCGGCCGGCGAGGACTCGGCCACCACGTGGACGTCGCCGTCACGCAGCACCACCCCGTCGTCGAGGGGGCGATCTCGTCCCGCGGTCTGGCGGCGGGGACCGGCCAGGGAGGACTCGACCCGGTCCCAGGTCTCGTCGCTCACCCAGGCGATGGTGCGGGCCGCAGCCACGACCCGCTTCATGAGCGCGTCGGCGCCGCCGGGCGCAGCCTCGCCGAGCAGGGCGGCCACCCCGTCCTGCTCCTGCAGGTTCAGGCGATCGCCGGCCCGACCGGTCTGGCGGTGCAGCGCCACCCGCACGTCGAGCAGGGTGTCGTAGGCCCGGGCCAGCACGGCGTCGTCGCCGGTGTGGAGGATGGGTTGCACCAGCTCGGCCCAGTGCAGGGCGTGCACGTCCCGCAGGCCACCGCGGCCCTCCTTCAGGTCCGGCTCGAGCAGGAAGGCCACCTCACCGGACTGGGCGTGGCGGGCGACCACGCCCTGGCGCAGCTCGGAGAGCCACTTCTTGGGCCGCTTGCGCCATTGGGCGAGGGCCCGCTCCCCCACCTGCTCGGTGAGCTGCGGGTCGCCGGCGAGGTGGCGGATCTGGAGGAGCGTCGTGGCGGTGTCGAGGTCGTCGGCGGCGAGGCTGAGGGTCTCCTTCGGGGTGCGCACGGCGTGACCCAGCTTCATCCCCTCGTCCCAGATCGGGTACCAGAGCCGGTCGGCGACCGGGCCGACCGCCGCGGCCCGCCCGTCGTGCAGGAGCAGCAGGTCGAGGTCGCTGTGCGGGGCCAACTCGCGACGCCCGTACCCCCCGGTGGCGGCGAGGGCGACGCCCGGCGCCCCGGCGGCGGCGAGGTCGAAGAGGCCGATCAGCCAACGGTCGACCAGGTCGCTCAGGGCCCGGCACCGGTCGCGGCCGGCGATGCCGTCGGCGGCGACGAGGGCGTCGCGCTCCTCGGCGAAGGTCATGAGGTCGGCGACCCGCTCACGCCACCGCCGACGCCGCCTGGCGGGCGGCGACGATGACCGGGTCCCACAGCGGCGACAGCGGCGGGGCGTACGACAGGTCGACGTCGATCATGTCCTGGACGGCCATGCCGTTCCACAGGGCGGTCGCGATGGTGTCGATGCGCTTGGCGGACGCGTCGCCACCGACGATCTGGGCACCGAGCAGGCGGCCGCTGCCCCGCTCGGCCACCATCTTCACCGTCATCGACTCGGCGTCGGGCAGGTAGCCCGCCTGGTTGGTGGCCTCGATGGTGACGGCGACGGCGTCGAGGCCGGCGCGGGCGGCTTCGGCCTCGGTCAGGCCGGTGCGACCGATCTCGGTGCGACAGATCCGGGTGACGGCGGTGCCGAGCACGCCCGGGAAGGACGCGGCGCCACCGCCGAGGTTGATGCCCGCGACGCGGCTCTGGCGGTTGGCGACCGTCCCGAGCGCGAGGTGGACCCACTCCCGGGAGACCAGGTGGTACGACTCGCAGCAGTCCCCGGCCGCCCACACGCCCTCGACGTGCGTCTGCTGGCGGGGCGTGACCCGGATGGCGTCCTTGACGCCGAGGGGCACCCCGGCGGTGCCCGCGAGGGTGGTGTTCGGAGCGACCCCGATGCCCAGCACCACGAGGTCGGCTCGGATGGAGCCCCCCGAGGTGTGCACCATCCCGGGTTCGAAGCCCTCGACGGAGGTGCCCAGGCGCAGCTCGGCCCCGGCGCCGGTGAGGGCGTCGCCGACCAGCGCTCCCATGTCGGGGTCGAGGGTGCGCATCGGTTCGTCCGCGGCCTCCACCACGGTGACCTGCGCCCCCCGCTTGAGGAAGCTCTCGGCCATCTCGAGGCCGATGTAGCCGCTCCCCACGATGACCACGTGCTTGCACTCGACCGTGGCGGCGTGCTCGAGCAGGGCGGCGGCGTCGGCCAGGGTCTGCACGCCGCGCACGGACTCGTGGTCGATCCCGGGCAGGTCCGGCCGGATGGGCGCGGCGCCGGTGGCGAGGAGCAGCTCGTCGAAGCCCACCTTGATGGTGCGGCCGTGACCGTGGTCGCGCACCTCGAGCTGGCGCTGGGCCAGGTCGATGGCCTTCACCTCGTGCTGGACGCGGACGTCGACCAGCAGCTTGTCCCGGAACTCCTGGGGCGTGCGCACGACCAGGTCGTCGACGCCGCCGATGTCGCCGGCCACGAGGTAGGGGATGCCGCAGGACGAGTAGCTCGTCCAGTCGCCCTTCTCGAGGGCCACGATCTCGATGTCCCGCCGGCGCCGCCGCACCTGGCTCAGCGCGGTCATCCCGCCCGCATTGCCTCCGACGACCACCAAGCGCATGACGGCACACTAGAGGGGTGACCGTCACGACCGTCCTGTTCGACTTCTACGGCACGCTGGCCGAGTCCGACTGGGAGTCGTGGTGGCTGGCGGAGATCCTCGAGGCCCGCGGCTACGGCTTCCGCCCCACCGCCGACAACACCTGGTCGGCGAACGCCTGGGACGGCCAGACCCACGACGAGCACTCCGTCTCCGAGGCGGCGTACGAGGCCTGGGAGAAGGACCGCTGGCGGGGGCTGCTGCGGGACCACGAGATCCACGAGGACGACGTCGAGTCCATCGTCAAGGAGTTCCACACCCGTCGCGGCGAGTTCACCATGGCGGCCTACGACGAGTCGTTGGAGGTGCTCCGTGCGCTCAAGGGCCGCGGGCTGCGCCTGGCCGTCTGCTCGAACTGGGACTGGGACCTCGACCGCCACCTCGCCGAGACCGGCGTGCTGCCCCTGGTCGACGCCCGGGTTTCCTCGGCGTGGGTGGGTGCCCGCAAGCCCCATCCCCGCATCTTCGAGGCCACGCTCGCCGAGGTCGGCGCCACCGCCGCGGAGACCCTCTTCGTGGGAGACAACTGGAAGGCCGACGTCGAGGGCCCCCTCGCGTTCGGCATGTCCCCGGTCCACATCTGGCGCCACGAGGAGGACCCGGGCGACTGGATCCCGAAGCCACCGGCTGACGGCGGCGGTGTCCCTCGCATCCGCGATCTGCGCGAGCTCTACGACCTCGTGTGAGCCGCCTGCCGGCAACCAC
>CAYYDZ010000121.1:1496-8273 GCA_964470715.1 uncultured Microthrixaceae bacterium | reverse complement strand
CCATGACCCGCACGCCGCTGCAGTTCGTGCCCTACGGCGACCTCGCCGGCCGGCCCAACGTGATCGTCGACGGCTCGCCCGCCGAGGGCACGGTGCTCTGCCTCTCGCACTGGCCGGGCATCCCGACGCCGCCCGAGGTGCGGGCGGACCTCAGCGCGCAGATGGCCTACCGCTACCTGCGCTCGTTCGACCGTCACGGCGAGGCCCGCCTGGTCTCCAACAACCACTTCGACCAGGACGGCCTCGTGTCGGTGTTCGCCCTGGCCGACCCCGCGGCGGGGCTGGCCCACGAGGACCTGCTCACGGACGTGGCCGCGGCCGGCGACTTCGGCACCTACCGCTTCCGCGACGCCGCCCGGGCCTCGATGATCATCGCCGCCTACGCCGACCCGTCCCGGTCCCCGTTGGCCGACGCGATTGCGGTCAGCGCCGACCCGACGGGCCTGCTGTACACCGAGCTCCTCCCGATGCTGCTGGAGCTGGCCACCGCCCCCGAGCGCCATGAGGACCTGTGGGCCGAAGAGGACGCCTGCCTCACCGCCAGCGAGCACTGCGTGGCGGACGAGGTGGCGCTCGAGGAGGTGCCCGAGCTGGACCTCGCCGTGCTCGTCGTGCCCGCTGGGGCGCCCGACGCCGGCGGCCACCGCTTCGGCGGCGAGTGGGCTGCCGGGCTGCACCCCATGGCCCTCCACAACGCCACCGAGCGGGTGGCGCTGCTGATCGCCCGCGATCGTCGCTTCGAGGTGCGGTACCGCTACGAGTCGTGGGTGCAGCTGCGGTCCCGGCCCGTCCGGCCGCGGGTCGACCTCGCCCCGCTGGCAGTCCATCTCGACGAGGTCGAGTCACACGGGGCCACCTGGGAGGCGGATGCGCCCAGCGGGCTCACCGCCGGCCTGCGCCTGGTCGGTGGGGCCGAGAGCTCCCTCGACCTCGCCACCTTCCGCGCTCTGGTGGAGGAGCACCTGCGCACCGCCCCGCCGGCGTGGGACCCGTACCCGGCCGAGGAGCACGCCGCCGCGCCGGTCTGACTGCCGCCCGCCCGCCGCGACCGCCGGATCCAGAAGCGTCGAGGGAGGGCGTCAGACGGCGTCGGGGCGCAGGAGGGCGTCGGTGCCGCCGTCCACGAACAGCACCTGGCCGTGCACGAAGCAGGCGTCGGGCCCCAGCAGGAAGCACACGGCGCCGGCGACGTCGTCGGCGGAGCCGTTGGCCCGCACGCCGATGGGCAGGGTGTCGATGCCGGCGGCGATGAGCGGGTCGGCGAGCAGGCCGTCGAGCATGGGTGTCTCCATGCGGCCCGGGGCCACGGCGTTGAGACGCACCCCCGCGTCACCCCAGGCCTTCGCCCGTTCGCGCACGCCCTGGGCGACCACCCGCTTGGCGCTGGAGTAGGCGATGGCCGAGCGGTAGGCGGTGCCGTCGTCGGCTGCGGCGCGGGCGGCGGCCTCGTCGCCGGTCCGCAGCACCCCCACCAGCGACTCGTCGGCCGAGCCGTCCACGGCTCCGATGCTGGAGATGGCCACGGCCGCGGGGTCGGTGCCGCGGGCCAGCAGCGGCAGGAGCCCGTCGAGCACCGCGAGGGCGCCGAAGGCGTTGACGCTCACGACCGTGGCCGGGTCGGGATGGATGGGCGACACCGCGGCGCAGGACACGAGCCCATCGAGCGCGTCGGTCGCCTCGGCGACCGCCTCCAGCGCCGCGGCCCGGCCCTCGGGGGTGCCGAGGTCGGCGAGCAGGTCGACGAGGTCGCCGGGCTGGACGTCGATGCCGATGGTCGAGCGCCCGGCGGCCCGGAGGCGGCGGACGACGGCGGCACCGAGGCCGGACGCGCTGCCGGTGACGACGACGGGGTTGGACATGCGAACGGGTTCGAGCCGGCCGGCGTCAGCCGCTGAACGCCGGCGTTTGCTGCACCACGCCCGCGGGCTGGGCGGCCGACGCGCACACGTTGGTGATGGTCTGGGTGCAATCGGTGGGGTCGGCGATGTCGATGTCGGCAACGTAGTCGGCGAGCGTCGCCGCCAGGGTGAGCGACCGGGGAGCGGGCACCTCGAGGTGACGGGACCTCTGGCTCTGGCGCCGGCGGGGCCGCGCCTGCTTGCCTGACGCCATGACGACCGCACTGCTCGATGCCGCACGCTCGCTGTTCGAGACCATCGACACCAACGCCGCCACCACGCCACCGGGCGAACCCATGGCCAAGGCCTCGCTCGACGCCATCGAGGCCGCCGGCCTCTACGGGCCGATGGTGCCCAAGGCCGTGGGCGGCCTCGAGCTGCCCCTCGCCGACGTCGTCGACGTGTACGAGGAGATCTCGCGGGCCGACGGCTCCACCGGCTGGTGCTACTTCGCAGCCGACGTCGCCGCCGCGTTCTTCGGTGCCTACCTGCCCGACGAAGGCGCCGACGAGGTGTTCGCCGACGGCGTGCCCGTCGTGGCCGGCCAGTTCGCCCCCAACGGCACGGCCACCGTCGAGGGC
The DNA here is from genome assembly GCA_964470715.1 of uncultured Microthrixaceae bacterium. Taxonomy (GTDB): domain Bacteria; phylum Actinomycetota; class Acidimicrobiia; order Acidimicrobiales; family DATDAH01; genus JAEUJM01. The sequence continues at coordinate 5,794 of CAYYDZ010000121.1, read as the reverse complement.
GACGAGCTCGTCCTCAGCGGCGACTACCAGTTCGGCAGCGGAATCGCCCACGCCACCTGGGCGGGGGCGGGCATGCTCACCGTCGAGGAGGACGGTGGCGACGCCCGCTACTTGATGGGGTGCCTCCCAGTGGATGCCATCGAGCTCAAGGGCAACTGGGACGTGCTCGGCCTCCAGGCCACCGCCAGCTACGACTACACCATCCGCGACCAGCGCCTCCCCGCGGCGCGCACCTTCGACTTCTTCGCTCCCGTGGTGCACCGGGGCGGCCCGATGCACGCCCTCGGGGTGCTGCCCCTCACCGCCGCCGGTCACGCCGGCTGGGCCCTCGGGGTCACCCGCCGGGTGCTCGACGAGGTGCTGGCCAAGGCCAAGGACACCACCCGCATGGGGGCCTCGACCTCGCTGGCCGACTCCGAGCGCTTCCTGTTCGAATACGCCGGCCTCGAGGGCCGCTACCGGGCGGGTCGGGCCTGGGTGCGCGAGGTCTGCCAGGAGGCCGAGGCCGAGGCCGCCCGCGACGGCGCCGTCTCCGCGGTGACGGCCAACCTGGTGCGTGAGGCCTGCCGCCAGGTCAACCAGGGCGGCGCCGACATCGCCCGCCAGGCCTACCTGCTCGCCGGCACCAAGGGCCTGCGGGCCGGCCCCATCGAGCGGGGCTTCCGCGACCTGCACGCCGGCGCCCAGCACTTCTTCGCCAGCCCGTCGGCCGCCCTCGACCTCACCCGTTCGCTCCTCGACGCCGGCTGAGCCCGGCCGTCAGCGGGCGAGGGACTCGAGGAGGGCGGCGTAGTCCTCGATGGTCTTGGCCGCGGGCTCGGTGCTCTTGGCCTCGTCGTCCCAGCGCCGCAGTTGCACCGCGGCCTCCCAGCCCGGGTGGGACTCGAACTCGGCGACCTCTGTCGCTCGCATGGGCCCGCCCTGCACGGCCAGGCTGCGGACCGACACCGGCGACAGGCTGTGGGCGTAGGCGGGCTCGACCGCGCAGAGGTAGCGCTTCGCAGCCACGTGCATGCCGACCGGGGCACACACCTCGGGGCCGAACCACCGGCCGAGCAGGCGCTCGCCCACCGAGTCGTGGGCCCGGTCCGCGGCCACGAAGGCCCCCTCGGCCGAGTCCCACGCAATGGTGAGGCGCCCGACGTCGTGGAGGAGCGCGGCGGCGACGGTGGCGGGTGGCGCACCGGCGGCCTCGGCCAGCGCGGCGGCCTGGAGGGCGTGCTCGCGCTCGGTGACCACCTCGTCGTACATGGCCGTGGCCTTGTCGCTGCGGTAGAGGTCCAGCAGCTCGTCCAGATCGTCGAGGGGCGCGGTCACGAGGAGGCCCCCGCCCGCGGCGCCTCGACCGGGCGGCCCAGGAAGTCGTCGGTGATGCTGAGGCGCACGCGGTCGCCGGCGCCGTCCAAGGCGTCGAACTCGGCGACCTTGTCCTGGTAGTAGGTGGTGCGGAAGTCGCCCGCCGAGGCCGCGTTGTAGGTGAGGTACAGCGCCCGCCGGGCCCGGTCGGTGGTGTTGGTGCCGCTGCGGTGCGGAGCGTAGGAGTCGAACCAGAGGAGGTCGCCGGGCTCGAGCTCGACGGGCTGCCAGTCCAGCTCCGAGACGATGTCGTCGCGCAGGCCCCGCATGCCCTCCATGGGCAGCAAGCCGCGGTCGTGGCCGTGTGCCACCCACAGGCACCCGCTGGCCTCGGTGGCCGGGTCGAGCGGCACCATCACGCTGATGTGGTGGTCGACGAAGCGGTAGGCCGGCGCGTCCTGGTGGGGCGCGAAGCCCCCGCCGCCGGGCTGCTTGTAGTTGACCTTCTCCTTGTAGAGCAGCGCGGGCTCGCCGAAGAGCTGGCCGGCGAGGTCGGGGAGCAGCCCCTCGGTGAGCAGGGCCCGGAGGCCGGGGTGGTGGCCGATGAGGTCCTCGCTGCGGGCGATGGTGGGCCCGACGTCGGTCTGCTCGAAGTGGTGCAGGCCCGGACCACCCGCGCCGGCCCAACCCTCGACCTCGTCGACCCACGCCGTGATCTCGGCGACGCGGGTGGCGTCGAGCGCGGCCCGCAGCACGAGGTAGCCGTCATGCGCCCAGGCCGCCCGCTGCTCGTCGTCCAAACGCATGCCGAAGCCTCCTCGCCGCTGTGCCGACCCGCCCGACCACCCTACCGACGCGACCCCTCGCCGCTCCACGTGTCACGGCGTCGGCCGGGGCCGTTCCGCCGGTGTTCATCCGGACGTCACCGCGCCGTCGCGGCCGGGTCCCCCGGCGGGGCCGTCGCCACGTCGGGGGGTCAGCCCCGGGCGAGGACCTCGCCGTGGAGCACCGCGAAGAAGCCGTCGGGCGCCGCCGCCCAGGTGCGGAACGCGTCGGCGAGGTCGGCCAACTCCGCCTCGTCGGCCAGACCGCGCTCGAGGGCCTGGGTGGCGTAGGAGGACTGGGTGACCCGGTCGGCCCACAGCGAGCCCCACCAGGCGCGCGTGTCGGGGTCGGCGAAGGTCCACGTGGACGTGGTGGCCGTGACCTCGCTGAAGCCGGCGGCCTGCGTCCAGCCGAGGAGGAAGCGCCCGGCATCGGCCTCGGCCCGGTTGCGGCGCGTGAGCTCGTGGTAGAGCGCGAGCCACCGGTCGAGGCGCGGGTCGAGCGGCGCCCAGACCATGGCCGCGTAGTCGCTGTCGCGCGCGGCCACGACGCCGTCGGGCCGCACGACGCGGCGCAGCTCGCGGAGCGCACCCACCGGGTCGCTCAGGTGCTGGAGCACCTGGTGGGCGTGGACCACGTCGAACGAGTCGTCGTCGAGGTCGAGGGCGTACACGTCGCCGACCGCGAACGCGACCTCGGGCCCCTCGTCGGGAGCGTCCGCCCGCGCCGCCTCGATGGCATCGGCGGCGGCGTCGAGGCCCAGCACCCGTCCTGGGGCGACGCGGGCGGCGAGGTCCCGGGTGAGGTTGCCGGGCCCGCAGCCGACGTCGAGCAGATCCAACCCCGGCCGCAGGTGGGGGAGGAGGTAGCCGGCGGAGTTCTCGGCCGTCCGCCAGCGGTGGCTGCGCAGGACGCTCTCGTGGTGGCCGTGGGTGTAGGTGTCGGGGGGCTGCTCGCTCACGGGGCCATCGTCGCAGTTCCCAGCGTTTTCCCAGGTTCCTTTACCCCCGCTTTGAGGGGCGTTCCTCATGCTGGTGCTCGTGACCGACCTCACCCCCACTCCCGACGACCCCTCCGCCGCCCCGAAGTCCCCCGCCCACCGGGCGCGCGTGATCGCCGCCGCGGTCAGCGCCGGCGCCTTCGTCGGCATCGGCATCGGCCTCGTCGCCACCAACCTGGGCGACGACGCCGACCCCTCGCCGGTCAGCGCCGACGGCGGCCTCAACCAGCAGCAGTCGCCCTTCGGCTCGACCAACCAGGGTGACGGCACCACCGACCTCGACGGCGATGGCCGCGTCGGCGATCCCGGCGACTTCAGCGGGTCCGACCAGTTCGGCGGCAACGACCAGTTCGTCCCGCCGAGCGACCAGTTCGGCGACAGCGACGACTTCGGCGGCAGCGACCAGTTCGCGCCGCCCAGCGACCAGTTCGGCGGCTCCGACTCCGGCGCCACCCCGGCCCCGTTCGGGGGCCAGACCGCACCCGACACGAACAGCGGAGGATCGTGATGGACCAGCTCTGGTGGTACACCGCCCGCGCCGGCGGCATCGTCTCGTGGGCCCTGCTCTCGGCCAGCGTGCTTTGGGGCCTCGCCCTGTCCACGAAGGTCTTCGGCAAGCGCCCGCGTCCCAACTGGCTGCTCGACCTGCATCAGTGGCTCGGCACCCTGACCATGATCTTCCTCGGGGTCCACGTGGCCGGCCTGCTGTTCGACACCTACGTCGACTTCGGCCTCACGGACGTGCTCGTGCCCTTCGCCTCGAGCTGGGACCCGTCCGCGGTGGCCTGGGGCATCGTCGCCTTCTACCTGCTGCTCGCGGTCGAGCTCACCGCCCTCGGCCGGCGCTGGATGCCGAAGAAGGTGTGGCGCAGCGTCCACTACCTGAGCTTCCCGGTCTTCGTCCTCGCCACGGTGCACGGCGTGGCCGCCGGCACCGACGCCACCACCACGATGGCGGTCGCCCTGGTGGTGGTCGTGGTGGCCATGGTCTCGCTGCTCTCGTTCGTCCGCCTCGACCAGGCCGCCCGCCAGGCCAAGCTCAACGCCGAGGCGGCGTCGGTCGCCCAGCCTCAGGCGAAGGGGGCTGCCCGGCCGACGGCGATGAGGGCGGCTGCCGCCCCCGCCCGGACGGCCGCCCCGGTGGCGCCCGTCTCCGCCCAGCCATCGACTCGACCCC
>CAYYDZ010000121.1:0-1396 GCA_964470715.1 uncultured Microthrixaceae bacterium | reverse complement strand
CGCCGCCGGCCTACCGACCCCACGCCGGCGCCCCGGCTCCCCGCCACGCGGCGGCGCCTCCCCCTCCGCCACCACCCGCCCGTCGACCGGTCGCCCCCGCCCCGGTCCCGGCGGCACCGCCGGTCACGGCCCCCGCACCCGTGACCGCCGGCCGCGCGGTTTACTGACGGGATGGCACCCGGTCCCCGAGCCCCCCTCGGCGACCGGGTGCGGGTGGTGGACGGCGGGCTCGGCTCCACCCTCGAAGCCCGCGGCGCCGACCTCGCCGCCCCGCTCTGGTCGGCCAAGGCCCTCGTCGAGCAGCCCGGCCTCGTGCAGCAGGTGCACGAGGCCTTCTTCCGCGCCGGGGCCGACGTCGCCGTCACCGCCTCCTACCAGGTGAGCGCTGAAGGTTTCCGGCGGGCCGGCCGTTCCGCGGCGGAGGCGACGACCGCACTGCGGAGATCGGTCGAGCTCGCACGGGCCGCGGCCGACGAGGTGGGCGCGGAGTTCGGCGGTGAGCGCCTGGTCGCTGCCTCGGTCGGGCCCTACGGCGCGATCGTCGCTGATGGCTCGGAGTACCACGGCCGCTACGAACGGACCGCGGCCGAGCTCACCGCCTTCCACCGGGCCCGCATCGAGGTGCTGGAGGACGCCGGTCCCGACCTGCTCGCGGTCGAGACGCTCCCCACCCTGACCGAGGCCCTCGCAGTACTCGACGCCCTCGACCGGGACGGGCCGCCGGTGTGGGTTTCGTTCACCGCGGTGGCCGGTGGGCGGACCGCGGGAGGCGACGATCTGGCCGCTGTCGGCCCCCTCGTCGCCGCGCACCCCCGGGTTGCCGCCATCGGCGTGAACTGCACGGCCGAGGCCGACGTCGCCGACGCCCTCGACGCGCTCGCGCCCACGGCGCTGCCGCTGGTGGCGTGTCCGAACGCCGGCGGGGAGTGGGATGCCCACGCCCGCTGCTGGCGCTACGCCGGCGTCGGCGCGACGGACGGCGGGCTCGCCGCCAGCTGGGTCGCCCGGGGCGCCCGCCTGGTTGGCGGCTGCTGCGGCGTCGCTCCTGACGACATCGCGTTGCTCGCCGCTGCGCTCCCTCACCGCGGGCGCCTGGCGTCCGACGCTGGCTCACGCACCGTGGCCAGATCCCGGAGCAACGACCGAGGTGGAGGAAATACTCGTCACATGTGACGGGTATTTCCTCCAGCTGAGGGGCTCTCCGCGTGCCCGCGCGGGGAAGGACCACGCTTGGTGGCGGCATGGGCGACGGTGACCGTCGGCGAGTGGCGCGCCCCCTGCCTCGCGCCGTTGGACGACCCCGCTGGTTCGAGTGGGATCGTCGAGCCGCAGCGGCCGAGGTGCCATCGCACGTCTTCAGCCCGGGCAGTCAGCCGACAGCGTGGCCGTCGTCGCC
>CAYYDZ010000120.1:5119-8380 GCA_964470715.1 uncultured Microthrixaceae bacterium | reverse complement strand
GAAGCTCGGGGGGGAGGACTCGAACCCCCAACGACTGGACCAGAACCAGCTGTGTTACCGATTACACCACCCCCGAACGGGAGACTCCGAGGCTAGCCGGTCTCGCCCCGGATTCCGAAAACCGGATCCCGTCGCGTCAGTTGCGGCCCACGCCCTCGCGGATGCGTCCGACCTGGTCGTCGATGCGGACGAGGCGGCGGTAGCCCACGAATCGCCCCACGGACACCGCCAACGTCTCACGCACCATCGACCGCAGCTCGCTGAAGCTGCTGGCCGGGCTCGTGCGGGTCGGTGAGAGGTGCGGGGTCATGCCCAGCTCCCCGGCGATCTGGCCCACGCGATACGAGTGGTACGGGTCGGACACGAGGATGACCTCGTCAACTCCCTCGTCGTCGAGGATGCGCGCCACGGCCGCCAGCGACTCCCACGAGTTGTGGGCGTCCACCTCACGCCGGAGGTCCTCCTCGGGCACCCCGTTGGCCAGGAGGTAGTTGGCGCCGGCGGCGGCCTCGGTGAAGCGGTCCCCCGGCTGGTTGCCACCAGTGACCACGATGGTGGGGGCGAGGCCCTGCTCGTAGAGGTCGAGGGCGTGGTCGAGGCGGGCCTGGAAGACGGGCGATGGGGTGCCGTCGTACTGGGCGGCACCCAGCACCACGATGGCCTGCGCGTCGGCGGCGTCGTCCTGGCGCGCCGTCCACCAGACCTGGACGAAGGTCACAGCCAGGTACAGGCCCACCAGTGCCACGGCGGCGAGAAACACCCGAAGCGTCACCCGCAACCAGCGGGGCGAGCGGTGCTGCGACCGGCGACTCACGGGCGGCTCACAGGCGGCGGCGCGCCGCCCGCAGACGTTCGCGCGTGCGCTCGCGACCCAGCAGCACCAGCGACTCGAACAGCGGCGGGCCCACCGTGCGACCGGTCACCGCCACCCGCACCGGCGCCTGCGCCTTGCCCAGCTTCAACCCCCGGGCCTCACCCAGCGCGAGCAGGCAGGCGTGCAGGGCTTCGGCGGTCCACTCGGCATCGGCGAAGGCGGCGAAGGCGTCGTCGAGCAGGCCCGCGGCGTCCGGGCCCTTGACCATGGCCTTTTCCCACGAGGCCTCGTCGACGGGGGCCTCGGGGAGGAACAGCCAGTCGACGTAGCCCGGCACGTCACCCAAGGTCGTGACGCGCTCCTGCACCAGAGGCGCGATCTCCGCGAACTCGGCGGCGTCGAAGGCATCGGCCGGCCACGGCCCCTCGGCCAGGACCGGGCCACAGCGTTCGATGAAGTCGTCGACGGCGAGTCCCCGCATCCACTCGCCGTTGACGTGGTCGAGCTTCTTGAGGTCGAAGAAGGCCGCCGACTTGGTGACGTCCTCGAGGCGGAAGCGCTCGATGATCTCGGCCATCGGCCGCACCTCGATGCCGTCGGGCGGGCCCCACCCGAGCAGGGCGAGGTAGTTGGCCATGGCCTCGGGCAGGTAGCCCTTGTCGCGGTAGTCCCACAGGGCGACGTCGTCCCGGCGCTTGGAGAGCTTCTGGCGCTGGGCGTTCACCAGCAGGGGGAGGTGGGCGTACACGGGTAGGACGGTGGTGCCGAGGGCCATGCGCAGGTGGATGACCTTGGGGGTGGACGAGAGCAGGTCCTCGCCGCGGATGACGTGGGTGATGTCGAGGTCGACGTCGTCGACGGCGTTGGCGATGAGGAAGGTGGGCGTGCCGTTCGAACGCCAGATCACCGGGTCCTCGACGTTCTCGTTCTCGAATCGGACGTGGCCCCGGATGACGTCGTCGAACTCGATGGCGCCCTCGTCGGGCACCCGGAAGCGGGCGGCCAGGCCGGCGGTGAGGGTGGTGCCCTCGACCTCCTGGTCGTCGGCGTCGACCAGGTAGGCCTTGCCGTCGGCCAGCAGCCTCGAGGCCGCCTCTCGATAGAGCTCGAAGCGGTCGGACTGGTGGATCGGCCCCTCGTCCCAGTCGATGCCCAGCCACTCGAGCGAACGGAGGATGCCGTCGATCAGCTCGGGCTTGTTTCGCTCGGTGTCGGTGTCCTCGATGCGCAGGACCATGGTGCCGCCCACGGCCCGGGCGTAGAGCCAGTTGAACAGTGCCGACCGGGCGCTGCCGACGTGGAGCGAGCCGGTGGGCGCGGGCGCGAAGCGGACACGGGGCACTCGGGAGGTCACCGCTCCGAGGCTACCGGCCCCCTGTGACGGTGAACCGACGGCCGGGGAGGCGTCGGAACCAAGCGGGCCTAGCCGACCCCGGTCACGTCGGCGTAGCGGTGCACCAGCCAGCCGGCGTCTTCGTGCCAGCGCCAGTACATGAGGTACCGGCCCTCGTGGGGCTCGTCCTCGCCGGCGTCGTGACGGGCGGGGACCAGCGGCGCCTCGACCACCGGCTCGGGCTCGTCCCCGTCCACCGCGGCCGCATCGGCCTCGTCAGACGCGAGGGCAGCACCGAGCGGCGTCTCGGCGGCACCAGCGCCGTCACCGTCGGTGACGTCATCATCGAGCGGCGCCTCAGCGGCGTCCTCGACGGGAGCATCGTCGGCCCATCCCGGCCCGGCCTCGTCACCGATCTGGGGCTCGCTCGGCCCGGGGTCGGTCCCCGACAGGGCGGTCGAAGGCTCATCTTCGGCCCTGGGCCCATCGGCGTCGATCGACGCCCGCTCGGGTTCGGCCACGGGGGGCTCGGACGGTGCCGACGCGGTCGTCCCCGACCGCGGGCCCACCGCGGGCGGCTTGGGAGTCATGCGGGACACGAAGCGGGCCCGCTCGATGCCCAGGCTCCCCGCCACCCGGACGTCGGCCACGGTGATGGTGAGCTCGTAGTCGAACTGGGCGAACACCGGCTCGAGCCACGCTCGGATGGCGTCGCGGCCCGCGATCTCGTCCAGCTCGGGCGTGACCCACACGGCGTCCTCGGCGAACAGCGCCAGGTACCCGTCGAGGTCGCCCGACGACACCGTCGCCCACCACCGCGCCCGCTGGCGCTCGAGCTCTTCCTGCGTGCCTTCGCTCACAGCCATCCCACTCGCTTGAAGTTCCGGTACAGCAACAAGCACACCACGACGATCAGTGCCAGCGACAGCGGGTACCCGAAGCGCCACTGCAGCTCGGGCATGTGGCGGAAGTTCATGCCGTAGATGCCGGCCATGGCGGTGGGCACGACGCCGATGGCCGCCCAGGCGGCCATCTTCTTCATGTCCTCGTTCTGGCGGATGCTCACCCGGGTGAGGTTGGCCTCGAGGATGCTGGTGAGCATCTCGTTGTAGCC
>CAYYDZ010000120.1:0-5019 GCA_964470715.1 uncultured Microthrixaceae bacterium | reverse complement strand
TGCTCACCCGGGTGAGGTTGGCCTCGAGGATGCTGGTGAGCATCTCGTTGTAGCCCGTCACCTGCTCGAGCACCCGCAGCAGGTGGTCGAGGACGTCGCGGAAGTAGTGGGCGATGTCGTCGTGCAGGTACTCGATGTCGTGGAGCCGGGCGAGGCGCTCGAGGGGGCCCTGGAGCGAGCCGGTCGCCTTGATCATGCCCAGCACCTCGCGCTTCAGGTAGTAGATGCGCTCGACGGGGTTGTGGTTCGACGGGGAGAAGACCTCCTCCTCCACCTCGCCGATGTCGTCCTCGATGCCGAAGAGCACCGGCTGGTAGTTGTCGACGACGTGGTCGACGATGGCGTGCAGCACCGCGGCCGGGCCGCAGCCGAGCCGCTCGGGGTCACCCTCGAGCTCGCGCCGGACGTCGTAGAGCGCGGCCGCGGCGCCGTGGCGGACGGTGACGATGAACCCCCGCCCGAAGAAGATCTGGAGCTCGCCGAACTCGACGGTCTCGGTGTCCTCGATATAGCGGGCGGTGCGCAGGACCATGAACGCGCTGTCCTCGAAGAACTCGAGCTTCGGGCGCTGGTGGGCCTTGATGGCGTCCTCGACCGCGAGGGGGTGCAGGTTGAACTCCTCGCGCACGGTCCGGAACTCCTCCTCCGTGGGCTCGTAGAGCCCCACCCACAGGAAGGTCTTCGGGTCCGGTGGCGTGTGGAACTTCCGACTGACGTCGAAGGGCTCGGGATCGCGCACCCCGTTGCGGTAGAGCGCGGCGTCGACGAACACGTCGACAAGCTACCCGTGTACCGGGCCGGCGCCGGGGAGCGCCGCTCAGGAGGTGAGGCCGAGGGCGGCGCGCCAGTCGGCGGCGTGGGCCTCGGCGGCCTGCTTCGGGGTCTGGCGCAACGCCGCCTCGGGGACGACGTCGACGATGGCCCGCCGCTCCGCGTAGTGGTGCGAGGCGGAAGCGAACAGTTCCTTGCGGAGGTCGACGAGGGCCGGGTCGGGCGACTCGTCGAGGTAGCCGAAGAGGGTGAAGGCGAGGGTCAGGTCGTGGATGACCGGGGCGCGCCCGAACAGCGAGGCACGCTTGAGGGCCACGCCGATGATGCCGGCCCGCACGTCGGCGAGCTCCTCACCGGCCTGGAGGACGGGCTGGATGCGCTCGGCCAGCAAGAGCACGTAGCCCTGGTCCGGCCCCTGGTTGCCGTAGAAGTTGCCCCGCGGCTGGCCCTGCTCGAGGTTGCCGGCAGGGTGCCCGACCCACGGGTCGTGCTGCCACGGCGGCGACTCGTAGACGCGTTCGCCCGGGCGGGCGCTCTTGGGGACGTACTGGGGCGCGGACATCGAAGGGGACTCTAGACGGGTGGGTCTAGGTGGACGACTTGAGCAGGCCGAAGATGACCGAGTCCGCCAGCGCCTGCCAGGACGCCTCGATGACGTTCTCGGACACGCCGATGGTCGACCACGTGCGGTTGCCATCGGTGGAGTCGATGAGCACGCGGGTGACCGCGCCGGTGCCCTTGCCCGTGTCGAGGACGCGCACCTTGAAGTCGGTGAGGTGCAGCGAGTCGAGAGCGGGGAAGGCCTGCCCGATGGCCTTGCGCAGAGCCTGGTCCAGGGCGTTCACCGGGCCGTTGCCCTCCGCGGTCTCGATGACGCGCTGGCCGTCGAACTTCACCTTGACGGTGGCCTCGGTGACGACCTCGGCACCGACCCGGCCGGTGCTGCCCGACGAGGGCGCCCGGTGCTCGACGGTGACCCGGAACGACTCCAGCTCGAAGAACGGCTGGGCCCAGCCCGTGGCGTCGCGCATCAACAGCTCGAGCGAGCCGTCGGCGGCCTCGAAGTGGAAGCCCTCGTGCTCGAGGGTCTTCAGGCGCCCGACCACGTCGGTGAGCTCCTTGCCGTCGATCTCGAGGCCGATCTCCTTGGCCTTGAGCTCAAGGGTGGACTTGCCCGCCAGCTCGGACACCACGAAGCGGGTGCCGTTGCCCACCGCGTCGGGTTGGATGTGCTCGTAGGCGTCGGAGCGTCGGGCGATGGCGCTGACGTGCAGGCCCGCCTTGTGGGCGAAGGCCGACGCCCCCACGTAGGGCTGCTGGGGGTCGGGGCTGATGTTCACCAGCTCGGCCACGTGGTGCGACACCGTGGTGAGGCGCTCGAGGCGCTCGGCGGGGATGGTGTCCACGCCCATCTTGAGGCTGAGGTTCGGGATGATGGTCGACAGGTTGCAGTTGCCCGTGCGCTCGCCGTAGCCGTTGATGGTGCCCTGCACCTGGGTAGCGCCGCCGCGCACGCCGGCGAGGGCGTTGGCCACGCCGCAGCCGGTGTCGTCGTGCAGGTGCACGCCCACCGGGGTGTCGAGGTAGTCGACGACCTGGCCCACGATCTGCTCGACCTCGAACGGCAGCGAGCCGCCGTTGGTGTCGCAGAGCACGATGCTCTCGGCGCCGGCCACCGCCGCGGCCTCGACCACCCGGAGGCTGAACTCGGGGTTGTGCTTGTAGCCGTCGAAGAAGTGCTCGGCGTCGAAGAACACCCGCAGGCCGGCGGCGACGAGGAACTCGACCGAGTCCGCCACCATGGCCACGCCCTCGTCGAGGGAGGTCCGCAGCGCCTCGGTGACGTGGTAGTCCCAGCACTTGCCGACGATGCACACCGCCGACGTGTTGGCCTTCACCAGGTTGGCCAGCGTCGGGTCGTCGTCCACCTTGCCCTTGACCCGGCGGGTCGACCCGAAGGCCACGAGGGTGGAGAAGTCGAGGTCCAGCTCGGCCGGCGCCCGCTGGAAGAACTCGTCGTCCTTCGGGTTGGCGCCGGGCCAGCCCCCCTCGATGAAGTGCACGCCGAGGTAGTCGAGCTGCTCGGCGATGCGCAGCTTGTCGTCGACGGTCAGCGAGATGCCTTCGAGCTGGCTGCCGTCGCGCAGCGTCGTGTCGTAGATGTCGACGTGCGTCGGGGCGTTGCCGCCCCACGCCGCCACGTCGCCGCCCCCGGGGGTGGGGTTACTCGTTGACATGCTCCAGCCAGTCCTTGTAGCGGTCGTCCTCGCCGCGCACGGCGGCGAAGTAGGTGTCCTGGAGGCGCCGGGTGATGGGGCCCGGCTCGCCGAGGTCGCGGTCGTCCACCGAGCGGATGGGCACGATCTCGGCGGCGGTGCCCGAGAGGAAGGCCTCGTCGGCGGTGTAGAGGTCGCTGCGCAGCAGGTGCTGGATCTCGTAGCCGAAGCCGAGGTCGCCGGCGATGGTGCGGATGGAGTCCTGGGTGATGCCCTCGAGGGCACCTGCCGAGACCGGCGGCGTGTAGATGGTGCCGCCGCGCGCCATGAAGATGTTCTCGCCGGTGCACTCGCTGACGTGGCCGGCGGGCGACAGGAGGATGGCCTCGTCGTACCCGGCCTTGAGGGCCTCGACCTTCGCCATCGACGAGTTGATGTACATGCCGGTGCCCTTGGCGGCGGGCGGGAGGCTGTTGGGGTCGTGGCGCTTCCAGGAGCTGACCTTCATGCGCACGCCGTTCTTCAGGCCCTCGTCGCCGAGGTAGGTGCCCCACGGCCACGCCGCGATCGACACGTTCACCGGGCACGGCAGCGGGTTGAGGCCCATCTCGCCGTAGCCGAGGTAGGCGATGGGGCGGATGTAGCAGGAGTCGAGGGCGTTGACCCGCACCAGCTCGACCGTCGCCTCGCACAGCTCGTCGACCGTGTACGGGATGTCGATCATGAAGATCTTGGCGCTGTTGAAGAGGCGCTCGATGTGGTCACGCAGCCGGAAGATCGCGGCACCACGGTCGGTCTGGTAGGCGCGGACGCCCTCGAACACGCCGCAGCCGTAGTGCAGCGTGTGGGTGAGGATGTGCACGTTGGCGTCGTCCCAGTTGACGAGCTCGCCGTCCATCCAGATCTTCTCGACCTTGTCGATTGGCATGTCCCCTACACCCTTTCCGCGATCGCATCGCCGATCGCACTGGTCGAACCACCGAGCGCCGTCGGGTCGGCGCAGGCCTTGCGGACCCGGGCGGCGGCGTCCGCCTCACCCAGGAACTCGAGCATCATCGCAGCCGAGAGCACCGCGGCGACGGGGTTGGCCGTCCCCTTGCCGGCGATGTCGGGCGCCGACCCGTGCACGGGCTCGAACATCGAGGGGCCGGTGCGGGCCGGGTTGAGGTTGGCGGAGGCGGCGAAGCCGATGCCGCCGGAGATGGCGCCACCGAGGTCGGTGAGGATGTCACCGAAGAGGTTGTCGGTGACGATCACGTCGTAGCGCTGCGGCGACTCGACGAAGTAGATGCAGGCGGCATCGACGTGGTTGTAGGACGTGGCGACGGCGGGGAACTCGGCGGCCACCTCGTCGAAGGTGCGCTGCCACAGGTCGCCGGCGAAGGTGAGCACGTTGGTCTTGTGCACGAGGGTGAGGTTCTGGGCCGGTCGACCGGCGGCGAGGTCGAAGGCGAAGCGCACCGCACGCTCGACGCCCATCCGGGTGTTCACCGAGCCCTGGGTGGCGACCTCGTACGGGGTGCCCTTGCGCAGGGAGCCGCCCTCGCCGGCGTAGCTGCCCTCGGTGTTCTCGCGGACGACGAGGAAGTCGACGTCGTTCTCGGGCAACAGGAACGGCCGCAGGTTGATGTAGAGGTCCAGGTCGAAGCGCATCTTGAGCAGCAGGCCGCGCTCGATCACGCCGGGCGGCACCCCGGGGGTGCCCACCGCGCCGACGAGCAGGGCGTCGAGGCCCCGCCACTCCTCGACGACCTCGTCGGGCAGCACGACGCCGTCACGCAGGTAGCGGGCGCCACCGAGGTCGTAGTCGACGGTCTCGAGGGACACGCCGGTGGCCTGCACGACCTTGAGGGCCTCGGCGGTGACCTCGGGGCCGATGCCGTCGCCGCCGACGACCCCGATGCGGTGGGTGCTCATGGTGAGAGGGGACTCCTGTCGAGAGGGCCGGCCGCACCGTGCGGGCGGGGTTCACGGGGGTGGAAAACGAAGAAACCGCCCACCACGGTGGACGGTCGGAGGCGCACGCCGGGGA
>CAYYDZ010000119.1:3933-8454 GCA_964470715.1 uncultured Microthrixaceae bacterium | reverse complement strand
TCGAGGCCGTCGTGGCTGCGTCCGGTCGACCCGTCGTCGCCGCTGGCCAGGCCCTCGCCCTCACGCTGATCGCCGGGGTGGCAGTGGGCGCGACGCTGCACAGCCTCGCCGGGCGCCTCACCGCTGGGACCGCGGCGGCGCCGCTGCGCCTCACCCTGGCGGTGCTGGCGTGGTTCGGCCTCGTCGGCGCTTGCCTGGCGGCGGCGCTCCCCCTGCTGACCCGATTCGGGGACGCCGCCGGTGCCTGGGTGATGGCCCCGCTGGGCTGGTCCCTCCCGTGGTCGGCGCTCGTCGATCCCGGAGCGGCCGAGACGCTGGGCGCACTTGGCGTGCTCGTCGTCCTGATCGGCGTCGCCCTCGCCGCCCGACCGGTGCCGATCGCCGGACCAATCGACCTTCAGGTGCGGCCGCTCCGTCTGGAGCGCAAGGTGCCCCTGGTACGCGTGCAGGCCCGCCGCCTCGTCCGCCACCCCCGCACCCTCGAGGCGCTGGTCGTGGCCGGGGCCACGGCGGTCGCGCTGGTGGCCGGCGCGGCATGGGCCGAGCGCCGCGTGCCTGGCGCCCTCGACCTACGGATCGTGGCGATGCTCGGCGCTCAGGTGACGACGGCGCCCGCCGCGCTCGCCCGGGGCCTCTCCGATCGCGGGCGTCCCGCCGAGGCGCACCTCGGCATCGCAGCCGCTCCCCACGTCGCGGCCCTGACCGCCGGCGCCCTCGCCATCGGCGCGGTGGCCGCCGCCCCTGGGATGGCCCTCACCGCCGCGCTGCTCTCTCCCGCGGTCGCTGCGGCATGGCTCGTAGCCCTGCTCCCGCTGACCGCCGCGGCGGTCGCGGTCTCGGTGGCGCTCGGCCCCGAGTTGGGCAACGGCTCCGCGGAGGCCGGCGCCGTCCTGGCCGCTGCCGCACTCACCACCGTGCTGCTGGCGATCGCCGGTGAGCTCCCCGGGTGGGTTCTCCCCGTCACCGGGCTCGCCCTGACCCTCGCCGCCCTCGCCGCGGCCACCACCCTCGAACGCGCCCACCGGAGGCCCACATGACCCGCCCCGCCCGCCTCGTCCTGCTCGCCGGCGTCATCGCCACCATCGCCCTCGTGGTGCTGGCCACGGCGACTGGCGCTGCCCGGGTCGGCCCTCTGGTCTTCTGGGCGGTCCACCGGGAGGAGGTCGCCGGAGGCTCGGAGGTGGCCCTCCGCCCCGGCCTCGGCCTCCCTGTGTTGTGGCTCCTCGTCCTCGCGGTGGCCGCCGCGCTTTCCCGTCGACGTGATGTGTAGGGATGTGTACGGTGCGTCTCGTGGGCCGGACCAACATCGTGATCGACGACGAACTGGTGGCCAAGGCCAAGGAGCTCTACGGCTTCGAGACGACCCGGGAGGTCGTCGACTTCGCCCTCCGGCGTCTGGTCGGCCAGGGCTCTCGAGAGGGCTTCCTGGCACTGGAGGGCACGGGCTGGGAGGGCGACCTGGACGAGATGCGACAGACGCGGTTCCCCGATTGGTTGTACTAGACACCTCGGCGGTTATCGAGTTCCTGCGCGGCACGGGCTCTCCCGTGCACCGCGCCGTGCTCCGGCTGGGACGGGACCCGGACATCGAGCTGGCGATCACCGAGGTCGTGCTGATGGAGGTCCTCGCAGGCGGGCGTGGCGAGGCGCAGGCGGTCAAGCTCGGCGACCAATTGACGTCGTTCAGCATGCTGCGCCTCGACCCCTTCCAGGGCTATGAGGACGCCGCCGCGATCTATCGCGCCGCACGTCGGCAGGGCATCACCATCCGCAAGATGACCGACTGCCTCATCGCCGTGCCCGTGATCAAGGCCGGTGCCTCGCTGCTGCACGCCGACACCGACTTCGACCGCATCGCCCGGGTCGCTCCCCTCCGCATCGAACCCGTGGGGCCGTGACCGCTCTCCCAGTGTCTGACGCTTCGTACACTGAACGTATGACAACGCCGGTGACGCTCCGGGTGCCCGACGACCTCCTGGCCCAGCTCGACGCGCTGGTCCCCGCCGTGCACCCCTCACGCTCCGAGGCCCTCCGCCGGGCACTCGAGCTCTACCTCTATCGCGTGGCCTGCGAACAGGACGCCGACGCCTACGAGCGCCGGCCGCTCACCGAAGACGAGGTCGCGGTCGGCGACGACGCCCGCGACTGGGAGGCCACCCCGTCGTGGTGAGAGGGGAGGTCTGGTGGGCCGACACCCCGTCGGGCGACCGTCCCGTGATCGTGCTGACCCGCGACCCCGTGGCGGACCGCATCGACGCCGTCGTGGTGGTGGCGTGCACCCGCGCCGTCCGCGGCCTGCAGAGCGAGCTGCCCCTGGGGCCAGAGGACGGGCTCCCGGAAGCGTGCGTCGCCAACTTCGACAACCTCCACACCCTGCGCCGGGCGTCGTTCCGCCAACGGATCGCGACGTTGACCACCTCCCGCATGGACGAGGCCTGCCGCCGGCTCGCCCTCGCGCTCGGCTGCGTCTGAACGATCCCGCCGCACCCGGTGCCGCTACGCCGGCAGGGCGCCTTCCGCCATGGTGGTCAGCGCTGGCCCGTAGAGGTCCTGCTTGAGTTGCCCGATGGACGAGCGGCCGCGGGCGGCCTGGGTCACCGCGAGGGCGAGGGCGTCGCGGAGCACCTCGGTCTCGGGGGCCACGGCGTCCACGATGCCCTTGACCAGGGCCTCGTCGGCGGCGTAGCGCCGGCCGGTGAGGACGGCCTCGTGGGCCACCTGGTGGTCGAGGCGGGCTTGGATGATGGCGGCCATGCCCGGCGCCAGCGGCATGTTGAGGTCGACCTCGGGCAGGCACCAGAAGCCGCGGTCGGTGCGCATCACCCGGGCGTCGTGGGCGAGGGTGAGCATGGCCCCGCCGGCGAAGGCGTGGCCGTTGATCGCCGCCACGGTGTACATCGGGAAGCTCAGCAACCGGCCGAGCAGTCGGATGGTGTCGGTGATCATCTGGCCGGACTGCGCCCGTTCGTCGTCGGGCAACGACCCCATCCAGTCGAGGTCGAGGCCGTTCGAATAGAACTTGTCGGTCCCCGTGGTGACGAGGGCGGCGACGGTGTCGTCCGCCTCCACCTCGTCGAGGGCGGCGTTCCAGGCCGTGATGGACGTCGGGTTGAAGCGGTTGTCGCCCGCGGTCAGCGTGATGAGCGCGACCTCGTCGCGCCGCTCGAGGGTCAGCGCCCCGAAGTCGGTCACCGCGCCACCAGCCCGATCAGGGGGCGGAGGCGACGAGGACGGGGATGGCGTCGTTGGCGAGGTCCAGCAGGTGCTGGGGGAAGAAGCCGACGAACACGGTGACGGCGAGGCAGATGGCGAGGGCCAGGCCCGCCGCCGCCGGCACCTTCACCTCGGGACCCTCGAGCTCGGGCAGGGGGTCGTCGCCGTCGGCCGCACCCATGTACATCGAGACGATGATGCGCAGGTACAGGAAGGCGGAGATGACCGCGGTGAGCATGGCCACCAGGGCCAGCCAGTACGAGCTGGCGTCGACCGCAGCCTCGAGCACGTAGAACTTGGCGAAGAAGCCCGACGTGAGGGGCACGCCGGCCTGGGCCAGCAGGAACACGGTGAAGACGAAGGCCAGCAGCGGGCGGCTACCGCCGAGGCCCTTGAAGTCATCGAGCTTGGTGAGCTCGTCGCCCTTGCGGCTGACCACGGTGATGACGCCGAAGGTACCGATGACCATGAAGGTGTAGGCGGCCAGGTAGAACAGCGACGCCGACGTGCCCTGGGCGGTGGCGGCCTCCACGCCGAGCAGGATGAAGCCGGCGTGGTTGATGGACGAGTACGCCAGCATGCGCTTCACGTCGGTCTGCACCACGGCGAGCACGGCGCCGACCACGAGGGTCAGCACCGCCAGCGCGTAGATGATGGGCTGCCAGTCCGTGGCGTACGTCGAGAAGGTGAGGGAGAAGACCCGGATGAGCCCGGCGAAGCCCGCCACCTTGACCCCGGAGGCCATGTAGGCCACGACCGGCGTCGGCGAGCCCTCGTAGACGTCGGGCGTCCAGCTGTGGAACGGCACGGCGGCGATCTTGAAGCCGAAGCCGACGAGTAGGAAGGCGAAGCCGACCAGCAGGGTGGCGTCGGTGAGAGGCACCTCGGTGGCCAGGAAGGACGCGATCCTCACCATGTTGGTGGAGCCGGTGGCGCCGTAGACCATGGCGATGCCGTAGAGGAAGAACGCCGACGAGAAGGCGCCGAGCACGAAGTACTTGATGCCCGCTTCCTGCGACGTGGTGCGCTTGCGGTGCATCGCCGCCAGCACGTAGACGCTGATCGAAAGCACCTCGAGGCCGAGGAACATGACGATGAGGTCGTTGGCCGACGCCATCACCACGCCACCGGACGCCGAGAGCAGCATCAGCACGTAGAACTCGGGGCCCTCCATGCCCTCTTGGCGGAGGTAGCCGTCGGCGATGAGAGCAGTCAGCACCACGGCGCTGGCGATCAGGATGGTGATGTAGACGGAGAAGCCGTCGACGCCGATGGCCTGGGCCACCGCGCTGAAGGGCCCGTCGCCGG
>CAYYDZ010000119.1:1521-3833 GCA_964470715.1 uncultured Microthrixaceae bacterium | reverse complement strand
GAGAAGCCGTCGACGCCGATGGCCTGGGCCACCGCGCTGAAGGGCCCGTCGCCGGTCTGCACCTCGTGCCACAACGGGATGGAGGTCGCGATGGCGGCGAGACCGGCGGCCACGGTGAACAGGGCGTAGAAGCCCTCGAAGAGCCAGCGCTTGGCCAGCGAGGCGATGGTGAGCAGCAGGATGCCGCCGAGGGCGAGGCAGATCCCCGGCCACAGGGCCGACCAGTCGATGGTGGGGGTGTCGAGGGCCTGCACCTCGGCGCCGCTGGCCTGGGCCAGGGTGACGAGGCCGGCGAGGGTGCCCGTCATTCGCCCTCCTCCCCGTGCTCGGTCTCAGCAGGCGGGTTGGCGGCGATCAGCTCGGCGCCGACGGCGGCACCGGCGGTGGCGACGGTCGGCTCGCGGTAGTCGCTGTGGTCCTCGACGTGGGCGATGAGCTCGGAGACCGAGGGGTCGATGCGGTCGAGGGCGGGCTTGGGGTACACGCCGAGGAAGACGATCAGGGCGATGAGGGGCACCATGACCAGCGCCTCCCAGCCCTTGAGGTCGCCCATGTCGCGGTTGGCGTCGTCGGTGGGCCCGTGGAACACCCGCTGGTAGGCCCAGAGCAGGTAGAGGGCGGCGAGGATGACGCCGAACGCGGCGGCCACCGTCCACCAGCGGGCGGTGAGGAACGAGCCGGTGAGGATGAGGAACTCACCCACGAAGCCGTTCAGGCCGGGCAGGCCGATGGAGGCGAACATCACCACGGTGAAGAACGCGGCCAGGATGGGCGCCGCGGTCTGGAGCCCCTTCAGCTCGGAGATCTCCCGGGTGTGGCGGCGCTCGTAGATGTAGCCGACCAGGATGAACAGGGCGCCGGTGGAGAGGCCGTGGTTCACCATCTGGAGCACGCCGCCGGTCAGGCCCTGCTGGGTGAGGGCGAAGGTGCCGAGCACGATGAAGCCGAGGTGCGCCACCGAGGAGTACGCCACCAGGCGCTTGAGGTCCTTCTGCATGGTGGCGACGATGGCGGCGTAGAGGATGCCGATGGTGCCCAGCGTCAACAGCAACGGGGCGAAGTACACCGTGGCCTCGGGGAACAGGTAGAGCCCGAAGCGCAGGAAGCCGTAGGTGCCCAGCTTCAACATGACGCCGGCCAGGATCACCGAGCCCGCGGTCGGCGCCTCGGTGTGCGCGTCGGGCAGCCAGGTGTGCACCGGGAACAGCGGAGTCTTGATGGAGAAGGCCAGGGCGAAGGCGAGGAAGATCCAACGGGCCGTGACCGTGGCCACCGACTGGCTCTGGGCCAGCTCGACGAGGTCGAAGGTGATGGGGTTGCCCGAGGCCTTGGCGCTCAGGATGACGAGGCTCAGGATGCCCACGAGCATGAGGGCCGAGCCGAACATCGTGAACAGGAAGAACTTCAGCGCCGCGTAGACCCGGTTGCCGTGGCCCCAGCCGCCGATGAGGAAGTACATCGGGACGAGGACGATCTCGAAGAAGACGAAGAAGACGAACAGGTCGAGGGCCAGGAAGACCCCGAGGCAGCCCGCCTCGAGCACGAGGAGCCACGCGTAGTACGGCTTGGGGTCGTGGTGGGGGGCGGTGGCCAGCATGGCGATCGGGAAGAGGATCCCGGTGAGCACCACGAGCAGCAGCGAGATGCCGTCCACGCCCAGGTGCCACGAGATGCCGAGGTCGGCGATCCAGGTGTGCTGGGTGGAGAACTGGAAGCCCGCCTCGCCGGTGTGGAAGGCGGCCAGCAGCCAGAGGGTGAGCGCACCGGTGGCCGAGGCGAACAGGACCGCGGTGAGGCGGACCAGCTCGGGCCGGCGCTTGGGCAGGAGGCCGACGACGAGCGCGCCGATCCCCGGCAGCAGCACCAGCGCGGTGAGCAGCGGGAACGACGGGCTGGCTTCGGTGGCGGCGGAGGCCGCGGTCGCGAGCATCAGATCCCCGCCCTCGTGATGAACCAGGCGAGGAGGAGCACGGCGCCGATGGCCACCCCCAGCGCGTAGTTGCGCAGGTAGCCGGTCTGGAGGCGGCGCAGGCCCAGCGACCCGCCCCGCACGACGGCGGCCACGCCGTTGACGGCCCCGTCGATGACGCGGGTGTCGAAGAACACCAGGGCGTTGAAGGCCCAGGTGCCGGGCCCGCTGACGAAGGCGGCGTAGCCCTCGTCGATGTGCCAGGCCCGGGCCAGGATCTCCTTGTCGAAGACCTTGGCGTCGATCTTGTGGGCCAGGTAGGTGCGGTAGGCCACGAAGATGCCGATCAGGCAGAGCACCACCGAGATGGCGGCGAGCACGAACTGCATGGCGCCGGCCACGT
>CAYYDZ010000119.1:0-1421 GCA_964470715.1 uncultured Microthrixaceae bacterium | reverse complement strand
TTCGACCAGAAGCCGGCGAAGGGCGGGATGCCGGCGATGGCGAGCCAGCCGATGAGGAAGGTGAAGAAGGTGATGGGCATGTGCTTGCGCAGCCCGCCCATCTTCCGCATGTCCTGCTCCTCGTGCATGCCGTGGATGACCGAGCCGGCGGCGAGGAACATCAGGCCCTTGAAGAAGGCGTGGGTGATCATGTGGAAGCCGGCGGCCACGTAGGCGCCCGTCCCGATGGCCACGAACATGTAGCCGAGCTGGCTGACCGTGGAGTACGCCAGCACCTTCTTGATGTCGTTCTGGCCGATGGCGATGGTCGCGGCCAGGAGCGCGGTCGCGGCGCCGATCACCGCGATGGTGGTCGGCAGCCAGTCCGCGGAGGCCGCCAGCATCGGGTTGATGCGGATCATCAGGTAGACGCCGGCGGTGACCATGGTGGCGGCGTGGATGAGGGCCGACACCGGGGTCGGGCCGGCCATGGCGTCGGGCAGCCAGACGTACAGCGGGATCTGGGCGGACTTGCCGACGGCGCCGATGAACAGCAGGGCGGCGATGGCGGTGACCGTGGTGGTGGCCATGGAGCCGGCCGCGGGGAGGATCTCCTCGTAGGCCAGCGAGCCGACGGTGAGGAAGGTGAGGAAGATGGCCAGCATGAAGCCGAAGTCACCGATGCGGTTGGTGACGAAGGCCTTCTTGCCGGCGACCGCGTTGGCCTCCTCGGTGAACCAGAACGAGATGAGGAAGTACGAGCACAGGCCGACGCCCTCCCAGCCCACGAAGGTGAGCAGGAGGCTGTTGCCGAGGACCAGCACCAGCATCGAGAACACGAACAGGTTCAGGTAGACGAAGAAGCGCCCGAACTTGGGGTCCCCGTGCATGTACCCGACCGAGTACACGTGGATCAGGGCGGCGATGCCGGTGACGAACATGCACATCGACATCGAGAGCGGGTCGGCGAGGGTGGCCACGTCCACGTGCAGGCCGCCGACGGGCAGCCAGGTGTAGAGCACGTCGACGACGAGGCGCTCCTCGGCGGGCAGCCGCTGGAGGTCGAAGTAGACGCCCAGGGTGACGAGGAACGACCCCGCCACCGTGAGGGTGCCGATGATGCCGGGCCACGGCTCCTTCAGGCGCTGGCCCCCGAAGAGCAGCACCAGGAAGCCGGCCAGCGGCAGCGCAGGGATCAGCCAGACGTAATCGAGCATCGCGTCCTCAGCCCTTCAGCGCCGACAGGTCGTCCGCGGTGGCGCCGGGGCGCTTGCGCAGGATGGCCACGATGAGCCCGAGGCCGACCACCACCTCGGCGGCGGCGACCACGAGCACGAAGAACACGACCACCTGCCCGCCGATGTCGCCGAGCATCGTGCCGAAGGCGACGAAGGTCAGGTTGACGGCGTTGAGCATGAGCTCGACGCACATGAACATCACCA
>CAYYDZ010000118.1:2721-8756 GCA_964470715.1 uncultured Microthrixaceae bacterium | reverse complement strand
CTTGCCCTCGCCGGCTTCGGCGCCTACCTGGGCTGGGCCACCGTCCGCGACGCCTGAGCCCGTTCCTTCTGGCGCCCGATCTACTGGTCCTGACCAGTAGATCGGGCGCCAGTACGGCAGTGGTCGGGCGAGCGGTCAGGCGGGACCGCGGTCGGGGAGGGGCTCGGGCGGGCCGAAGCGGGTGGCCTCCTCGTAGCGGCCGGCGCGCAGCAGCAGTTGGCGCAGGGCGTGGCGGCCCCGGGGCGCCGCCTCGGCACGCGAGGCGATGAGGCGGTCGACCACCTCGTCGAGGAGACCGTCGGCCGCGAGGCGACGCACGTAGGCCGGGGGCGGCAGAAGGCAGTCCTCGGCCACCCAGTCGTCGACGGTGAGGTTGATGCGGTCGGCTCGGGTGACCACACCGGGATCAGCGAGGATGCACTGGAGGTGGCCGCTGGCCTCCCGCTGGCTCGGCATGCGCCCGAGGGCCCGGCGCGCCTCGGCGTCCTCGCCGCGGGCGACGTGCGCCCACGCCGCGACCTCGACGGCGACGGCACGAAGGTCGACGGCCTTGGCCTGCGGCAGGGCGTCGGCCACGAGGGCGAGCGCGGTGTCGGGGTCGTCACCGGTGACGGCGGCGTAGGCCCGACGCACCTCGTCGCCTGCCTGCACCGAGCGACGGTCCGCCAGCGCCCGCCAGTTGGTCGCGAGGAAGAAGACCGCGAAGAAGCCGGCGAAGACCAGCCCGCTGCGCAGGGCGAAGAGCCCGGCGGCGCCGGCCACGACGATCGACACCACCCGGGCGGGCACCTCGCCCTGCTCGTCGGTGAGGACGTCGAGCACCTCCTTGGTGACGTTGCCGCCGTCGAGGGGGAGGATGGGCAACAGGTTGACCAACGACCAGGCGACGTTGACCCAGACCACCGAGAGCAGCACCAGCTCGACGTCGACCGACGGCGACTCGAGCGTGGCGGACAGCCAGACCGCGGGAACACCCAGCAGGAGAAGGCCCGAGAGCGGGCCGGCGAGGTCGACGGTGATGCGCTTGGCTCGCGAGTGGATGGCGCCGGACGGGATGGTGAGGCCGCCCATGCCGTGCAACACGATGCGCGCCGAGACACCCGAAAGGCGCATGGCCACGGCGTGTCCGAGCTCGTGCACGAGCACCGACACGAGCACGACGGCGACCCAGATGGCCACCCCCTTCACCGTGCCGAGGCTGGCTCCCAGGAGCGCCGCCACCAGGAAGAACCCGAGCTCGATGCGCACCGGCACGTCGCCGAGACGCAGGTGCAGGGCCCAGCCCTCGGAGTGCTCCGCCGGTGCGGTGGTCGCCACCTCTCCGAGGCTATTGACCGCCATCGAGAACGGGTTCTAGTTTGTCGGTCGATACTGCAACCGTTTGTTTGCCATCGCGAACGGACGCGCATCCGACGAAGCCCGAACTCCGCGACCCACCGAGGGGATCCTGATGAAGCTGGACATGCTGTACGAGATCGACTGCCCGAAGCCCTGGGACGCAGGGCCGCACCCCTACGGGCAGCGGGCGGCTGAGCAGAAGTCGTACCGGGAAGCCATCGAGCAGATCAAGCTGGCCGACACCCTCGGCTACAACACCGTGTGGGTGGTCGAGCACCACTTCCGCGAGGGCCGTTCGCACTGCCCCGCCTCCGAGGTCCTGCTCGGCGGCCTCGCCACGGTGACCGAGAACATCAAGATGGGCTTCGGCGTCACCCTGACCCCCTTCGGCTTCATCAACCCGGCCCGCATCGCCGAGAAGGTCGCCACCGTCGACATCCTCTCCAACGGCCGCGTCGAGTGGGGCACGGGTCGCTCCACCCCCATGGAGCAGACCGCCTTCCACGTCGACCGCGAGCAGAGCCGGTCGGACTGGAAGGAAGCCATCGAGATCGTCACCGGCATGTGGCGTGACGAGTACTTCGAGTACGAGAGCGAGCGCTTCTCCTTCCCGAAGCGCATGGTCACCCCGAAGCCCGTCCAGGACCCGCACCCGCCGGTCTGGATGGCTGCCACCTCGGTCGAGTCCGCCGCCGTCGCCGGCTCGCTCGGCCTCGGCCTGCTGTCGTTCACGATCATGCAGCCCATCGAGCTCATGGCCAAGGCCATCGAGAACTACCGCACCGCCCAGGTGGACAACAACCCGCTCACCAAGGTGGTCAACAACCGGGTCGCGGCCTACACCCTCGTGCACTGCGAGCCCGATGAGTCGAAGTTCGAGGAGAACCGGGTGTGGGACTCGGTGGCGTGGTGGTACCAGAACCTCGCCCAGTTCACCATCGACTGGGAGTTCCCCCTCACGCCGCAGGAGGAGGTGGACCGCATCTTCCCGCTGATGAAGCCACTGAAGGAGGGCAAGGTCCCCGTCGACGCCTTCAACAACGGTGACATGATCGTCATCGGCGACCCCGAGAAGTGCTTCGAGAAGATGCGCCACTACGCCGACCTCGGCTGCGACTCGCTGATCTGCTACTCGCAGTTCGGCTACCTGCCGCACGAGTCGATCATGGAGACCATCGAGATCATCGGGAAGGAAGTCCTGCCCGAGATCGAGGCCTACGTGCCGCCGGATGACTCCCCGGCGGCCAAGTTCAAGGCCATCTCCGAAGGTCGCGTCGCGAGCTGATCGTGGCCGCCACCGGGCGCCCTGAGCAGCCCGAGCCGTACCTCCGGGGCGCCCCCTTCCCAGCGGGAGGGGGCGCCCCGTACCCTCGGGCGAAGCCCGAGACCCCCATGCTGCGACTGCCCATGGACACCTGGACCATGGCCAAGGTGCCCGCCGGCGTCCGCCTCGAGTTCTCGGGCGACGCCGAGGCGATCGAGGTCGACTACACCACCGAGCAGGCCGCCTTCGGCTACCTCGGCGGCGGCGAGGGCGGCGAGTTCACCCTCTGGCGGGGCGACGAGCTGGTCGCCTCCGAGCCCGCCGTCGTGGGCGAGGGCACCGTCCGTCTCCCGGGCACCGGCGGGGCCGAGCGCGCCGTCGTGCACCTGCCCGAGCGCATGCTGCCCACCGTCACCGCCATCCGGGCGGCCGCCGGCGACCCCGGCAGCATCGAGCCCGCGGCTCCACAGCCGAAGTGGATCGCCTACGGCGACTCCATCACCGAGGGCTGGACGGTGTCGACCCCCGGCAATTCGTGGTCGATGCTGGCGGCCAAGCGCCACGGCCTCGACGTCACCAACATGGGCTACTCGGGCGCCGCCCGCGGCGAGATCCCGAGCGCCGAGGAGATCGCCTCGCTGCCCGCCGACGTGATCACCATCGCCCACGGCACCAACTGCTGGACCCGCATCCCGTTCTCGGTGGGGATGTTCCGTGAAGGGCTCATCGGCTTCCTCGACATCGTGCGCCAGGGCCACCCGGACACGCCCATCGTGGCCGTGAGCCCCATCACCCGGCCCGACGCCGAGTCCACCCCGAACCGACTCGGCGCCAACCTGGTCGAGCTGCGGGCCGTGTTCCAGCGCGTCGTGGGTGACCGCATCGCCGCCGGCGACAAGCGCCTCTCGCTGGTCGAGGGCTTCCCCATCGTGGACCCCGCCCTCCTCGACGATGGCATCCACCCCGGCGACGCCGGCCACGCGGCCATGGCCGACGTCATCGGCCCCGCGGTCGCCGCCGCCCTGGCCGCGGCGACACCTTCGAACGACTGAGGCGCGCGCCGTGGCCGTCCGCCTCGCTCCCCCACCACTCGCTCCACCACCCCCCCGCTCGTTCTGGATGTCCGCGGGAGACACCGTGGAAGGCGGGGGCTGACGTGGCGCGGCCGGCGCCGGCGGTCGAGCGCACCACCGCCATCCTCGACTTCCTGGCCGCCCACCCCACCGAGGCGTGGAGCCTGAGCGAGCTGGCCCGCCGGCTCGACCTCAACAAGGCCACCGCCCACTCGCTGCTGTCGGCCCTCACCGACGCCGGCTACCTCGTGCGCCACCCCGCCCGCAAGGACTACGCCCTCGGGCCGGCGCTGATCGGGGTGGGCCGGGCCGCGCTCGAGCAGTTCCCTGTGGTCGACTTCGCCCGGCCCGAGATGCGTCGCCTCGCCGAGGACACCGGCCTCGAGTGCCTCGCCACCGCCTCGGTCGACGGCGACATGGTCATCCTCGAACGGGTGGGCACGCCGCGTCCTCTGACGGTGAGCGTCGCCGTGGGCCAACGTGTCCCCATCGCCCCGCCCTTCGGGACCGCCTTCGTGGCCTGGGAGACGCCCGACGGCGTCGAGCGCTGGCTGGCCCGCGCCGGCTCGACCGTGAGCGACGCCGAGCGCCGCCGCTACGACGCCGCGCTGGCCGCGGTGCGCGAGCGGGGCTACTCCGTCACCCTCGACGCCGAGGCCCACGCCCGCCTCGGTCAGGTGCTGGCCGACGCGGCCGCCGCCCCCGACCGCCGGCGGGGAGACGTCGGCGCCCTGGTCGACGAGCTCGGCCACGAGGACTACCTGCTCATCGAGCTCGAAGCCGAGCGCTCGTACCGCGTGAACCACGTCGCCGCTCCGGTCTTCGACGCCGACGGCCACGTGGCCGTCCTGCTCGCCCTGATCGGCTTCAGGGGCGGCGTCACCGGCGCCGAGGTGGCGGTGGCCGCAGAGCGTCTCGTGGTCGGCGCCGACGCCGTCACCCGCTCGGTCCACGGACGGCTGCCGGCGGCCTGAGCGCCCGGCGGGTAGCGGCCGATCCGCACTCGGCCGAGGTCGCCCCTCGCGGTCGACAAGAGTGGGGCCATGAGCGACCGCGTGCCGGACGGGTGGACCGTCCGCTCCAACGACTGGATGGTCCACGAGCAGATCCGCAAGCTGGCGCTCCGCTATGCCGTGGCCGTCGACCGGCGCGACCTCGACCTGCTGGTGTCGTTGTTCGTCGACGACGTCAACGTGGGTGCCCGGGGCACCGGGCGCGAGGCGCTGCGGGCCGAGTTCGACGAGAGCCTGCGAGCCATCGGCGTCTCGATGCTCTTTGTCGGCAACCACCTCATCGATCGGGACGAGCAGGACTCGAACAAGGCCACCGGCATCGTCTACTGCCGGGCCCGCATCCAGCCCGAGCCGGACAGCCCGCGGATGATCGAACAGGCCATCCAGTACAGCGACCGCTACGAGTGCCGAGACGGCCGCTGGTACTTCGTCGGCCGGAAGCACGAGCTGTTCTGGGGCGTCGAGCTGGCCGAGCAGCCCCTGACGCAGGCGCCGGCCAACTGGCCGGTCGGCCAGGTCGGCGTGGGCACCATCCCCCACCGCTACGCGTCCTGGCAGCGCTTCTGGGCCTGAGCGCCAGCGCTACAGCGCCCGAACCACCACACCAACGGCGTGCGCGGCGAGCGCTCGGATGTCCGCCTCATCACCGGTGTACACCGTCCCGTTTGGTTCGGCCGTCGCCACCACGATGGCATCGACCGCAGACCCACGACCCGCAAGTCGCCTCAGCTCGGCCGCGCGGCGAGCCCGAGCCACCTGCAGGTGAACCTCGATCTTGCACGACTTGAGGAACCTGTTCGTTGCGGCATCGCGTCTCGGGTCGCCCCGCAAGCACTCGACCAGCACCGGCGACGGGATCACCAGCGGCCACTGCCCGGTGCGCTTCAGCACGGTCAGCAATCCGGCCGCGCGTCGTGATCGCTCTGCGAGGCGCGAAACGGCACCGCTGTCGAGCACGACCAGTGCTCAGCCCGCCTGCTCGACCGCGTGCTCGGCGTGAGCACCGACGATGGCGCTCGCCCACGCGAGGTCGGCGGGCGTCGGCTCACCGACCTCCTCGATCAGCTCAGCAAGGTACGCATCCGCAGCCTCGATGGCCTGTTGTCGATCGATCTCGGCCCGCACCGCGTCCTGCAACAGCTCGGACGCCGGGAGCTTGCGGGCCTTCACCTCGTCATAGAGGTCGTCGGGCAGGTACACCTGCATTCGCGGCATACGCCTGACCATACGCCTATGCCGCCCGCGCGGCAACGGGTCACGTGCGCTGGGCGCGCTCGATGAAGTCGTGGAGGTGCTGGGCGAGGACGAGGGGCTGGTCGCCCTGGATGCTGTGGCCGGCGTCGGGCA
>CAYYDZ010000118.1:0-2621 GCA_964470715.1 uncultured Microthrixaceae bacterium | reverse complement strand
TGCTGGGCGAGGACGAGGGGCTGGTCGCCCTGGATGCTGTGGCCGGCGTCGGGCACGACGATCACCTCGGCCTCGGGCCGGCGTCGCTGGAGCTCCTCCACGTCCTCGTCACCGACGACGCCGGAGTTGCCACCTCGCAGCAGGAGCAGGGGCACGTCGACGGCGTCGACCGCCTCCCACAGGTTGGAGAAGTCGGCCATGCGGCTGGCGTCGTCGCCGCCGGCGGCGTTCCAGTCCCGGACCGCGTCGTAGCGCCACGACCAGGTGCCGTCGGGGTTCTCCTTGGCATTGTGGAGCACGCCCCGCCGCAGGGACGACTCGGAGCGGGTGGGGTTGTGCTCGATGGTGCGGGCAAGGATCTCGTCGAAGCTGGCGAAGACCTCGGGGCCGCTGATGAAGGTGACGATGGGCTCGGCCTTGGCGTGGTCGGTGCCGGGAGTGACGTCGACCACGGCGAGGCGCTCGACCAGGTAGGGGTGGGTGGCCGCGAGGCACAGCGACGTGAGCCCGCCGAGGGACATGCCCACCACGAGGTCCGCGTCGGGGGCGAGCGCTCCGAGCACCTTGGCGAGGTCCGCCGCCATCATCGGCGGCCAGTAGGCGTGGTCCTCGCGCCAGTCCGAGTGGCCGTGGCCGGGCAGGTCGACGGCGAGGGCGGGCCGGTCGAGCGCCAGGGCAACCGTGTCCCACGTGTGGGCGTTCTGGGCGCCGCCGTGGATGAGCACCACCTCGGGGTCGCCTTCGCCCCACTTGAGGGCGCTCACCTTGCGCCCGTCGGCGTCCACCTCGAGGAACACCCGCTCGACCGAGAGGTCGCCGGGGTGGGGCAGGCCCACCTCGGACGCGTTCTCGTGGAGCATCCCGAACTCGTCGTACCCCGGGTCGTACTGCCTTGCGCCTCCTCCGTCGGCGCCCCTTCGGGATCCGACTCCCGCCTCCTCGGCGCCTCCGCTCCGGTCCGGCACGTCACTCACCGCTGGACTCCTCTCCCACGACGCCGCGGAGGCCCTCCGCCCCGAAGAGCGGTTCGAAGAAGGAGCTGAAGTCGGGGCCCCGCCGCAGGCTGTGACCACCGTCAACCTGCAGCGTCTGTCCCGTCACCCAGGTCGAGTCCGGGCCGGCGAAGAACAGGGCCGCCCCGGCGCAGTCCTCCACCGTGCCGACCCGCGAGAGGGGCATCTGGGAGAGGTAGTCGTCGAGCACGGGGCTGCCGGCGGTGACCGCCCCCATCAGCTCGGTGTCGACGATGCCGGGCGCGATGGCGTTGACCCGCACGTTGGAGGGGCCCAGCTCGTCGGCGGCCATGGCCACCAACTGCTCGATGCCCGCCTTGGCGGGTCCGTACGCGCCGAACCACCGGTGGGAGAGCTGGCCGGCGATCGAGGAGATGGCGATGAACGACCCGCCACCGCCCCGGACCATCACCGGACCGGCGTGCTTCAGGGTGAGGAAGGTACCGGTGAGGTTGAGGTCGATGGTCTGCCGCCACAGGTCCACATCGATGGAGTGCACCGGGCCGACGGTCAGTGAGCCCCCCGCCGACGTGAGGGCGATGTCGAGCCCGCCGGTCGGCTCGCACGCCTTCGCCACGGCGGCGGCAACCTGGGCCTCGTCGGTCACGTCGGTGGCGATGGACGCCACCGTCACGCCCTCGGACGCCACTGAGCGGATCTGCTCGACGGCGGCGGCGAGGCGCTCCTCGCTGCGGCCGCAGATGGTGACGTGGGCGCCCTCGGCGGCGAAACGCTCGGCACAACCGAGCCCGATGCCGCTGCCCCCTCCCGTGACGAGGGCCGCCTTCCCCTCGATGCCTGCCGATGCGTGCGAGCTGTTGGTCACGGGGTCACGTTAGAAGAAGTAGAAAGCGCCCATGCCCCAGCCGCAGCCCGCTGTGTTCGCGGAGGGAACCCAGTCCCACTGGTTCCTCCACTACCGCCTCGTCGACGGCGCCGGCCTCGGGGACGTCCGCGCCGCCGTCTCGGCCGTGCGTGGCGAAGCCGCCGGCATCACGCCGACCGACGCCGTCAACGTGGCCGTCGGATTCGGCCCCGACCTCCTTGCCCGCCTCACCCCCGACGACGTCCCCAAAGGCTTCCACCCCTTCGCCCAGGTGGGTGCCGAGCCCGGCCCGGTGGCGGTCGCCACCCAGGAGGACCTCTTCCTCTGGATCCACAGCAACCGCATCGACCGCAACTTCGACGTCGCCCGAGCGGCGCGCCGCGGGCTCGACGGCCTGGCCACCCTGGCCCGCGAGACCGTGTCGTGGGTGTGGCACGACAACCGCGACCTCACCGGCTTCATCGACGGCACCGCCAACCCCCCGGTGGAGGAGGCCCGTGAGCTCGCCGTCGTCGCCGACGGCCCGGGCGCCGGCGGCAGCTTCGTGATCACCCAGCGCTACATCCACGACCTCGAGCGCTTCCACGCCCAGGACCTCACCGCGCAGGAGGCGACCGTCGGGCGCACCAAGGCCGACAGCATCGAGCTCGAGGACAAGCCCGCCGACGCCCACATCTCCCGGGTCGAGATCGAAGGCGAGGACGGCGAGGAGATCGAGATCTACCGCCGCTCGGTGCCCTACGGGAACAGCGAGGAGTTCGGCCTCTACTTCATCGCCTTCA
>CAYYDZ010000117.1:6321-8796 GCA_964470715.1 uncultured Microthrixaceae bacterium | reverse complement strand
CAGGCGACGTCCTCGATCACCTCGTCGAGGACCTGCTCCTCTTCGATGTCGAGCTCGCCCCCCACCGTGTAGTGGTGGAACGCCTTGGTGCGCCGGGTGCTGGTGACGTCGAAGCGGGTGAGGTTGCCGCAGGAGTCGCAGCGGTACCGCGGCGGGGAAGCATCGTCGTCGGCCACGGGTGGGCAGCATAGGGCCACTTGCGCAACGAACATCTGTTCGCTTCACTGTGTCGATGCAACGTACGTTCGATGACCTGGGGACGCCGCTCATCGACGTCACGTTCTGCGTGATCGACCTCGAGACCACGGGCGGTCTGGCCGAGGACGTCGGCATCACCGAGATCGGCGCGGTGAAGCTGCGGGGCGGCGAGTGCCTCGGCACCTTCCAGACCATGGTGAACCCGGGCCAGGCCATTCCCCCCACCATCACGATGCTCACCGGCATCACGCAGGCCATGGTCCTGCCGGCCCCTCGCATCGAATCGGTGCTGCCCACCCTGCTGGAGTTCATCGGTGACGCCGTGATCGTCGGCCACAACGTCTCGTACGACCTCCGCTTCCTGCGGGCGGCCACGGACCGGGGCCGGCGCCCGCCGCTCGCCAACGCCGTCGTCGACACCTGCCGTCTGGCGCGTCGCCTGCTCTCCGACGAGGTGCCCAACCACAAGCTGGGGACCCTCGCCGACCGCCTCCGCCTCCCCCACCAACCCTCGCACCGCGCCCTGGAGGACGCCCTCGCCACCGGGGACCTCCTGCACGTCCTGCTCGAGCGGGCGGGGCGCCTCGGGGTCTCGGGTCTCGACGACCTGCTCGCCCTGCCGAAGCTGGCCGCCCACCCGCAGGTGGGCAAGCTCGCCCTCACCAACCGGCTCCCGCGCGCCGCGGGCGTCTACGTGTTCAAGGACCGGCGGGGCCAGCCCCTCTACGTGGGCAAGGCCACCAACCTGCGCACCCGCGTGCGTTCGTACTTCTCCGGCGAGCGCCGCCGGAAGGTCGCCCAGCTCCTGCGCGAGACCGAGCGCATCGACCACGTCGTGTGCCCCGGCCCCCTCGAGGCCGAGATCCTCGAGGTCCGCCTCATCCACGCACTGCTCCCGCGCTTCAACCGCCAGGGCACCCGGTGGCAGTCGTACACGTACGTGAAGCTCACCTGCAACGAGCGCTTCCCCCGCCTGTCGGTGGTGCGCAACACGCCCGCCGACGGCAGCCTGTACCTCGGGCCGCTGTCGTCCACCCGGTACGCCCGCCTCGTCGTCGAGGCCATCGAGTCGGTGGTGCCGGTGCGGCGGTGCTCCACCCGCATCGGCGGGTCGGTGCGCCTCGACCGGGCGCCCGTCCGCGAGGCCCCGTGCACCGCCGCGCAGCTCGGGGTGAGCACCTGTCCGTGTTCGGGCGCCACCTCCGAGGCCGAGTACGCGGCCATCGTGGATCGCCTCGTCCACGCGCTCACCCACGATCCCGCAGCGCTGCTCGAGCCCTTGGCCGAGAAGATGGTCACGCTGGCGCTGGCCGAGCGCTACGAGGAGGCCGCCGACGTGCGCGACCGCGCCGCCGCGCTGGCCAAGGCGCTCGCCCGCCAGCGCCGCCTCGACGCCCTGCGGCGCTCGGGCCGGGTCCACGTCGAGCTGCCGGGCACCGGTGGCCTCGAGCTGGCCCACGGGCGCTTCGTGCGCTCCTGGGCGGACGCCGACGACGACGGCCCGGGCGCCACCCTCGCGCTTCCGTTCCCCCTCCCCACGGTGGCGCCGACGGGCGACGACGCCGCAGGGGTGATCTCAC
The DNA here is from genome assembly GCA_964470715.1 of uncultured Microthrixaceae bacterium. Taxonomy (GTDB): domain Bacteria; phylum Actinomycetota; class Acidimicrobiia; order Acidimicrobiales; family DATDAH01; genus JAEUJM01. Next base: position 7,018 of record CAYYDZ010000117.1, on the reverse strand, counting down.
CCGGGCCGGGACTCGCCCTCGGCGAGCCACTCCCCCGCGAGCACGCCGACGAGTTGCTGTGCGTGGCCCGCTGGCTCGACGCCAAGGCCGGCCGCCTCCGCCTCGTCCACTGCGGCGAGGGGCTGAGCTCGGCGCTTCCGGTGCTCCCCACCTACGAGCCCGCCCGCGGCTGAGCGGCGCGCGCCCGCCGCGGTCGCGCCGGGCCGTGCGGCCCGTATCCTGGCCAGGTGCTGCGGATCCTCGTGATCATCACGCTCGTGTACCTCGGCTTCGTCGCCGTGATGGCGGGCTCGGTGGCGGCCCTGCTCTGGAGCCTGCGCCGCCGCAACCGCGTGTCGGCCACCACCAAGACGCCGGCGCCCGTCACCTGGCTGGTGTCGCCGCGCGCCCCGGCCCGCATGCACCGGCGCCTGCGCAACGCCCTCACCTCGGCCCGGGTCGCCTATGCCCCCGCCGTCGGGGAGGCCCATCCCCAGCTCCCGGACCTCGCGCTCACCCTCGAGCGCGAAGCCGTCCTCACCGACGAGCTCCTCGTGGCCGCCAGCACCACGCCGCGGCCGCACCGCCGCCGGTCCCTCCAGCCGCTGCAGGCGCAGGTCACCGAGATCGAGCGCCTCGCCCACCAGATCGCCCACACCGCCCGCCGCGCCGGCCCGAGCGCCGTGCCGCAGGCCGCCGACGGGCTGCGCGACGTGGC
>CAYYDZ010000117.1:0-6221 GCA_964470715.1 uncultured Microthrixaceae bacterium | reverse complement strand
GGGCCGGAGTCGCCCTCGAGCACCCGGCGGGCGGCGGCGGCGTTCACCGTGGCATCGCCGCCGACGAGGTCGCGGGGCTCGGCACGGGCGAGGCCGTACGCGGTGGCGTCGATCTCGTGCGTGCGCACCTCGCCGTCGACCCACTCGATGAGCGTCGACGTGGTCGTGGTGGTGAGCTCGTCCAGCCCGTCGTGCCCGTACACCACGAGCGGTCGAACGGACCCGTTGGCCACCAGCACCCGGAGCATGCGCTCGGCCATGCGGGGATCGGAGACGCCGACGACCTGGCGGCGGACACGGGCGGGGTTGGCCATCGGCCCGAGGAAGTTGAACGCGGTGCGCACACCCAGCTCCTTGCGGGTGGGACCGGCGTGGCGCAGCGCAGCATGGAAGCGCTGGGCGAAGCAGAACCCCATGCCGACCTCGGTGACCGCCCGACCCACGGCATCGGGGTCGAGGTCGATGGGCACGCCGAGGGCCTCGTAGACGTCGGCCGAGCCGCACTGCGATGAGGCAGCCCGGTTGCCGTGCTTGCACACGGGCACCCCTGCGCCGGCCACCACGAAGGCCGCGATGCTCGAGATGTTGACGGTCCCGCTGCGATCACCGCCGGTGCCGCAGGTGTCGATGGCCTCGACCGACGGGTCGAGGGTGACCGGGTCGGCGGCCTCGACCATCGCCTGGAGCAGGCCGGTGAGCTCGTCGACCGTCTCGCCCTTCATGCGAAGGGCGATGGCGAAGCCGGCGATCTGGGCCGACGTGGCCTCGCCGGCGAGGATCTCCGCCATCGCGTCATGGGCGACACCCGCGTCGAGGTCCTCCTGCTCGGTGAGCGCGCCGAGGACCGTTGCCCAGTTCACGGCGGCGAGCCTAGGTGCTAGGAGGCGCGGCGACGCTGGCGAATGATGCGGCGGCGTTCCTTCTCCGTGGCGCCGCCCCACACCCCATCGCGCTCGCGCGAACCGAGAGCGTGCTCGAGGCACGCCTTCTGCACAGAACACGCGCCGCACACGGCCTTGGCCCGATCGGCCTCTTCGTCCGTGGCCGGGTAGAAGATCTCTGGATCGAGCCCCCGGCACGCGCCTTGGTTGTGCCACGCGTGGTTCATGGCCGGAGATTGGCACCGCCACCGGCGCATTCGCAAACCGGCGGTGTCCGAGATGGCGACACTGCCGGACACCTGTCCGATCCGCAAAGGGCCCGATCAGCTCGGCCCCTCCGGCGAGCGGTCAGCGAGAGGCGAGGTCCTCGGCCAGCGAGGCCCTGGTCTCGTCACCGAGCGCGACCTCATGGGGGTACTCGGGGTGGATCGACACCAGCGTGGCCGGCCCCTCACGGAAGCGGCGGGCCTGGTCGGCGTCGAGGGCGAAGCGGATGTAGTGGACCGACGCCGTGATCTCCTCCCGGGTGAGCTGGGCCTCGTGCGCCGCTTCGGGGACGCACGCGATGCGCTCGGCCTCGGGGCCGTCGCCGAGGCGCAGCTCGACGGCCCGCTCGATGCCCACCAGCTTGGGCAGCCAGGTCATGAGGTCCTCTTTCGAGGTGAGCTCGATGAACAGCGTGGCCGAGAGGTGCCCCTCGTCGGGCAGCAGCGGGTTGTAGGCGGCCAGCTCGGCCTCGATGGCCTCGTCGCTGATCAGCTTCTCGATGCGCGCCATCTCCTGGATCTGGAAGCGGATGGTGTCGCGGTTCTCGAAGACCAGGGTCAGGAACGGGCCCAGGCCGACCCGCCGGCGCCTCTTCAGCGCGATGACATGGGTGCGGAACGCCTCGCGCTCACGCTCGTAGGCGCGGAGGTCGGCGATGTCGTCCAGCGTGAGCTCGGTCACGTGCGGGTCTCCTCGGGGATGCCGTAGGCCCGGGCCAGGAACTGGACGGGATGGCTCGGGTGTCTTCCGGTCTCCTGCACGATGGCGCCGTTGGCCAGGTGGCAGTCGCCGGCGACGGCGTCGTTGTCGGCCTTCTCGACGGCGTTCGCCATCTTGCGGGCCACGCCGCGGGAGGCATCGAAGTTCTCCTGGCGGTAGCCCCACGTGCCGTCGATGCCCGAGCACTCGCTCACCACGGTGATCTTCGTGCCGGTGAGCTTCAGCAGGTCACGGCTCTTGAGGCCGATGTTCTGCGCCCGCAGGTGGCAGGGGGCGTGGTAGGTCACGGCCTCGGGGACCTCGCCGGTGAACTCGGTGTCCAGGGGAGGCGACCCCTCGTCCTTGTGGAGTCCCATGAGGTACTCGGCGGCGTCCTTCGTGCGAGCGGCCACGAGCTCGGCGTCGGGGCCGCCGATGTAGTCGACGTAGTCGTTCTTCAGGACGTAGCTGCAGGTGGGCTGGGGCACCACGACGGTGGCGTCCGGGCCACCGGCGCGCAGTGCCTCGGCGAGGGTCGTCACGTTCTTGCGGCCCTGCTCGACGAAGCGGTCGACGTCGCCGGCGTGGAGCCACGGGGCTCCACAGCACACCTCGCCCTCGGGCAGCTCGCAGGCCACCCCGTTGCGCTCGCACACCTTGACGAGGTCCTGGCCGACGCCGGGCGCCTGGTACTCGACGATGCAGGTGGGGAAGAGGAGGGCGGTGCCGGTGCGCTCGGCGGCCCCGGCCCCTGGCGCCGTCGTGGCGCCCGCGGCGCGGCGCTTGGTGAACCAGGTGCTGAAGCGCTGGCGTGCATAGGGCGGCAGCATCCGTTGGGCGGCGATGCCGACCGTCTTCTCCATCAGCTTGCGGGTGGCCGAGCCCGGGGTACCGATGGCCTTGTTGGCCAGCGGAGCGAGCGCGGTGTTGGCCTTGCCGGCGAGGTCGGTGCGGCCAAGGGCCTGCGTGGTGAGCTTGGCCTTCAGCGACTGCTTCTCGTTGCGGTGGCGCACCTGCTCGGCCCGGAGCATCAGGCGGGGGAAGTCGAGCTCCCACTCGCTCTGGCCGGGGATGTAGGGGCAGATGACGTAGCAGAGCTTGCAGTTGAAGCACTCGTCGACCACCCGGTCCTGCTGGGCCGGGGTCATGCGGGCGGCGTCCTGATCGTCGAACTCGTCGACCATCTCGAACAGCGACGGGAACGCCGGGCACAGCTTGAAGCACATCCGACAGCCGTGACACAGGTCGAAGACCCGCGTCATCTCCCCCCGGAGATCGGTCTCGTCCCAGTAGGCGGGGTCCTGGGGGTCGTAGGTGATGGTCACGAGGTGTGGGTCTCCCTCAGAGGGGGCAGGTGCGGTGCGGATGGGCAGCGGTGCCCGCCCCGGCAACCGACCCGCCGGAGCGGGAGGTCACCGGAGCGGGCCGTCAGCAGGCGGAACTGCTCAGGACCGCCGGTTCAGGAAAGGGACTCGAGCCCCTGGGTGAAGCGACCGGCGTGGCTCTTCTCGGCGCGGGCGAGGGTCTCGAGCCACTCACCGACCTCCTCGAAGCCCTCGTCGCGCGCGGTCCGGGCGAAGCCGGGGTACATCTCGGTGTACTCGTAGGTCTCGCCCTCGATGGCGGACTTCAGGTTGTCCTCGGTGGCGCCGACCGGGACGTCCGTGACGGGGTCACCGACCTCGGCGAGGAAGTCGAAGTGGCCGAACGCGTGACCGGTCTCACCCTCGGCGACCGAGCGGAACAGCGCCGCCACGTCGGGGTAGCCTTCGACGTCCGCCTTCTGGGCGAAGTAGAGGTAGCGCCGGTTCGCCTGGCTCTCGCCGGCGAAGGCCTCCTTCAGGTTGTCGTGGGTCTTGGTGCCTTTCAGATCAGCCATGGGCTGCTTGCTCCTTGTGGTTGTGCTGCTCTTGGGATTGGTTGGGATGCGAACGATCCACCGCCCGGCAGGCGTCGCAGCGCCCCCGGAAGACGATCTCGGTGCTCGAGGCCATGAAGCCGGCGTCCTCGGGGACCCGCACCTCGGGGAAGTCGACGTGGAGGTCGCTCACCCGGCCGCAGGACTCGCACACGAGGTGGTGGTGGGGCGCGACGGTCGGATCGAACCGGGACGAGCCGCTGCCGAGGGTGAGCTGCTGGAGCTCGCCCATCGCCGCGAGGTCGTTGAGGGTCTGGTAGACGGTGCGCAGCGAGATGGTCGGCATCTCCTGGCGCACCTCGTCGTAGACGGACTCAGCGGTGGGGTGTTGGCGGGTCTCGTGGAGCACCCGGAAGATGCACTGGCGCTGCGGCGTGACCTTGAGGCCACGCTGGCGGAACAGGCCGGTCAGCTCGTCGGGCGCCCTCACGACGGGTGACCATACTGCATGGCTTGCTAATCAACAATTCTTGTTGATTGTGTCCCCCGCCGGAGGGGTCCGAGGGGAGCACCACCGCCGCGCGATCCGGCAGTCGCGGAGGGCACCTCCCTAGTATGAGTGCCGTATGAGCGGACCCGTGCCCTTCGACCGATCCGAGGCGCTGGAGCGGCTTGGCACCACCGAGTTCGACGTACTCGTCGTGGGAGCAGGCGTGACCGGGGCCGGTGTGGCCCTTGACGCCGCCTCTCGGGGACTGCGCACCGCGCTGATCGAACGCGACGACTTCGCGTCGGGCACCTCCTCGAAGTCCTCGAAGCTGGTGCACGGAGGCCTGCGCTACCTTCAACAGGGCGACGTCCGCCTCGTGTACCAGGCCCTGCGCGAGCGCCAGATCCTGCGCCACAACGCACCTCACCTGGTCAAGATCCTGCCCTTCCTGATCCCGATCTTCTCGAAGGACGGCCTCATCAACAAGAAGCTGGCCCGGGCCATGGGCTCGGCCATGTGGATGTACGACCTCACGGGCGGCGCCCGCATCGGCAAGCTCCACAAGCGGCTTTCGGTGGACGAGGCCGTGGCCCACATGCCCACGCTCCCCCGGGGTCGCCTCGCCGGGGCGTACCTCTACTACGACGCCCAGGCCGACGACGCTCGCCTCACCCTCACCCTCGCCCGAACCGCGTCGGTCGACCACGGCGCGGTCGTCGCCAACGGTGTCGCCCTCGTGGGCATCGACAAGGACGCAGCCGGCAAGGTGTCCGGCGCGACCGTGCGCGCCGTCGAGGGAGGCGCCGACGTGCACGTCTCGTGCGCGGCCGTGGTCAACGCCGCCGGCGTCTGGTCCGACGACGTGCGCGCCCTCGACGAGGGCGCGCACCCGCACTCGATCCGCCCCGCCAAGGGCATCCACATCACCGTCCCGTGGTCGCTGGTGCGCAACGACATCGCCGCGGTCATCCCCGTCCCGAAGGACAAGCGCTCGGTCTTCGTGGTGCCCTGGGGCGACCTCACCTACATCGGCACCACCGACACCGACTACGACGGCCCCATCGACGACCCGCAGTGCACCCCAGAGGACGTCGACTACCTGCTCGGCGCCATCAACGGCGCCATCGAGGGCCACCTCACGACGCGCGACATCGTGGGCACCTGGGCGGGCCTTCGGCCTCTGGTCAAGGACGCCACCAGCAACCGCACCGCCGACCTGTCCCGGCGGCACAAGGTCACCCCCTCCCCCTCCGGGGTGGTGACGATCACCGGCGGGAAGCTCACCACCTACCGGGAGATGGCCGCCGACACGGTCGACGAGGTGGTCGAGCTGCTCGGACCGCTGGACCACCCGGTCTCCAGGCGCAGCCTCACCAAGAAGCTTCGGCTCCGGGGAGCCAAGGGCTTCGAGGACGAGGCCAGGCGAGATGCCCACCTTGCCGAGCGCTACGGCGGCGAGGCCGGCGAGGTGCGCGCCCTCGTGGCCGACGACCCGTCGCTCGGGGAAGCGCTGGTGCCCGGGTTGCCCTACCTCCGTGCCGAAGCCGTCTACGCCGCCCGCCACGAGATGGTCCGCACCCTCGACGACGTCCTCACCCGCCGCACCCGGGCCCGCTTGCTCGCCCGGGACGCCACGGCCGATGCGGCGCCGGCGGTTGCCGCCCTGCTCGCTCCTGAGCTCGGTTGGGACGAGGCCGAGCAGCAGCGCCAGGTGCACGGGTTCCAGGTCGCCGTCGCCCACGAGCGCGACGCCGCCGACCTCCCGCTCTCCGCACCCGAGGTGGCCCACGGTGGCTGACGAACCCCTCGGCCCGGCCGCCCCCACGCCACCCATCGCCTTGGCGGGCGGCGCCTCCGCGGTCACCGACCACCTCGCCGGGCAGCGAGTCGACGTCCCCGACGCCCTCGTCGAGCGCCTGCGGTCGATTTGCCCGGTCGATCTCGACGCCGGTGCGCTGGGCGAGGCCAGCCGCGACTGGTGGCCCCTGGCCATGACGTGGGCCCTCGAGGGGCAGGTGGGCGCCCG
>CAYYDZ010000116.1:3455-8892 GCA_964470715.1 uncultured Microthrixaceae bacterium | reverse complement strand
GTGCACGCCTCACGTGGGCGGTGGGCGAACGGGTCGAACCGGAACTCGCGGCAGGCGTTGAGGTGGGTGATCGCGTCGATGTCGGCCCGGGGAACGCCGTCGAAGGCCTTCATCAGCGATTCGGGGGCGTTCGGCCACGTCGAGTCGCTGTGGGGGTAGTCGTGCTCCCAGCAGATGTTCTCGACACCGATCCTGTCCCTCAGCTCGATGCCGACGGCGTCGTCGATGAAGCACGCGAGGAAACGTTCGCGGAAGACGTCGCTCGGGCGCTTGCCGCCGAAGTCCGACCCCGTCCACGTCTTGTGGTGCTCGTAGACGTAGTCGGCGCGCTCGAGCAGGTAGGGCACCCACCCGATGCCGCCTTCGGAGAGAGCGATCTTCACGGGGAACTCGCGCGGCACCCGGGACCACATCAGGTCGGCGGCGGCCTGCATCAGCCCCATGGGCTGGAGCGTGATCATGGTGGTGATGGGCGCCTCCAGCGAGGTGATGGTCACCTCGGAGGACGAGCCCAGGTGCAGGCAGATGACCGTCCCCTCGTCGGCGCAGGCCTTCCAGAACGGATCCCAGTGCGGGTTGTGGAAACTGGGTTGGCCGAGCTTCTCGGGGTTCTCGGAGAAGGTGACGGCATGGCAGCCCTTGGCCGCCAGCCGGCGCACCTCGGCGGCCATGAGCTCGGGATCCCAGAACGGGACGACGCACAGGGGGATGAAGCGACCCGGATAGGCGCCGCACCAGTCCTCGATGTGCCAGTCGTTGTAGGCCTGGAGCACGGCGAGGCCGAGGTCCTTGTCGTCGGCCTTGGTGAACACCTGGCCGCAGAATTGCGGGAACGACGGGAAGTTCATCGAGCCGAGCACGCCCCCGGCGTTCATGTCCTCGACGCGCCGGTGGATGTCGTAGGTGCCCGGACGGATCTCATCGAAGCTGGTGGGGTCGACCCCGTACTCCTCGGGGGGGCGGCCGGCCACGGCGTTGAGGCCGATGTTCGGGATCTCCTGTCCCTCGAACACCCAGACGTCCGTGCCGTCGTCCTGGCGAACCACTCGGGGCGCTCGATCGGCGTAGCGGGACGGGAGCCGGCCCGAAAAGAGCTCAGGCGGCTCGACGCAGTGATCGTCGACGCTCACCAGGATCAGGTCGTCGGGCGACATCGCAGACAGATCGTAGCGACCGAGGCCACCGCGAGCGCAGTCGAGCGGCACCGGACTCCGGCCGACGGCCGCCCGCGAGACGCACGGTTCTCAGACCTCACGACATCGTCCTCGCCTCCGACAGGGCTCTCTGCCTATACTCGGGCGACGAGCGGTGAAGCGACGGGGCGGCCAGTGGGCGCCTCAGGAGGACGGCTGGAGATGCGTTACCCCCTTCCCATGCCTTTTGGCTGGTTCCAGGTGGCCTGGCCCGACGAGGTGCCGGCCGGGAAGGCCGTGCCCCTTTACTACTTCGGACGTCACCTGGTGGCGTGGCGCAGTGAGGAGGGGGAGGCCCACCTCATGGACGCCTTCTGCCCCCACCTCGGGAGCCACCTCGGCTATGGCCTCGGCGAGGACGGCAGCCACGGCGGCAACGTGTGCGGCGACACGCTCGTGTGCCCGCTGCACAACTGGGTGTTCGATGGCGAGGGCCACGTCGTGGACGTGCCCTACTCCAAGCGCACCAACAAGCGGGCCAAGATCCGCTCGTACCCCGTGGTCGAGCGCAACGGTGCCCTGTTCGCCTGGTACCACCCCACCGACGAGGCACCGAAGTGGGAGATCCCCGAGGTGCCCGAGCTGAACGGTCACCCCGAGTTCACCAAGACCTACCGCAAGCACTACAAGGTCAAGACCCACTGGCAGGAGATCGCCGAGACGGTGGCCGACGCCGCCCACGTGCAGCAGCACCTCGTCGAGTTCGAGAAGAACCTGGGCATCGAGCCCGGCGCCAGCCCACCGCCTGCCGTGGAGGAGTACACCACCACCTTCCCCGACTCGCGCATGCGGTTCTACCAGCCGTTCCCCACGCCGCGAGGTCTGGTCGAGGGTCGCATCGACACCGACAGCTGCGGTCCGGGCCACGCCGTGACCTGGTTCACAGGGCTCGTCGACACCATCACCTTGGGCTGCGCCATCCCGGTCGATCAGGACACCACCGAGCTGCGCATGACGTTCGCGGTCCGTGACCTCGGCGACGAGGCCCTGACCACCTCGGTGGCCGAGGCCTTCGTGGAGGGCATCGCCCACCAGACCGTCGAGGACGTGCCCATCTGGGAGAACAAGGCGTACGTCGTCAAGCCCGCGCTCTCCGATGCGGACGGCCCCATCATGAAGTTCCGCAAGTGGGCCGAGCAGTTCTACGCCGAGGGCCTCGACCTCGACCAGGAGATGTACGAGCCGGCCGCACCGGCCTGACCCCGAGTGAGGAGAGCGGCTCCCCGTGGAGGGGGCCGCTCTCGAGGTACCGGGGCGCCCCGCTCGCCACTCGTGCCCACGTTGGGGTCCGGTGGCTCTCCTGCCCGTTCCCGATCGTCGAGCGCGAGGTCCCGGCCGCGGGCCGGGTGCTCGACGTGGGCACCGGTCACGGCCTCTTCGCCCTGCATCTCGCCGAACGCTCGCCTGCTCGGCGCGTGCACGGCGTGGACATCGACGAGGACAAGCTCACGATGGCCCGCGCCGCCGCGGCCCGCGCTCCACGGCTGACCAACGTCTCGTTCACCGCCGGCCCCGGCTTGGCCGACGCCCACGGCGACTTCGATGCCATCACCGTGCTCGACGTGCTCTACCTCCTCGAGCCCGACCATCAACAGCGTCTCGTCGCCCAGCTGGCGGAACGGCTGCGCCCCGGCGGCCACCTCGTGGTGAAGGAGTCGGCCGAGACCCCTCGCTGGAAGCTGCGCTGGTCGCGAGCCGAGGAGGTCCTGGCCACGAAGGTGCTGCGCATCACCGAGAGCACCGACTCGGGTCTCCCCTTCACCGCGCCGGCGGCGCTGGCCGCCTGGATGGCCGAGGCGGGACTCACCGTCGCCGAACGCGCCATCGACCGCCACTACCCCTATCCCCACTACCTCGTGGTCGGGACCCGCCCCCGCTGAAGCCCGCCCCACGCCGCCTCGAGGCGGCAGTCAGGCGGGTTCGTGTCGCTCGGCGGCGAGATCGAACGCTGAGCGCAACACGCCGGCCAGGATCCCGACGCTCTCGTCGGCCAGGACGTGGCGGTGTTCGACGTCGAGAGGCAGGACCGTCACCGTGCCGTCGACCACCTCGTCCCAACCGAGCGTCGGGTCTGCCGACGCCACGCCGTGGGACCAGAACAGGGTGAGATCGCCCCGGAACGGCGACGGCCGCCAGTCCCGGGCCGTCAACTCCCACAGCCGCTGCCAGGAGTACCAGGTTCGCAGGCCGGCTCGCACCGTGCCGTGTCGGCGCAGGTCCCGTTCCCACTGCAGGGAGACGAGCGGTCGGTCGAAGCCCCACCGCTTGGCCCAGTGGCGCACGAACGCCTTCGGGGTGCGCTTGGCGATGGACCCGTGGTACTTCAGCTTCCGGGTGAGCGGCCAATCCGGCTCGGCGGGCGGCCGGATGCCCGCCCAGGGGCTCGGGGGCGGCCGACGCCTCGAGTACTCGGTGCCCGAACTGTCCGGACCGACGTCGATGACCCCCACGAAGGCCACGGCCTGGCCGTCCCGCTCGAGGCGGCGCGCCAACTCGAAGGCCAGGATCCCCCCGTAGGAGTAGCCGGCGACGAAGTACGGACCGCACGGCTGGGCCCGCCGCATCTCGGCGACGTAGCGCTCGACGAGGGTGTCGATCCCACCGGACGGCAGCGCGTCACCCCGCAGGAAGGGCGACTCGAATGCGTACAACGGCTGGTCGTCGCCGAGCGCTCGGGCGAGCCCCCGGTACCGCTCTGCCGTGCCGTCCAGGTCGTGGGCCACGAACAGGGGCGGGCGCGTCGGATCGCCGGGCTGCACCTGGACCAGGCTTCCCGCCGGGCGACCCGGATCGAGGCCGTGCCGCGGGAGACGTCCCGCCGCGCTCGACTCGTCGGCCGCGTGGCCGCCGAGGGCGAGGGGCGCCGTCGACGCCCCCTCCACCAGGGCGGCCTCACCCACCACGGCCAGCTCGGGACCGGCGAGGTCCAGCGCGCCCGCCAGGTGGGCACGGTCCGCCACGAGGAGGCACGCGCCCACCTCCGCGATCCGGGCCGCGTGGTCCGCCGGCGTCTCCGTGGGTGGGAGGAGCACGGGTTCGCACCCCGCCTTGACCACACCGAGGACGGCGCGGGCCAACCCGTCGCCCTCGTCGAACAGGAGGGCAACCGGGCCGACGCCACCGCTGAGGCGACGGTGCACGGCGTTCGCCACCTTGTTGCTCGCCGATGCGACTGCGTCGGTGGTCTGGGCTTCGCTGCTCCGCACCACGCTGCGACCTTAGGAGGCCGCGAGCGAACGACCCAAAGCCGCTAGCGTCGGGGGCCGATGAACATCCTCGGCATCAGCGGCTTCTATCACGACTCTGCGGCAGCCCTCGTCCAGGACGGCAAGGTCCTCGCGGCGGCCCAGGAGGAGCGCTTCACCCGCAAGCGCCACGATGCCGACCTGCCGGTCAATGCCATGTCCTTCTGTCTGCGCCGGGGCGAGGTCGACCCCGACGGCATCGACGCCGTCGTCTTCTACGACAAGCCCATCACCACCTTCGTCCGCCTCCTCAAGACGTACATGCGGGTCGGGCCGAAGGGGTTCCGTTCCTTCCAGCAGGCCATCCCCATCTGGCTCCGCGAGAAGCTGTGGATCCCCTACCAGATCGAAAAAGGCCTGCGGACCATGGGCTACAAGATGCCCAAGGACCTCTACTTCACCGAGCACCACGAGAGTCACGCGGCGAGCGCCTTCTACCCCTCACCCTTCGAGTCCGCCGCCGTGCTCACCTTCGACGGCGTGGGTGAGTGGGCCACCAGCAGCGTCGGTGTGGGGCGCGGCAGTCAACTGACGCTCACCGAGCAACTGAACTTCCCCCACTCGATCGGCCTGCTCTACTCCGCGTTCACCTACCACTGTGGGTTCCGGGTGAACTCGGGCGAGTACAAGCTCATGGGCCTCGCGCCCTACGGCGAGCCGGTCTACGCCGACCGGATCCTCGACACGCTGGTCGACCTCCACGAAGACGGTTCGTTCACGCTCGACATGTCGTACTTCGGCTACCTCTCCAGCCTGAAGATGACGAACGCGAAGTTCGACAGGCTCTTCGGGGCCCCGGCGCGACCTCCCGAGAGCGAGCTCACCAAGCGGGAGATGGACATGGCCCGGTCGATCCAGGTCGTGACCGAGGAGATCGTGCTCCGGATGGCCCGCCACGCCCGCGAGACCACCGGCGAGCGCAACGCCTGCCTGGCCGGGGGCGTGGCCCTCAACTGCGTGAGCAACGGACGACTCCTCCGCGAGGGCCCCTTCGACGAC
>CAYYDZ010000116.1:1354-3355 GCA_964470715.1 uncultured Microthrixaceae bacterium | reverse complement strand
GGCCCTCAACTGCGTGAGCAACGGACGACTCCTCCGCGAGGGCCCCTTCGACGACGTCTGGATCCAACCCGCGGCCGGCGATGCCGGCGGTGCGATCGGTGCCGCCCTCTACGCGTGGCACCAGATCGAGGGCAACGACCGACACGCCGACGGCCACACCGATGCCATGTCCGGCGCCTACCTGGGTCCCCGCTTCAGCGACGACGAGATCGAGCGCTACCTCGACGAGTCCGGCTACCCGTACGTGCGCATGGCGACCTCGGCCGACCGCGCCGCCCGAGTGGCCGAACTGGTGGACGAGGGGAAGGTGTTGGGGTTGTTCATGGGCCGCATGGAGTTCGGGCCCCGCGCCCTCGGCCATCGCTCGATCATCGGCGACCCCCGCTCCCCGAAGATGCAGTCGATCATGAACCTCAAGATCAAGTACCGGGAGTCGTTCCGCCCCTTCGCTCCGGCGGTCCTGGCGGAGAAGGCATCCGAGTGGTTCGACATCGCCGGCGAGTCGCCGTACATGATGATCACCGCCGATGTGCTCGAGCGCCACTGGGTGGACGCGCCGAGCCACTCCGATGACATCCGCACGTGGGTGAACGAGGTGCGCTCGGATATCCCGGCGGTCACCCACGTGGACCATTCGGCCCGGTTGCAGACGGTCAGCCAAGAGCAGAGCCCCGAGTTCCACGAGATCCTCACGGCCTTCGACGAGCTGACGGGATGTCCCGTCATGATCAACACCTCGTTCAACGTGCGGGGCGAGCCCATCGTCTGCACCCCCGAGGACGCCTATCGGTGCTTCATGCGCACCGAGATGGACTACCTGGTGCTCGAGCACTGCATCCTCGAGAAGGTCGCCCAGCCCGACTGGGAGCACGACGACCGGTGGCAGACCACCTTCGAGCTCGACTGACCCGGCTCGTCGAATTGGTAGGTTGTTCCCGTGCTGCGGATCAGACACTTCGGACGCCTCGTCGGTGACTTCGCGAGCTACGCGGTGGTCAACCGGGTGTGGTGGATCCTGCCCATGATGATGCTGCTCGGGCTGCTGGTGGTCTTCATCACCGTCGGCCAGGCCGCGGCGCCGTACACGCTGTACACGCTGTTCTGATCGGCCGCTCCCGATCAGGCCGTCCGCGCCTGCGGGCGTCGCCGGCTAGGCGGCGTCAGATGATCCGCTGTTGCGCACCCACTCCAGGCGCTCGAGACGCTCGACGGCGCCACGGGCTTCGGGGTACAGGCTGAAGGCACGTTGCGTGAGGGCGTTGACCTGGCGGTAGGGAGCTCGCAACGGCCGAACCAACTCGAGCAGCAACGTCACCCGGGGGCCGCGGCCTTCGTTCCATGCCTCGTGCTCGAAGACGTCGTCGAACAGGATGCTCTCGCCCTCACGGTAGGACAGCGTCTGATCCACCACCCGGAGCCGGCAGGAGTCGGGTGGGTCGGGGACGATGAGGCCGAGGTGATAGCGCAGGACGCCGCGGTTCGGCGCCTGGTGGGCAGGGAGGTGCGTCCCGGGTGCGAACACCGAGAACAGGGCCGACTGCAGGCCGGGCACGTCCGCCAGCAGCTTCGCGGTCGTCGGGCAGAGCGCAGCGTTGAACTCGACGCGGTGGCCATGGGCGAGCAGGACGAAGGTGTTCCAGTCGCCGATGTTGCCCTGGCTGCGACCCACGACCTCTTCGATCAGCGGCACCGCCCGGCTGTCGAGGACCGCCCTGGCCTCGTCTCGGATCTCCTCCCACCGGGCCTCGAGCATGGCGGTCCAAGCGAACTCCACCGGGTCGAGGACGGGCACGATCTCGTCGGCTTGCTCGATGAGACGGTTGTTGAGGCGCATCAAGGCGCCCACCAACTCGGCAACCCGACCGGGCTGACCGCCTTCGGCGTCGCCCCGGCCGCCGTCGTCCGGATCCTCGAGCACTTCGGCGCCCTCGGCGGGCGCTGGTGCGGCCGCAAGCTCGGCCGGTAGATCACACCGCGTGATGATGTCGGTCTCGCTGAACA
>CAYYDZ010000116.1:0-1254 GCA_964470715.1 uncultured Microthrixaceae bacterium | reverse complement strand
TCGGCGTCGATGGGGGGCAGTCGCAGGTAGCCGACCCGTGCGAATTCGGCCTGATCGTCGTCGTCGAGGAAGGTCCGCCGATCGACGAGAGGTGCCACCTCCTCGTCGATCTGGTCCGTGTCCGCGGTGGTGCTCACCCGGCCGACTGTACTTGCGCCACCACGGGCTGTGAATCCGTCGCTACGCGTCACGCGCCGAAGTCGGCCGGGTCGGTCGTCGCCCCGGTGGTCAGGGAGGCGACCGCGGCGAACATCGTGGCGGTGGTGTGCAGCGCCGACTCGGTGTCGAAGGCCGTGCCGTCGACCACCGCGCGCCGGAACGCGGTGAGGAGCTCGGCGTGTCCCTTTCCCTTCTTCGTGAGCCGAACCTCTCGCCCGTCGACGACGACGCTGTTGTAGTCGTCGATCACCGCCGACCGGCCGCCCCCCAGGACCTCGATCCACTCCTTCCCCATGCCGGGTGCGCCGCCGGTGGTGTAGAGGATCGTGGCGAGGGAGCCGTCGGCGTACCGGATCGTGAGGCTGAGGTCCTCGGCCAACAGCGTCTCGACCCCCTGAACCGATGCGGACGCGCTCACCGACACGGCTGCGTGGCCGACGATCGCAGCGCAGGCATCGACGAAGTGGCAGACCTCGCCGAGGAGGCGCCCACCTTGGCGGCGGTCGCCGTACCAGTGCCCGGGAGCCGTCGGCTCCGCGGCCACCCGATAGGTTACCATCAACGACGAACCCCGGGGGGTGAAGGCGTCACGGACGACCTCGAGGGCCTCGGCGTAGCGCCGGTTGAAGCCGACGGCGAGTTGCCCTCTCCCCGCCCGCCAGGCGTTGACGACCGCGTCCAACTCCTCCTCGTCCAGCGCCAGCGGCTTCTCGCAGAAGACGTGCTTGTCGGCGCGAAGTGCCTGCACGGTGAGCCGGGCGTGCGTGTCGTGCGGTGTGGCCACCACGGCGATGTCCGGCGCTCCTTCGCCGAGGGCATCGTCAGGTGTGACTTGGGTCGCGCCCAACCGTTCGGCCAGGCGCTCGGCGGACACGCCCCCGGCGGAAGCCACCACGGCCACGTGCAGACCGGCGTCGTCGAGGGCGGGCAGCAGGGTGGCTCGAGCGAAGTTGCCGGCGCCCAGCAGCGCCACGTCGGCCCGTCCGCGAGCGCGCGGCATCGTCGTGACGGGTGCAGGGTCGACGGGAGTGGATGGGTACACCAGTTGGATGGCCAACGGGGCCGCAACCTTGTCGCCGAGGACCTCGTAGGCGG
>CAYYDZ010000115.1:3741-9007 GCA_964470715.1 uncultured Microthrixaceae bacterium | reverse complement strand
GCCGCCAGCAGCGACCAGCCCTCGTAGTGGACGTCGTCCTGGTCGCCGTAGAGCGGGTAGAAGTGGTCCCAGGTCCAGATGCTGTCGACCCCGAGGGCGTCGGCGGCCTGCCAGGCCGACCGCAGCTCGTCGATGGTGCAGTGCTGGGGGTGCAGCTGCACCCCGACCTTGAAGCGTGCGCTCGATGCCATGGTCCGACGCTACCGAGCGCCGACCCGATCCCTCCCCACCCAGGTGGGGGGCGTTGCGGTCGGCCTACTCCGCGACGACGGCGGGGGTGACGCCCTCGCGGTAGAAGGTGAACAGCCCCTCGATGACCTCGCGCAGGCCCGACGAGTCGCGGCCGTCGACGAGGTCGACCGTGATCGAGTTGCCGATCATGTGCACGGCCTTCACCGAGCCGGTGGCGAACAGGCGGCGGGCGAGCTCGTCGGGCGGACGGTCACCCGGGATCTCCTGGCCGACCACGTAGCGCTCGTGGTCCATGCCCGTGATGCTGCGGTTGATGTCGAAGCGCACCATGCCGTGGCGAGGTGCGGGCTTCTCGATGGCGGTGACCGGCTGTCCCATGACGGCGGGAATCGTAGTGCGCCAGGCGGCGACGGCCAGAACCGAAGAGACCACGGCGAGCACGGCGTGGACCACGACGAAGCCGATCTCGTGGCCGTGCACGGCGATGCCCACCATGCGCACGACCCACACCCCGACCGTCCACGCCGCGAAGGCCCGGACGAACCACGGGAACCAGCGCCCCCAGGTGCGCCGCAGCAGGGTCGCGGCCAGGACCAGGGCCGGCACCACGAACGAGGCCACCAGCATCGATCGGCCGACCTGCCCCGACGTGGTCAGGGTGTCGTCGGTCCAGATGTTGCGGATGCGGTTGGCCCAGACGAAGAGGGTCCAGCCGACGAGCAGCCACAGGACCAGGCGGGGACGGCGCACCGCCACAGGCTAGGGCCGATCCGTCGTCCCCCCGACCGCCCCACTATCTTGACCGAGCGGTCAAGTTGATCCCGGACCCCAGGAGCGCGCCATGCCCGACCTCTCCATCGACGAGTTCCGAGCCGAGGCCACCGCCTTCCTCGACGCCAACGCCGAGCCCCGCGACACCGATCAGCGCTTCGTCTGGGGTGAGGGCGACGACGACCTGGCCCTGTTCGAGGAGGTCGACCCCGAGGCCGAGCAGCGCCAGCTCGCCGAGGCGAAGGCCTGGCGGGCCAAGCGCTTCGACGCCGGCTTCGGCTACATCAGCGGCCCGGTGCAGTACGGCGGGAGGGAACTGCCGGCGGCCTACGACCGGGCCTACGCGCAGCTCGAGGCCAAGTACGCCATCCCGGACCAGAGCTTCTTCGGGATCGGCCTCGGCATGGTGGCCCCGACCATCCTCGCCCACGCCACCGACGTGGTGAAGGAGGCGTACCTCGCCAAGATGTACCGGGGTGACCTCGTCGGCGCCCAGCTCTTCAGCGAGCCCGGCGCCGGCTCGGACCTCGCCGGCCTCCAGACCAAGGCCGTGCGCGACGGCGACGAGTGGATCCTCACCGGCCAGAAGGTCTGGACCTCGGGCGCCCAGTACAGCGACATCGGCGAGGTGATCTGCCGCACCGACGCCGACCTCCCCAAGCACAAGGGCCTCACCGGCTTCGTCGTGGACATGCACGCCCCCGGCGTCGAGGTCGTGCCCCTGCGCCAGATGACCGGTGGGGCCAGCTTCAACGAGGTCTTCTTCAACGAGGTGCGGGTCCCCGACGACCACCGCCTGGGCGACGTCAACCAGGGGTGGTCGGTGGCCCTGACCACCCTCATGAACGAGCGCGCCTCGATCGGCGCCGGCGGGGGCGGCGGCGGGCTGGGGCTGGCCAACAGCGTCCGCCTCGCCGAGATGCTGCGCCACTTCGGCCTCGACCAGGACCCGGTGCACCGCCAGGCCCTCGCCGACCTCTACATCAAGTTCCAGGTGGCCAAGTTCACCAACCAGCGCGCCCTCGACAAGATCAAGGCCGGCCAGGCGCCCGGGCCCGAGATGTCGATCGCCAAGATGGCCCTCACCCAGAACCTCACCCAGACCGCCGACTTCGTGGCCGGCGTGCTCGGCCCCCGACTCATCGCCGACACCGGCGAGTGGGGCACCTACGCGTGGTCGCAGTTCGTGCTGGGCACGCCCGGGATGCGCATCGCCGGCGGAACCGACGAGGTGCTGCGCAACATCGTCGGCGAGCGGGTGCTGGGCCTGCCCAAGGACGCCGGCATCGACTCGACGACGCCGTTCAAGGACCTCAAGGTCGGCACCCAGTCGGACTGACCCGCCCGCTCACCGACCAACCGCCCGTCGGCTGCGGGCGACCGCCCGTCGGCTGCGGGCGACGACCGCCTCCCCTCAGTCGAAGAGGACGCCCTGCGGGTCGGGCGGTCGCACGCGGGGGCAGCCGGTCCACGGCAGGTGGTCCATGAACACCCAACTGCGGCGGTGGATGGCCGTCGGGCCGTACCACTGGAGGGCGGCCTTGTGGCGCGGGCAGGGGTAGCCCTTGTTGTACTCGAAGTCGAAGCCCGGGTAGTTGGGAGCCTCGGCCCGCATGATGCGGTCGCGGGTCACCTTGGCGAGGATCGACGCCGCCGAGATCGACAGGCAGGTGGCGTCCCCCTTGACGATGCGGGTGGTCCTCCCTCCACCGATGAAGTCCCAGTTCCCGTCGATGAGCACCTGGTCGGGCTCGCCGACCCCCAGGCCGTCGATGGCCCGTCGGGCGGCGAGCTTCTGCGCCGCCGACATCCCGAGCTCGTCGCACTCCGCCTGGCTCGCATGCCCGACCGACCAGGCGACACACCAGTCCGCCACCCGGTCGAACAGCGCCTCGCGCTCGGCCTCGGTGAGCATCTTGGAGTCACGCACCTTGTAGACCCGGCGATCGCGCGGCAGCACGGCGGCGCCGATGCTGAGCGGCCCGGCCCATGAACCCCGTCCCACTTCGTCGACGCCGACCACCACTTCGTGGCCGGCCTCCCAGAACGAGCGCTCGACCGCGAGCCCCGGCGACTTGGCCTTGAGGGCCTTGCGCAGGGTGGGCGCGGTGGGCACGACGCCATCATGGCGCGGCGGGCGCCGCGTGCGGGAAACCCGCTGCACTTCGTCTCCGACCGGCCTGGCACCATGGTCCGGTGGCAGACGACGGCATCGTGCACCGCTACCAGGCCCGCGTCCACTGGTCCGGCTCGACCGGGGTGGGCTACGACGCCTACGACCGCACCCACACCGCCGAGGCGCCGCCGGCGCGGGCCGCACTGGACCTGGCCGCCGACCCCGCCTTCCGGGGTGACCCCGACCTGTTGAACCCCGAGCAGCTCGTGGTGCTGGCGGCCTCGTCGTGCCAGCTGCTGTCCTTCCTGGCCGTCGCCGCCCGTGCCCGCATCGACGTGCGCAGCTACGAGGACGAAGCCGAGGCCACCATGCCCGAGGACGACCCACCGGTGCGCCTCACGACCATCACGCTGCGGCCCCGGGTGCTGGTGGGACCGGGGCCGACCGTCGAACGGGTGCACCACCTGCTCGAGGTGGCCCACCGCGAGTGCTTCATCGCCAACTCCCTGCGGACCGAGATCCGCGTCGAGGCGTCGGTGACCATCGCCGACGGCTGAGGGCGCACCCGCAAGACTCGCACCACACAACCTTCTCGTCCCCTTTACCTCCTCTTGACCATGAGGATGGTTTCGTCCGGTATCTCTTGCATCAGCTTCCCGACAGGTCGAAAATGCCCGAGGGGAGCGGGGCGGAATCCGACGAATCACCCACCATCCGGAGACGGGATGACCCTCACCACCCAGGACCCCACCACCGACACCATGGCCGCCGCTCCCCTCTTCCCCGTCGGCACCAAGGTCGAGGTGCGCCGGCGCTTCGACCAGCAGTGGGCCAAGGGCTTCGAGGTCGCCGACCACGCCGACGACGGCTACCGCCTGCGCCGCCTCTCCGACGGCGAGGTGCTGCCGGTGCCCTTCGACGAGCAGACGCTGCGCAAGGAGCGCAAGAAGTCCACCTGGTGGTACTGACCGCCCGGTGACGAGCACGCCGGTCGCACCGGTCTCACCCGACGCGACCCGCCCGGCGTCGGCCGACTCCTACCCGAGGCCCTCGCCCATCGCGTCGATGTAGTCGTCCACCTCGATGGCCTTCAGGGTGGTGGTCTTGAGGGTGCCACGGGCGCCGAGGGTGGTGGCCACCCGGGCCATGGTGGCGTCGTCGGGGGCGTCGAGGATGGTGACGAAGTCGTACTGGCCGAACAGGGCGTACTGGTACAGGACCTTCACCCCCATCGCCTCCACGTCGAGGTTGACCTCCTTGAGGCGCCGCGGGTTCTCGCGGAGGGTGGCGAAGCCGTCGGGACCGATGGTCGAGAGCATGACGAACTTGGGCATGGCCCGAAGCTAACGCACGCGAGCGCGGTGATCACCGGTCGCGAGCAGAGAGAAAAGCGTCCACCCGCCGCCACGCCTCGGGCGCCCAGGCGTCGTCGTCGGACGCGTCGCGGTCGAGCTCGGCCTCGAGGGATCGGGCGGCGTCGATGTCGTCGTCGGTGAGGGCGGCGAAGCGCTCCCACGTCGGTGGCGTGCCCAGGGGCCGACCCACCCACAGCGGCACGTAGACCGACCGGCACGGGCGCCCGAGCAGGAACCAGCCGCGGGGACGCGCCCCGCCGAGGACCGCGATCATCGACGCCGTGGTGGCGTCGGCCGCCGGCGAATGCATGCACACCGAGTAGCCGTCGTTGCCCACGTGGCTGCGCAGGTGCGCCTTGGTGGCGGCGACGTCGCCGGGAGCGGCGCCCAGGAGGTCCTGGCTCGCTTCGAGGCGAGGATCGACGAAGCGCTCGATGAGGCCGCCGGTGTCGGGGTGGAGGCGATCGTGGAAGTCGGGGATGGTCAGTCTGTTGGAGATGGCCCGGGTGTCGCGCACGGTCTCGACCGCCCACTCGGTGCCCGACGTCTCGAGGACGACGGCCGAGTCGGCGTCGGCCACGAGGAACGACGACCAGTAGGCCTGTCCCCCGTTCGGGTGACAGGGGCCACCCTGGCCGTGGCGCTCGAGCAGGGTGGTCATCACCTCCACCGCCTCCGCCGCGGTCGTGGCCCGTTCGAGGCCGAGGCGCACGAGGTCCATGCCGATGAGGGCCTCGGGCGCGCCCGCTGCGTCCAGCGTCGTCCACACCGCCTCGTTGCCGATGGCCACGCCGGCTTCGTTCACCCCGTGCTCGAAGCCCCAGATCCACGA
>CAYYDZ010000115.1:1270-3641 GCA_964470715.1 uncultured Microthrixaceae bacterium | reverse complement strand
TGGTCGACCTGCTCGACGAGCTGCTCCCCCGCCTCGAGGCCGACCCGTCCTACGCCCACTTCCTGCTCGACGGGCAGATGGCGGTGGTGGACGACTACTTGGCGGTGCGCCCCGACCAGGAGGAGCGCCTGCGCCACCTCGCCCTCTCGGGTCGGCTGGCCATGGGGCCCTGGTACATCCTCATGGACGAGTTCCTGGTGTCGGGCGAGACCATCATCCGTGACCTCGCCAAGGGCCTCGACCGGGCGGCCTCGTTCGGCGGCGCCATGGACGTCGGCTACCTGCCCGACATGTTCGGCCACATCGCCCAGATGCCCCAGATCCTGCGCCAGTTCGGCTTCGAGCACGCCGTGGTGTGGCGGGGTGTGCCGAGCGCCATCGGCCGGGCCGCGTTCTGGTGGGAGGCGCCCGACGGCTCGACGGTGCGGGCCGAGTACCTGCCCGAGGGGTACGGCAACGGCTCGGTGCTGCCCATGGAGGCCAAGGACCTCGTGGCGCGCATGGCGTCGTTCATCGAGCGCTACGGCGCCCTGCTCGACGGCGCCCCCGGTGATGCCGGCGCCGACGAGGCTGCGCCCACCCCGCTGCTCTGGATGAACGGCACCGACCACCAGGTGCCCATGCCCTGGCTGGGCTACGTCGTCGACGAGGCCAACCGCACCCAGGACGATTTCGTGCTGCGGGTGGGGTCGCTGGCCGAGCACCTCGCCGGCGCCCCCACCGAGGGCCTGCCCACCTGGCAGGGCGAGCTGCGTTCGGGCGCCCACGCGAACCTGCTCATGGGTGTGGCCTCCAACCGCACCGACGTGCGCCGGGCCGCGGCCACCGCCGAGCGCGCCCTCGAAGCGCGTTGCGAGCCGCTGTGGGCGCTCTTCCAGCCCGCCGACCGGTGGCCGGCCACCCTGCTCGACGAAGCGTGGACCCACGTCGTGCACAACGCTGCCCACGACTCGATCTGCGCCTGCTCGGTGGACGAGGTCTGCAACGCCGTCCTGCACCGCTACGCCGAGGCCGTCGACATCGCCGACGGCCTGGCGACGCGGGCGGTCGACCGCTTCGCCATGACCCTCGCCCACGAAGGCTCGGTGGTGGTGAACCCGAGCGCCCGCACCCGAGGCGGCCTCGCGGCCGTCGTGGTGGCCGGCAACGACGACGTCCCCGGCACGCAGGTGCTGCGGCAGTGGGCTGCCGACGGCCATCTGGGCACCTTCACCGCGGCGGAGGCACTCCCTCTGGTGCCCGAGATCGTCGACGAGATCGGCGCCCACCGCTACTCGATCGAACCCACCGATCAAGGCGCCCTCGTGGTCCTGACCATCGACGACGCGATGCGCATACCGGCGTCCTTTCCCGTCCACGACCTCGAGGCGCTGCTGCGCGACAAGGGGGACGAGGCACTGGTGGAGATCCGTATCCGTCAGGCGGCCAAACAACAGGTGCTGGCCCGGGTCGAGGCCGTCCCCGGCTACGGCTGGGCCGCGGTCACCGAGCCGATGCCACCCGCGCACCCGGCAGAGGCCGCTGACGGCCACACCCTCACCAACGGCCTCGTCACCGTCGCGGTCGACGCCACCGACGGCACCTTCTCCCTCGACGGCCACGCCGGGTTGGGCCGCCTCGTGGGCGGCGGCGACGTCGGCGACACCTACAACTACTGCCCACCGGCCACCGACCGGGAGGTCGACGCGCCCGACGCCGTGACCGTGACCGTGGTCGAGGAGGGCCCGGTGCGGGCCGCCCTCGACGTCGTGCGGACCTACCGCTGGCCCACCGCCGCGGTCGGCCTCGACGCCCGCACCGACGACGAGGTCACCACCGAGGTGACCACCCGCCTCGAACTCCACGCGGGCGAGGCCTTCGTGCGGGTCACCACCACCTTCGACAACGCCGCCCGCGACCACCGCCTCCGAGCCTGGTTCCCCCTCCCCGATCGGGCCACGTCGTCACGCGCCGAGTGCGCCTTCGCCGTGGTCGAGCGGGGTCTCGTCGCCGAGGGCGGCCCCACCGAGCGGGCGCTGCCCACCTACCCGTCACGACGGTTCGTCCAGGCCGGCGGCCTCACCGTCGCCCACGAGGGCCTCCTCGAGTACGAGCTGGTGGACCTCGACGACACCGGCAGGACGGCCGGCGCCCTCGCCCTCACCCTGCTCCGCTGCACCGGCCTGCTCTCCCAGGGCCCCATGCCCTACCGCCCCCTCCCCGCCGGCCCGCAGACTCCCATGGAGGGCAGCCAGCAGCGCGGCCCCCAGACCATGCGCTACGCCGTGGCCGTCGGCGACGTCGACCCCTACGCCCTCGCCGACGACGCCTTCCTCCCCTTCCTGGTCGGCCGAGCAAGAGGCGTCGGCACCGGCCCGGACACCGGCACCCA
>CAYYDZ010000115.1:0-1170 GCA_964470715.1 uncultured Microthrixaceae bacterium | reverse complement strand
CGGCGGAGGCGCCACAGGCGGACTCGGCCGATGTCGCGGAGGGTGTGGCTGCGCAGGGACCGGACGTTGAGGGTGACGTCGTCGCGCAGGGCGTTGCGCAGCTCCTCGGAGATGACGACCGAGCCGGGGTAGGCGATGCCGACGATGCGGTTGGCGAGGTTGACGACGGGGCCGTACACGTCGCCGTCCTGTTCGATCACCGAGCCCAGCGCGAGGCCGACGCGCACGTCGGAGAGGGCTTCGTCCTGGCGGAAGGCGTCGGCGAGGTCGAGGGCGATGTGAGCGCCGTTGACGGGGTCGTCGACGATGAAGAGCACCTCGTCGCCGATCATCTTGACGACGCGGCCGCCGAGGCCGGCGACGGTGTCGGTGGCCATCGACTCGAAGCGGGCGACGAGGTGGGCGAGCTCCTGCTCGGGGACCTGCTGGCTGAGGGCGGTGTAGCCCACGAGGTCGGCGAAGCCGACGACGACGGCACCGCCCTCGGTGTCACGCACCCGGAGCAGCTGCCGGCGAGCCTCGTCCTGGAGGTGGCGGCGCCAGACGTAGTCCATGATGCGTGGCATCACGTCGAGGATCAGTTCGGTGCGCTCGAGCAGCGCCGGGCCGGCAACCACCTCTGGGTCGATCTCGCCGGCCTCGACCAGCTCGACCAGCTCGGCCTCCTCCGCGGCCTCGGTGGTGACCCGGCTGGCCAGCGCCGCGATCTGGGCGTTGGCGACGCGCGACATGGCCGAGCCGATGACCCGGGCCATCTGCAACGCCAGTTCGGGCTCGACCACCCCCTCGGAGATGGTGTTGGCGGCGATGTGCATCATCTCGAGGTCGACCTTGGTGAAGGCCTCCTCGCCCTCGAGGGGGTCGGGGAAGCCGAGGGCCCGCCAGAAGTGGGACACCTCGTCCTCGGGCAGGCCGACGTGGTCGGCGACGTCGGCGGCGGCGAACTGCGGCCGCTCGTCGAACACGAGGTGTTCGATGGCGAGCAGGGGCAAGGTGCCCTCGCGCTCGGCGTCGGCGATCTCGGCCTCGGGGACCTTCTTGGCCTCGAGCACCTCACGGATGGTGCGCCGACCGCCTCGCCCGAACCTCACCATGACGTTGTACCCCAGCCGGTCACGAGAACGACCCCGCCAGGTTCGGGGGTGGGGCGGGCTCGGCGAGGAGGGCGTC
>CAYYDZ010000114.1:0-9123 GCA_964470715.1 uncultured Microthrixaceae bacterium | reverse complement strand
GAGAAGACCCCGTCGGGCCACACCGTGCGCCTCGAGGTGTGGGTCAACCGGCGCTTCTTCACCACCTACGCCACCGACGGCCTCATCGTGGCCACCCCCACCGGCTCGACCGCCTACGCCTTCTCGGCGCGGGGTCCGATCGTGGCGCCCACCCACCGCTCGCTCCAGCTCACCCCGGTGTCGCCGCACATGCTCTTCGACCGCACCCTGGTGTTGAACCCCGATGACGAGATCCGCCTCGTCGTTTGCGGGCACCGGCCGGCCACCCTCTCGGTGGACGGCCGAAACCTCGGTGAGCTCGTGGCCGACGACGCCGTCGTGTGCACGGGCTCGGAGCACCGGGCCCGGATGGTCACCTTCGGTGAGCGGGACTTCCACGCGATCCTGAAGACCAAGTTCGGCCTGGAGGATCGTTGACCGCCGGGAGGACCGCGGTGGTCCCGGCGTGCTGAGCGAGCTGGCGGTCGAGGACCTCGGCGTCATCTCGTCGCTGTCCATCGTGCTCGGCCCGGGCATGACCGCGGTCACCGGCGAGACGGGCGCCGGCAAGACCCTTATCGTCGGCGCCATCGACCTGCTGATGGGGGGCCGGGCCGACCCACAGCTCGTGCGGCCCGGTGCCGACGAGGCGAGGGTCGAAGGACGGTTCCTGCGCGGTGACGAGGAGGTGGTCCTGACCCGGGTCATCCCTCGGGACGGCCGCAGCCGCGCCTACATCGACGGCCGCCTGGCCACCGTCTCGGCACTGGCCGAGATCGGTACCGGCCTCGTGGACCTGCACGGTCAGCACGCCCACCAGTCCCTGCTCTCGCCGTCGGTCCAGCGACGGGCTCTGGACCGCTACGGCGCAGTGGACCTCGCGCCGCTCAAGACCGCCCGGGAGCACCTCGCGGAGATCGACCGGAGCCTCGCTGCCCTCGGGGGTGACGAGCGCGCCCGGGCACGGGAGATCGACCTGCTCCGCTACCAGGTGGACGAGCTGGCCGCAGCCGGCCTCGTCGACGCGGCGGAAGACGCTCGCCTCGATGCGGAGGAAGCCCGGCTTGCCGACGCGGTCGCCCACCGGGAGGCCGCCGCGCTCGCGGTCGAAGAGCTCACCGGCGACGGTGGCGGCCAGGACCGGTTGGCGGCCGCACTGGCGGCCGTGGCGGGCCGTCCGCCCTTCGCGGGGGTCGAGGGCCGCCTGCTGGCGGTGCAGGCCGAGCTCAGCGACCTCGCCTCCGAGCTGCGTGACGTCGGCGAGTCGATCGTCGACGACCCGCAGCGCCTCGCCGAGGTGCGTGCCCGCCGCCAGTTGCTCCATGAGCTGACCCGCAAGTACGGCGAGTCCCTGGCCGAGGTCATCGCGTACGGCGACGAGCTCAGCGAGCGCCTCGCCGACCTCGAGGCCTACGAGGAGCGGGCGCGTGAGCTCGACCGCCGACGGGACAAGGCCGTGGACGCGGTCGACGCCGCCGGCGCGGTCGTGGGCCAGGCCCGACGGGCGGCCGCCCCCGGGTTGGCCGCGGCGACGCAGGCCCACCTCGCTGCGCTGGCCATGCCCAAGGCCGTGCTCGGGGTGTCGGTGGGGGAGGAGGACCCCGGCGACGACGTCTCGTTCACCCTCGCCGCCAACCCTGGCGCGCCCCTGCTGCCGCTGGCGAAGGTCGCCTCCGGGGGCGAGCTGGCCCGGACCATGCTGGCCCTGCGCCTCGTTTTGACCGCCGGGCCTCCCGTGCTGGTGTTCGACGAGGTCGACGCCGGGATCGGCGGCGCCGCCGCGCTGGCCGTCGGCCGCTCGCTGGCCGAGCTCGGCACGGACCACCAGGTGCTCGTGGTCACCCACCTGCCCCAGGTGGCCGCCTTCGCCGACGCCCAGGTGGCGGTGGTCAAGGCCGACGACGGGTCGGTCACCACCACCCAGGTGGCCGTCCTCGACGAGCCCGCCCGGGTCGTCGAGCTGTCGCGCATGCTCTCGGGCACCCCCGACAGCGAAGCGGCCCACGGCCACGCCGCCGAGCTGTTGGCCAGCGCCGCCCGCGAGCGCGGGCGCTGAGCGCACGGTGACGGTTCTCGCCGCGTTCGCGGTCGGCCTCGCGCTCGGTCTCGCCGGGTGGTGGAGCACCCGGCCGGTGCTCGCCATCGCCGCGCTCGAACGCACCAACTACCGCGACCACACCCTGCCCACCGCCGGCGGGCTCGTCGTCGTGCTGGCCGCCATCGCCGCCCAGGGCGTGGTCACCCTCGCCGACGCAGCCGGGTGGTCGTTCGACCCCGAGTGGGCACCGGTGCGCGCCCAGGTGCTCGTGCTCGTGCTGGGCCTGGGCTTCTTGGGGCTGCTCGACGACCTCGCCGGCGCCGGCCAGTCCGGTGGCTTCAGGGGCCACCTCGCCGCGCTGGCCCACGGCCGCCTGACCACCGGTTCGCTGAAGCTCTTCGGCGGCGCCGCGGTCGGCGTGGTCGCGGTGGCCGGGCCCCGGGCCGGCTCGGTCGGGCGGATCCTGCTCGACGCCGCCCTCGTGGCCCTCTGCGCCAACCTCGCCAACCTGTTCGACCGCGCCCCTGGCCGCACCCTCAAGGTCGCCCTCCTGGGCTTCGCCGTCCTCGTCGTGGCCACCCAGGCGCCACCCCAACTGGCGCCGGTGGCCCTCGTGATGGGTGCGGCGGCGGCCCTGCTCGTGCCGGACCTGCGCGAGGAGCTGATGCTCGGCGACGTCGGCGCCAACGTCGTGGGCGGTGCGCTCGGCCTCGCGCTGGTGCTCGCCACGGCGCCCGAGGTCCGCACCGCGGCACTCGTGGTGGTGGCCGGTTTGAACCTCGCGAGTGAGGCGGTCTCGTTCTCGAAGGTCATCGACGCCACCCCACCCCTGCGGGCCCTTGACCGCGTCGGGCGCCGCCCGAGCGGTACGATGTGACGGTTCTGTTGCGGCAACGCCGTGGCCCCCGACGACGGGCCGTCGTTGCCCCCTCGATGTTGGAGACGTAGATGGCGCGCCGTCTGAGAACCCAGGTGTCCGGTCTCGACGCGCCCATCACCGCCCGCGTCCGGGTCGATCGCCGCACCAAGGACCTCATCAAGCGCCTCGAGCCGGGTGAGATCGCCATCATCGACCACGCCGACCTCGACCGCGTCGCCGGCGACGGGTTGGTGGAGAAGCGGGCGGGGGCGGTGCTGAACGCCTCGCCCTCCATCTCCGGCCGCTACCCCAACGGTGGGCCGATCCGGGTCGTCGCGGCGGGGATCCCGTTGCTCGACGAGGTCGACCGCTCGCTGCTCGATCGTCTCAAGGACGGAGACACCGTCACCCTCGACGGCGGCGAGGTCCGCGTCGGCGACGAGGTGGTCGCCACGGGCAAGGTGCTCACCCACGACGATGTCGTGGCCCGCATGGACCACGCCCGTGGGTCGATCGGCGAAGAGCTCGAGCAGTTCGCCATCAACACCCTGGAGTACATCCGCAACGAGGCCGAGCTCACCTTCGCCCCGCTGCAGATCCCGCCCCTGAAGGCCGACTTCCAGGGCCGCCATGCGCTGATCGTGGTGCGCGGCATCGACTACCGCGAGGACCTGCGGGCGCTGCGGCCGTACATCTCTGAGTACCGGCCCGTCCTCATCGGCGTCGACGGCGGGGCCGACGCCCTGTTGTCCCACCGTCTCAAGCCCGACGTCATCATCGGCGACTACGACTCGGTTTCGGACCGGGCGCTGCACTGCGGCGCCGACCTCGTGCACCACGTCCACCCCGACGGTCGGGGACCCGGGCGCGAGGAGCTGGCGGCAGCGGGCGTGGACTACCAGGAGTTCTGGGTCGAGGGCACCAGCGAGGACGCCGCGATGTTGCTGGCCTACGAGGCCGGAGCGTCGCTCATCGTCGCCGTCGGCACCCACGCGACCATGGTCGAGTTCCTCGACAAGGGCCGGGCAGGCATGTCCTCGACGTTCCTCACCCGGCTGCGCATCGGCCCGATCCTGGTCGACGCCAAGGGCGTCTCGAAGCTCTACGAGGGTCGCCTGCGCCGGCGCGACCTCGGTCTACTCATCCTGGCGGTCCTCGCGGTGGTGCTCGTGCTCCTGTTCCTGTCCGATTCGTTGCAGACCATCCTCGATGCGGTGTGGCTGATGCTGCGCAACATGTGGGTCACCCTGACCGGGAACTTCTGACGTGCTCACCTTCCGCTACCACCTGGTCACCATCGTGGCCGTGTTCCTCGCCCTGGCCATCGGCATCGTGGTCGGCTCCACCTTCGTGGGCCCCTCGGTGGTCGAGAGCCTCCAGAACCAGGTCGAGGACGTGTCCAAGACGCTCGACGAGCGCAAGGCGGCCAACGACCGCCTGGCCACCGAGAACGAGCAGCTCGACGAGTCGCTGACGGACGCCTCCCCGTGGGCCGCCGACGGCCGCCTCGACGGACGCTCCGTGCTGGTGATGGCCGACCGGGGCGTCAGCGAAGGGGTCATCGACGACACCGACCGGCTGCTGCAGCAGGCGGGCGCCACCGTGCCCGGCACGGTGTGGATCGATCCGTCGTTCGCGCTGGAGCAAGACGACGAGCAGGCGGCGCTGGCCGAGGCCATCGGCGTCGAGGTGTCCGACGCGGCGACCATGCAGCGCCAGGCGTGGCGTCGGGTCCTGCAGGACCTCTCCGAGGGGGCCACCTCGGACGGTGCCACCAACGCACTGATCGACGCCGGCTTCCTCAGCTTCTCGCAGCTCGGCGACGGCGCCAACGAGCTCACCGACCTGGCCGACGCCCAGTTCCAGGTGCTGCTGGTGTCGGGCACCGAGTCCGATCTGTCGTCGACCGACCACCTCGCGGTCATGGCCGACGTGCTCGTGAACCTGGGGCAACCTGGCGTGGTGGCCGAGGAGTACCGCCAGCAGGACGGCGGCCCGTCCCAGGGCGACATCGTGGCCGTTGTACGCGACGACGCAGAGCGGGCAGCCGCCATCTCGACGGTCGACGACCTCGGAGGTCCCTCCGGGCGCCTGGCTACGGTGCTCGCGGAGGCCGACCTGAGCCGCGGGGTCGTGGGCCACTACGGCTACGGGGCCGGCGCGCAGGGGCCGATGCCCGAATGGCCCGAGACGCCCTGACCGCTCAGCCCGAACCGCCGGCCGACCCCGTCGACGCCCCGGCCCCTCGCTCGGTCGGCCGCGCCGCGGCGGGCATGGGGGCGGCCGCGGCCGTCTCGCGCGCCCTCGGCGGCGCCCGGGTCATCGTGGTCGCGGCGGTGCTCGGCACCAGCTTCCTCGGCAACACGTTCGAGGCCTCCAACACCCTTCCCACGGTGGTGTTCGAGCTCTTGGCCGCCGGCGCCCTCTCGGCTGTGCTCGTCCCCAGCTTCGTCGACCTCTTCGACCGAGACGACGACGCCGAGGCCGAGCGCCAGGCCGGCGGGCTGCTCGGGATCTTCCTGGTCATCCTCGGCACCCTCACCGTGCTCGGCATGGTGTTCGCGCCCTGGCTCGCCGACCTGCTCACGAGCGCGGTCACCGATCCGGTGGTGGCCGAGCAGCAACAGCAACTGGCCACGGTGCTGTTGCGCTTCTTCCTGCCGCAACTCGTGCTCTACGCCTATGGGTTCCTCTCGATCGCCCTCCTCAACGCCAAGCGGGTGTTCGCGCTCCCGGCGGCGGCGCCGATCGGCAACACCATCGTGATCGTCGCCTCGATGATCCTCTTCTACCTGCTCGCCGGCCCCGACCCCGGCCTCGAGCTCACCACCACGGAGATCGTGGTCCTCGGCCTCGGGGGCACCCTCGGCGTGCTCGCCTTCGTGGCCATCCCCGTGTTCGACCTGCACCGGCGGGGCTTCCGCCTCCGCCCCCGCTTCGCGCCGCGCGACGCCGCGGTGCAGCGCCTCCTGCGGCTCTCCGGGTGGGCCGTGCTCCAGCACACGGGGGCCGCCCTGTTGCTCGGCGCGGCCATCATCCTCGGCGGCGCGGTCGAGGGTGGCGTGGTGGCCTACCGCGTGGCGTTCTACGTGTTCCTCGCCCCCTACGGCGTGCTGGCCCAGCCCATCCACACCGCCGTCACCCCCGAGATGGCCACCGACGTGGCCAACGGCGATCTGCCGGGCTACGCCAACGCCGTGCGGTGGGGCCTCGACGCCCTCTCGGTCACGGTCCTGCCGGTCTCGGCAGCCGTCTACGCCCTGTCCGTGCCGATGATGGCAGTCATCGCCTTCGGGGAGGCCGACAGCCCCCGCGGCATCGAGCTCATGGCCGCGGCCACCGCGGCCCTGGCGCTCGGGCTCGTGTTCTACGGCGCCTTCCGCCTGCTCGCCGCCGCCTACTACGCCCTCGGCGACAGTCGCACGCCCGCCATCGTGGCCCTGGTGAGCGCCCTGGTCGGCGTGGCCTTCATGTTGGTGTCGTCGGTGGTCAGCGACGGCACCACCACCATCTACCTCCTGGGCATCGGCCACACCGTGGCCTTCCTCCTCGGAGCGGTCGTGCTCGGCATCGGCCTGCGCCGCCGGGTGCACGAGCCGCTGTTCCCTCGGACCTTCCCGCTGGCCCTGCTGGTGTCGGTGGTGCTCGCCACGGCAGCCTGGTTCGCGATGTCCGCGCTCGACCCCTCCAGCCGCATCGGTGACGTGCTCTCGCTCCTCGCGGTCGGCGGCGTCGGCTTGGGTCTGTGGTGGGGCGCGGTGCGCCTGTTCCACCTGGCTCCCGAGAAGCTCACCATCCACCGACCGGGACCGGCGGCAGCGTCGTGAGCTCACTCTCCCGCGGCCGGCGCCCGCTGGGCGCCCTGCTCGCCCTGGTGGTCGTGGTCACGACGTTCTTGGCGACGAGCAGCGGCGCGGCGGGGGCCGTCACCGAGGTGGACGAGCGCACCGTCGACCGGGTGCTGATCATCTCGGTGCCGACCCTCTCGTGGGAGGAGCTCGACACCGAGGACGCCCCCAACCTCAACGCCCTGCTCGACGAGTCGGCCATCGCCGACCTCTCCACCCGTGCGGTGGTGCGCCGTACGACGCCGGGTGACGGCTACACCACGCTTGACGCGGGTGCCCGGGCGCGTGGGGCCCGAGGTGCCGATGGCCTCGCGTTCGACGTGGGCGAGGTGTTCAGCGGCTACCCGGCCGAAGAGGTTTTCGGCCGACGCACGGGCGAGGAGGTGACCGAGGGGGTGGTGAACCTCGGGCTGCCCCAGATCGTGGCCGAGAACGAGCGTCTTCCCTACGACGCGCTGGTCGGGGCCTTGGGCGAGACGCTGTCTGAGGAAGGGGTCCATCGCGCGGTCATCGGCAACGCCGACGGTTCCGAGCAGGAGCTCGACGTCGAGTTCGGCCGTGCCGTGGGCGGAGCGCTCATGGACACCGACGGGCTCGTGCCGGGCGGCTCGGTCGGTGCGGGACTCCTCGAGGAGGATCCCGACGCGCCCTTCGGACGCCGCCTCGACCTCGACGCCGTCGACGCCGTGTTCCAGGACGAGTGGCGCTCGGATTCGGTGG
This sequence comes from uncultured Microthrixaceae bacterium, assembly GCA_964470715.1. GTDB lineage: Bacteria > Actinomycetota > Acidimicrobiia > Acidimicrobiales > DATDAH01 > JAEUJM01. Next base: position 1,679 of record CAYYDZ010000114.1, on the reverse strand, counting down.
TGCTCGTCGAGGCCTCGGACCTGGTGCGCGCCGACGCCTACCGGTCACGGGTCACCAAGGGCCAGCGCGCGCGCATGCGCGCCGACGCTCTCGAGTGGACCGACGATCTCGTGGCCCGCCTGCTCACCCACGTGGACCCCGAGCGCGACGCCGTGATGGTGGTAGGGCCCTACCACGCCTCGACCGGCGTGCACCTCACCGTTGCCGGCCTTCGGGCCCCCGGTGTCGAGCCCGGCCTGTTGAAGTCGGCGGTCACCCGCCGGGTCGGGTTCGTGACCCTCGCCGACACCGCCCCCACCGTTCTCGACCTGCTCGGCCTCGAGGCCCCCGATCAGATGGAAGGCCGGCCCTGGGAGCGAGCCGCCACCGGGGGGACGGCCGAAGAACGTCGCGAGTGGCTCATCGGCGCGAACGACGGCGCGCTCTTCCGCGATGACCTCGTCGGACCGGTCTCCACCCTCTTCGTCGTGGCGCAACTGGCGCTCTGGGTGCTGGCGGTGATCGCCCTCCGTCGGCACCGCCCACGACTCCGACGCGTCATCGAAGTGGCGTCGCTCAGCGTGCTGGCCCTGCTGCCGGCCACGTACCTGGCGGGCCTGTTGCCCTTCGAGCGGCTGGGATCGGCCCCGTACTGGTTGTTCCTCGTGACCGGGGCGGTCCTGATCGGGTTGGTCTGCGACCAGTTGCGCCGACTGGGCAGCGTGGTCGACCCGCTCATCGGGGTGCTCAGCCTGATCGTGGCCCTGCTCGTCATCGACCTCTTCGTCGGCGCCCCGCTCCAGCTCAACACCACCTTCGGGTACACGCCGACCATCGCCGGGCGATTCGCCGGCCTGGGCAACCTGGCCTTCGCCCAGTTGGCCGCCGCCAGCCTGATCCTCGCCGGCCTCGTCGCCTGGCGGGTCGGAGGCCGCCGAGGCGCGTGGATCGGGGTGGCCATCCTGGTGGTCGCGGTCATCGCCGACGGCTCGCCGTTCTGGGGATCCGACGTCGGGGGAGTCCTGTCGTTCGTGCCCGGCGCCGGAATCACCGCGGTGGCCCTGCTGGGATGGAAGATCCGCTGGCGCACCATCGCCGTCTGGGTGGCCGGTGGCGTCCTGGCCATGGTTGCGATGGGCTTCCTCGACCTCGCCCGGCCCGAGGCGCAGCGCACCCACCTGGGTCGGCTCTTCGAGCGCATCGGCGACGAGGGCTTCGGCGCCTTCGTCACCGTGATCTTCCGCAAGCTCGACGCCAACCTGTCGGTGCTGACCAGCTCCGAGTGGATCTTGATGGTCCCGGTGGTCTTCGCCTTCGTGCTCTACCTGATCTGGCGGGCACCGGGGCGGCTGCACCGCATCCAGGAGCTCATCCCCCAGGAGCGGGCCAGCCTCTACGGGTTCACCGTGGTGGCCGTCTTGGGCTTCGCCCTCAACGACTCGGGTATCGCCATCCCCGGCGTGATGCTCGGCGTCCTGAATGCCTCGCTGGTGTACCTGCTGCTGGTCACCGACGACCTGCCCGACCCGCTCGCCGAGCCGCCCCCCGCCGACGCCGACGCACCTCTCGAAGCCGAGGCCGTCCTCACCTGAGCGCCCGCGTCGGTCGCCGACCTGCGAGCATGGGGGCATGGCGGATCCAGTGGAGGTCAGCGTGGAGGTGGCGGCGGCGCCGTCGACCCTCTACGCCATGGTGAGCGA
>CAYYDZ010000113.1:1981-9335 GCA_964470715.1 uncultured Microthrixaceae bacterium | reverse complement strand
GGCTGGAAGGTGCGGGCGATCGCCTCGATGTCCTCGCGGCGCTTCGGCCGCTGCATCTCGTACACGTGGGGGAATTCGAGCCAACCCGTCACCAGGTGCCAGAGGCGGACCGCGGCGTCGCCGGTCGGGGGCTCGATGAGGACGGGGCCGAAGATGGTCTGGTCGTCGTCGAAGACGAGGGTGGGGACGCCCCAACCGCCGCGCTCGACCACGAACTGGTAGTCGGCCATCACCTCGTCGTGGGTGGTGGGGTCGTCGATGGCCTGCTGCACGTAGGCGGGGTCGAGGCCGAGCTCCGCGAGCAGGGCCTCGGCCACCTCGGGTCGGTGCGGCTTGCGCCCGTCGACGTGCAGGGCCGTGCCTGCGGCGAGGTACCAGCGGTCGAGCAGGTCCATGTCGATGCGGCGCAGGAGGGCGCCGATGCGCATCATCGACCAGCCGTACGACCACGGCCGCTCCCACGGGTGCTTCTTGCCGGCTTCGCGGTTGATGTCCTCGAGGCTGAAGAACCGCCAGGCGACGTCGAGGCCGAGCTGGTCGCGCACGTCTCGCATCCACAGCGACGTCTGGTACGCGTACGGGCACATGATGTCGAAGTGGAAGCCGACCGACGTCGGGGATGGCCGCGCGGTCGGCGCTGCGGTCGTGCTCACTGGCGTGACATCGTCGAGCGCTCGTCGGTGGCGGCGTCCTCCGCAGCCTCCGACGGGGCGGACCCGTCGCCCGGCTTGATCAGCGTGATGTCGACGCGCTCGAGGTGTCCCTCGAAGGGGAACTCGTCGTCGTAGCGGTCGCTCACCGGCGAGCCGTGGTCGTAGGCCACGCTCGGCCCCACGCTGCTCATCATGCGCATGGCGAAGGGGAGGTGGAGGGAGGCCACCTCGGCGCCGTCGATCACGAGGGTGGCGTCGCCCTCCTTGCCCTCACGGCGGAAGCGGACCCCGACCACCGAGGCCCCGGTGGGCACCGGCACGCTCGACGTGGTCACGTGGTGGTCGCCGAAGCAGTTGTAGTCGAACACCAGGTGGTCGTCCTGGACGAACAGGGAGAGGCCGGAGTTGGCCGTGCCGCTGGCGTAGATCACCCCGCCGGCGCCCTCCGGACGCTCGATGGTGGCCTCGAGGTCCCAGCTGCGGCCGCCGATGGCGGGCGCCACCTGGCCCGGCAGCGGGGTCATCGGGGGGTAGTAGGTGTACCGGCGGCTCTCGGGGTGGGGCGAGCGGTCCCGGAAGCGGGTGCCGAAGAGCTCGATGAGGCGGTCGTCGACGGGCAGCACGTTGTGGGCCTCCGCCTCCTGCCACCACAGCTCGATCAGCTCGGCCAGCTTCTCGGGGTGCTCGGCGGCGAGGTCGTGGCACTCGGAGCGGTCCACCTCGTAGTGGTAGAGCTCCCACGGGTCCTCGTCGAGGGGGACGCCCTGGGTGTGGCGGGTGACGGCCTTCCACCCGTCCGCGTAGATCGCGCGGTGGCCCATCATCTCGGAGTACTGGACGCCCTTGGCGGTGGGGGCGTCCGCGTCGTCGAACGAGTAGCGCATCGACGTGCCCGTGACGGGGATCTGCTCATAGCCGCGGTAGACGTCCGGTGCGGTGACGCCGACGGTCTCGTAGATGGTCGGAGCCACGTCGTTGACCCAGTGGAACTGGTCGCGCACGCCGCCGGCGTCGCTGATGCCCGCGGGCCAGTGCACGATGAAGGGCACGTGGACCCCGCCCTCGTGGGTGTTCTGCTTGTACCACTTGAACGGGGTGTTGCCCGCCTGGGCCCAACCCCAGGGGTAGTTGGCGTGGCTGTTCGGACCGCCGATGTCGTCGAGGCGCTTCACCGCTTCGTCGGGGGTCTCGATGAGGAAGTTGAAGAACTTCATCTCGTGCATGACGCCGAAGGGGCCGCCTTCCTGGCTGGCCCCGTTGTCCGAGAGCAGCACGACGATGGTGTTGTCGAGCTGGCCCAGCTGCTCGAGCGAGTCGAGGACCCGCCCGATCTGGTCGTCGGTGTGGTCGAGGAAGGCGGCGTACGCCTCCTGGAGGCGGGCGGCCAGCAGGCGCTGGTTCTCCGGCAGCTCGTCCCAGGGCTCGACGCCGGGGTTGCGCGGCGCCAGCTCGGTGCCCTCGGGCACGAGGCCCCGTTCGACCTGCTTGGCGAACCAGCGCTCGCGGGCGACGTCCCAGCCCTCGTCGTAGCGGCCGCGGTACTTCTCGAGGTACGAGGCCGGCGCCTGGTGGGGGGCGTGGGTGGCACCGAAGGCGAGGTAGAGGAAGAAGGGCCGGTCGGGGCGGATGGACACCGTGTCGTGCACGAAGCCGATGGCGTGGTCGACCAGGTCCTCACTGAGGTGGTAGCCCTCCTCCGGGGTGGCCGGGGGCTCGACCATGTGGTTGTCGTAGACCAGCTCGGGGTGGAACTGGTCGGTCTCGCCCTCCATGAACCCGTAGAAGCGGTCGAAGCCCCGCTGGCACGGCCACTGGTCGTACGGCCCGGCCGCCGAGGCGTTCTCCATGGCGCACAGGTGCCACTTCCCGACCGCGAAGGTCGTGTAGCCCTCGTCGCGGAGCACCTCCGCCATCGTGGTGGCGTGGTTGGTGATGTGGCCGCGCATGTGGGGGAAGCCGCTCGAGAAGTTCGAGATCGAGCGCATGCCCACCTCGTGGTGGTTCCGGCCCGTGAGCAGCGCCGCCCGGGTGGGTGAGCACACCGGGGTGACGTGGAAGTTGGTGTACTGCAGACCACCCTCGGCCAGCCGGTCGATGTTGGGCGTGTCGATGTCGGAGCCGTAGCACCCGAAGTGGGAGTACCCGAGGTCGTCGATGAGGATCACGACGACGTTGGGGGCGTCCTCGCCGGGATGGGGCGGGGTGGGCCACCACGGGGTGGACTCGGCCAGGGTCCGACCGATCACCCCCTCGAACGGCTCGTGGGGTTCGAAGCTCGGCATCTGGCGATCTTATGACACAGCGAGCGACAAAAGATAGGGCTACGCGGCCTGGGTGCCGAAGGTGCCTCGGACGATGGCGACGATGGCCTCGACGTCGTCGTCGGTGGCCGTGAGAGGCGGCTTGAACTGGAGCACCCGGGGGTCGAACGAGGCGAAGAAGGCGTAGAGACCGGCGTCGAAGAGGCGCTTCATGGCCGTCATGGCCCCGTGGTCCTCTTCGAACTCGAGGCCGAGGAGCATGCCCCGTCGACGCACGCCGAAGGGGAGGTCGGCGAAGGACGCCTCGAGGTGCGCGCCCACCGCCTGCACCCGCTCCAGGAAGCCGGGCTCGCTGATGATGTCGCACACCTCGGCGGCGGCCACGCATCCGAGGTCGGCGCCGCCGTAGGTGGACACCTGGGAGAAGGGGTGCTCGCCGAAGAAGCGGTGCAGGTCGGCGGTGAGCAGGGTGGCGGCGATGGGGTAGACGCCTCCCGAGAGGCCCTTGCCCGTGACGAGGGCATCAGGGGTGACGCCCTCCTGCTGCACGTACCAGGTGGTGCCGGTGCGACCGAGGCCGGTCTGGACCTCGTCGACGACGAGCAGCGCGCCGGCCGCGTCGCACGCGGCGCGGAGGCCGGCGAGGTAGTCCGGCGCGGGCATCGGGAAGCCGGCCGTGGCGGGGATGGCTTCGACGATCACGGCGGCGGTGCGCTCGTCGACGGCCGCGACCATGGCGTCGAGGTCGTTGTAGGGCACCTTCACGAAGCCGGGCAGCTCGTTGTGGAACAGCACCCGCTCGCTGCCGGCGCCAGCGGCCAGGGCCAGGCCGGTGTGGCCGTGGTACGCCCCCTCGACCGACACGATGGTCTCCCGGCCGGTGTGGGCGCGGGCCAGCTTCAAGGCGAGGTCGACGGCCTCGCCGCCGCCGACGGAGAACACCACGCCGGGGAGGGCGCCGTCCGTGGTGGCGGCCAGTCGTTCGGCCGCGGCCGCCCGGTAGGGACTGACGAGGTGGTGGTTGCCGATGTCGGCGTGGTCCATGGCCGCTCGCACTGCGGCGAGGACGCGGGGGTTGCGGTGCCCCAGGTTGAACACCCCGCCGTTGCAGTGGCAGTTGTAGAACCAGCGCCCCGAGTAGGCGTCCTGGAAGCGGGCGCCCTCGCGCTCGCCCATCACGAGCTGCAGCTCGCCGAGGCGCCAGATGTCCACCTTGCCCGGGTCGACGTGGGCGGCGAACGCACCTTCCAGCGCGGCGCGGTCGGGATAGTCGGCGGGACCGATCATGGCGCGAGCCTAGGGCGGGGGCGAAGGGCGGCCCGGTGGGCTTGACTGGTCCGGTGGACGCCGTCCCGACCGCTCGCTCGATGCTGGACGGAGCCCTCGCCGCCGCGATGCGCGGGTGGTCGGTGGTGCCCGTGCGCGTCCACCCCGCCGGCGGGGGCGTCGAGGCGCTCGTCGACATCGAGCCCGCCGAGCACCACCGGGCCACGGCGGAGGAGCTGCGGCGCTGGTGGCGGCGGCACCCCGAGGCCGGGGTGGGCGTGGTCACCGGCATGCTCTCGGGTCTGCTCGTCGTGACCGTCGACGAGTCCGGCGGTGGCGACGGCACGCTGGCCCACCTCGAGGCCGAGCTCGGGCCCCTGCCTGCCACCGCGGAGGTCCGCCTCGCCGGGCGCGAGCGCCACTGCTGGTTCCGCCACGCGGGGCCGCGCGTCCTCAGCGGCCCCGTCGCACACGGCGTCGGCGTCCAAGCCGACGACGGCGGCCTGGCGGTGTGCCCCCCCACACCGCATCCCGCCGGTGACGCCTACCACTGGGCGCCGTCCGAGCCACCCACGGACCCACACTTGGCCGCCGCCCCCGACTGGGTGCTGGACCTCGCTCGGCACCCGCGCGTCGAGCGGCCGCCCCACGTCGAGCAGCTGCACCTGCCCGTCGACGACCTGCTCACCGCCCCGTCGCCGCCGAGTCCCCACGGGGCCACGACCCTGCCGTACGGGCCCGCGGTGCCCGTGGTGGGGGAGTCCCGCCACCAGCGCGAACTGCTCGAGCTGGCCGGTGGTCGTCGTCCCCACGGGGTCGACCTCGCGGTCACCGCCGAGCTGGTCCTGCTGCCCGGGAACTCCCACGATCCCCACCCCCTCGGCGTACGGGTGCACGGCGTCGACGTCGGGCGCGTGGTGGGAATCGACGCCGAGCGATGCCGGCCGGCGGTGATCGCCGCCATCGGCCGCCACGGCATGGCGACCTGCGCGGCCCGCATCCGGGGTGGGTGGGAACACGACCGCATCGATCGCGGCCGCTTCGGCATCACCCTGCACCTGTCGCCCGAGCTCCCCGACGAGTCCACCCCGAACTGAACTGCTCAGACGCGGTCGAGGAAGTCGGCGATCTCGCCGGTGAGGCGCTCGGGGAAGAGACGCAGCTCGGCCGAGTTGTGGGCCGAGACCAGCTCGGCGTCGGGCAGCTGCTCGACGAGGTTCTCGGCGTCGGAGAACGGGTGGATCAGGTCGCGCTTGTGGGCGATGACGAGGGTCGGCGCCTTGATGTGGCTGCGCTCGTCGGCCGAAGGCGCCACCGGCCCGACGAGGACGCCGTGGAGCACCGCGGCGAGCACGTCAGGTGAGGACGAGAACCCCCGCACGCTGCTGTTGAGGGCAGCGATGGGGGTGTTCGGGAATCGTCGGGCGACGGCGGCGATCCCGGTGAACAGCGGCCGCGCGTAGTGCAGGCCGAGGACGAGGGGAGTGAAGAGCATCGCCGCCGCGGGCACGGCCCACTCCAGCACCGGCATCTCCAACACCAGCGCCGTGACGCGGCCCGGTGCCCGCACCGCCACCTGGAGGGCGACGTTCGCACCGAGGGACACGCCGCCGATGACGGCCTCTTCGACGCCGAGGTGGTCGAGGCACGCCGCCACCTGGTGGGCGTAGGTGTCCATGCGGTACTCACTGGCATGGGTGGGCTTGTCGCTCTGGCCGTGGCCGAGGAGGTCGAGCAGCACCACCCGATGGCCGACGGCCGCCAGGGCCGCGGCGAGGTCGCGGTTCATCTCGGAGTCCATGAGGATCCCGTGCATGTACAGCAGGACTTGATCGCCCTCGCCGAACTCCTCGTAGGCGAGGCGGCGGCCCTCCCACAGGAAGGTGCCATGGCGGGGCGCGGTCGACGTGGTCATGGCTGAATTGTGCGCCGCGGCGCGAGAGGCGCCTACGGCCGAAAGTCCCGAGCTGCGGGGACGGTCAGCCGTTCACCGGAGCGATCATCTTGTCGCCGAACTCCGCCAGCTGCTCGGCGGGGCTGCCGAGGAAGATGAACGAGGGGACGACCACCCGGTCGACCCCCTGCGCGGCCAGCTCCTCGACCTTCTCGGGGCCGGGCACGCTCATCAGCTCGGCGTCGCCGTAGGTGATCTCGATCGACTCGGGATCACGGCCGGCGTCGGCCGCGCTCTGGCGCACGATGTCGACGAGCTCGCGGATGTCGCCCTTGCCGGGGAAGAACCCGTCGCCGAGGCGGCCGGCCCGCTCGGCTGCCGGGCGGCTGTGCCCGCCGATGTGGATGGGCACCCGGCCGTTCGCCGGCTTGGGGTTGCTGCTGACGTCGGTGAAGTCCACGAAGTCGCCGTGGTACGAGGCGTGGTCGCCGTCCCAGAGCACCCGCATGGCCTCGATGTACTCGTCGGTGCGGGCGCCGCGACGCGGCCACGGGATGCCGAGGGCGTCGAACTCCTCGCGCAGCCAGCCCACGCCGATGCCCAGCTCGACCCGGCCACCCGACAGCGAGTCCAACGTGGACAGCTCCTTGGCGAGGACCACGGGGTTGCGCTGCGGGAGGATCAGGATGCCGGTGCCGAGGCGCAGCGTGGTGGTGGCCGCGGCTACGAAGGCCAGCCAGATGAGCGGGTCGGGCATGGGCGTCGAGGCGTCCGCCATCATCTTCCCGCTGGGGTCGTACGGGTACGACGACTCGTAGCCCTCGGGGTAGATCACGTGCTCGATGGTCCACAGCGACTCGAACCCGGCGGCCTCGGCGCTCTGGGCCAGGGTCACCAACCCTTCGTGCTGGGTGAAGGTGACGATGTTGGCGAAGGCGATCCCGAACTTCATGGCGGCACCCTACATTGGGCCCTCCTCCGTCGGGCCGGCTTCGCCGTCCGGTTCGTCGGTGGCGCGGCCCGGCTCCGGCGGTCAACCTCCCGCAGCGCGCGTTGGGCTATCGGTTGGGAATCGTGGACTGCGCGGCGGCGGCCTTCAGGTGGTCGGCGTCGGCCTCGAGGACGGCCCCGGATTCGACGGCGGCGTCGACGGCGGTGTCCCACTGCTCGACGAACGCGTCGTGGGACGGGTAGCGGGCGGCGAGGTCGGCGGCGTCGAACGGGGTGGTGGTGCCGAAGAGGCCGCAGAAGCCGTTGGGCGGCTGGCCGGAGCCGGAGAG
>CAYYDZ010000113.1:0-1881 GCA_964470715.1 uncultured Microthrixaceae bacterium | reverse complement strand
TGGTGGTGCCGAAGAGGCCGCAGAAGCCGTTGGGCGGCTGGCCGGAGCCGGAGAGGGTGGCGATGGGCACGTCGACCTGCGGCGTGCGGATGCCGCCGAGGGCGATGCCGTCGTCGTCGGTCGACACGTCACCGGCGTCCTCGTCCAGGTCGAGGCGGGGCATCTCCGCCGGCGCGTCGCCCGTGCGGGCCCACTCGTCGAGCGACGCCACGGCGGAGCGGGCCACATACGTGAAGGGCCCGGCGTTGAAGGGCCGGTCGCAGGAGATGATGTTCCCGTAGATCGCGCTCGGCGGGTCGGACAGGGTGTCGAAGAGGGCGACGTCGACCGCGCCGGAGCCGTCGTCGGTGGGGCCGACGACCAGGCCGTAGGCGTCGTAGTGCGCGGTGCCGGCCACCTCCCAGCCTCGGAAGCGGTCGGTGTCGGGCTGGCGGGCACCGGCGTAGCTGAGGCCTCCGGCGATGTCGGTCTCGGAGGTCAACACGAGGACGGGCACGTCGAGGTCCTCGCGGAACAGGGTCGGGCTCGGCGCGGCGATGTCGGCCTGCGGAGCCTGGGAGAGAGCGTCGCCGTCGAGGCTGCGGCTCACGATGAGGAAGCCGTCGTAGACGTGGTCCCGGGGGGCGATGGCGTTCGCGTAGGTGCTCAGGCGGAACGCCGACTGCGACTCACCCGTGGCGAACACCCGCTCGGGCTCGAGGCCGCCGAGCACGGTGTCCGCCTGGGTGCGCACGGCGGCGCCGACCTGGCTGAACAGGTCGTACGAGAAGCTGTCGCCGGGGTGGGACAGGGCGGCGTAGCGCACGGGGTCGGCGTTCTGGAGGCGCAGCGCCGACCCCAGGCCGCCCTCCCCGGAGATGCCGGCGGTCTGGGCGGAGACCCCGATCCACGCCGTGCCGGAACGCAGGAGCTCGACCTGTGCCTGGGTGAACACCGCCGGGGCGTCGAGGCCGCCGGAGACGTTCAGCCACTCGACGAAGACGGTGCCGTTGAAGTCGGCGGGGTCGGCCGGTCGGCGCACCAGGATGCGGGTGGTGTAGTCAGCCGACTCGTCAGGCTCGACGGTCCACTGCCCGTCGCTCGTGAGCGGCTCGGCGCTGGCGTACGACGACGCCGTCCCCGAGACGAAGAACTCCTCCTCCAGGTAGCCCTTGGTGGCGAGGTCCGGTGCGCCTTGGGCGAGCACCGCCTCGCCGGCACCGCCGGTGATCGGCCCGTCCACGGTGACCTCGCCGACCGCGGCGGGGTCGAAGGCCGCCACCGTGGTCGTGGTGGTTGCCGGCTCGGCGCCCGACGTCTCCGTCGAGGCCGACTCGCCCGACGACGAGCAGGCGGCGATCCCGAGGAGCGCCGCCAGCACGACGAACAGAGGGACCCGGCTTTGGCGCACAGCCAGAACCGTAGGTGATCGCTCGAGGACCCAGTGTCAGGTGAAGATGATCTCGCCGCCGGCGGCCATCTCGTAGAACTCGCCGACGGTGATGATCTCGCGAGCCTGCTCGATGAGGTCCTCCTCGGCGAGGCCGAAGAGGTCGACCGACGCCTTGCAGGCGTAGAGGCCGGCGCCGGTGTCGGCGATCATCTCGACGAACTCGGGGATGGAGGGGATGTCGAGCGCCTCCATCTTGTGCTCCATGTAGTGCGTGAGCATGCTCGACACGCCGGGGATGGCGCCCGCCCACGTCGCCATGTGCAGGCCGGGGTTGCCGACGGCGGCGATCTTGATGTGGTCGTGGCGCTTCTGGTGGATGGCATCGAGGCCGAAGAAGGTGAAGAACAGGTTGGCTTCGATGCCCTCGGCGCGGGCGCCGTTGGCCATGATCAGGCCGGGGTAGATCCCGTCGAGGGATCCCTTCGAGATGATGATCGATACCTTTTCGA
>CAYYDZ010000112.1:7971-9356 GCA_964470715.1 uncultured Microthrixaceae bacterium | reverse complement strand
CCCGAGAACTCCACGGTCGGGCGTTGGATCACCTCGCGGCTCTACGAGGGCATCTCGTCGGTGCGCCTCGCTCAGTACGCCGTGCTCGGGTTCGGCGGCGTCCAGGTGCTCGACCGGTTGGGCATCGAGCCGTCGGTCCTGCACATCAACGAGGGCCACCCGGCGCTGGCGCTGGCCGAGCTCGTGGGCCGGGCGCGTGACGCCGGCGCCAACTACGACGAGGCGTGGGCCGGTGCCCGCGACCGCCTCGTGTTCACCACCCACACCCCGGTCCCCGCCGGCAACGAGACCTACGATCCCGCTGAGGCGCGCGAGATGCTGCACCGGGTCGCCGGCGCGACCGGCGAGGCCGAGCGCCTCCTCGCCACGGGCCGGGTCGACCATGGCGATCCCGAGGGGCGCATCGGGATGACCCCCCTCGCTCTACGCGGCGCTCGGTCCATCAACGCGGTGAGCCGGCGCCACGGCGAGGTGGCCCGCGAGATGTGGCAGCCGCTGTTCGGTGGCGACGTGGCCGACGTCCCCATCACCCACGTCACCAACGGGGTGCACGTCCCCACCTGGCTGGGCCCGCCCATGAAGCGCCTCCTCGACCGCCACCTCGGCGACGGCTGGCTGGCGCGAGCGGACGACCCGACCACCTGGGAGGCTGTGGACGGCATCTCGGACGCCGAGCTCTGGGCGGCCCGCACGGAGAGCCGCCGCCTGCTGGTCGACTTCATCCGCGAGCGCTCGGCGAGCGACCGCCTGCGGCGGGGTGAGCCCACGGGCTACGCCGAGGCGGCACAGGTCGGCTTCGACCCCGATCGCCTGACCATCGGCTTCGCCCGCCGCCTCGCGGCCTACAAGCGACTCAACCTCCTCACCTTGGAACCCGAGCGAGGCGTGCGCCTGCTCACCGGCGACCCCTCGCTGCAGTTCGTGTTCGCGGGCAAGGCCCACCCCCTCGACGAAGGCGCCAAGGCCATCCTCTCCCGCGCCTTCGAGCTGAAGGGAGTGCCCCAGGTGGCCGACCGCGTCGCGTTCCTCGAAGACTACGACCTCTCCTTCGCCGGCCAACTCGTCGCCGGGTGCGACCTGTGGGTCAACGTCCCTCGGCCCCCTGAGGAGGCGAGCGGGACCAGCGGCATGAAGGCCGCCATCAACGGTGCCCTGAACCTGTCGGTGCTCGACGGTTGGTGGGCGGAGGCCTACGACGGCGGCAACGGCTGGGCCATCGACGGCGAGACCGATCCCGACCACGACGCCCAGGACGCCCGCCACGCCGGCGCGCTGTACGACCTGCTCGAGCAGCAGGTCGTGCCGCTGTTCCAGGAGCGCACGGCCGACGGCATCCCCGTGGCGTGGCTGACCATGGTGCGCCACAGCCTCAAGACCAACGGCCC
>CAYYDZ010000112.1:0-7871 GCA_964470715.1 uncultured Microthrixaceae bacterium | reverse complement strand
GTCAAGCGGGTGAGCGGCGAGGACGTGGTGGTCACCGCCGACGTCTTCACCGACGGGAAGGACACGGTGGCGGCCCGCTTGTTGCACCGCCCGCCGGGCGGTCGCTGGTCGGCGGTGGCCCTCGAACCGGTCGGCAACGACCACTGGACGGCCCGCTTCACCGTCGAGCGCCTCGGCCTCCATCGCTTCACCGTCGAAGCGTGGGTCGATCCCTTCCGCTCGTGGCTGGTCGGGGTCGTCGCCAAGATCCAGGCCGGCCAAGACGTCACGGTGGACCTCCGGATCGGCGCCGGCTTGGTCGAGGAGGCCGCCGCCGGTGCGTCGTCGCGGGCCGGCGAGCGCCTGCGCGCCGCCGCGGCGCCGCTCCTCGCCGGTGACGCCGCCACCTTCTCCGGCGCGGCCGACACGATCGCCCGCCTCATGGACCCGCTGGCCGACCGCAGCGCCGGCACGGTCCACCCCGAGTGCACGGTGCTCGTCGAGCGCGAGCGGGCCCGCTTCAGCACCTGGTACGAGCTGTTCCCCCGTTCGGCGGGCAGGACGCCGGGCGCGCACGGCACCTTCGCCGACGTGGCCGCCCGCCTGCCCGACCTCGCCGCGCTCGGCTTCGACGTCTTGTACCTGCCGCCCGTCCATCCCATCGGCGTCACGGGGCGCAAGGGACGGGACAACGCCCTGACGGCCCGCACGGGGGACCCCGGCAGCCCGTGGGCCATCGGCTCGTCCGACGGTGGCCACACCGCCATCCACCCCGAGCTCGGAACCCCGGAGGACTTCCGGGCGCTCGTGTCCGACGCCCATGCGCACGGCCTCGAGATCGCCCTCGACCTCGCCTTCCAGTGCTCGCCCGACCACCCCTGGGTGAGCGAGCACGCCGAGTGGTTCCGGCACCGCCCCGACGGCACCATCCAGTTCGCCGAGAACCCACCCAAGCGCTACGAGGACATCTACCCGATCGACTTCGACACGGTCGACCGCGACGGCCTGTGGGACGCGCTCAAGGGCGTGGTGGACCACTGGGTCGGCGAGGGCGTCCGCATCTTCCGGGTCGACAACCCCCACACCAAGCCCTTCGCCTTCTGGGAGTGGCTGCTGGCCGAGGTGCGGGCCGAGCACCCCGACGTCCTGTTCCTGGCCGAGGCCTTCACCCGTCCCCGGGTCCTCGAGCGTCTGGCGAAGCTCGGCTTCAGCCAGTCGTACAACTACTTCGCCTGGCGCAACGCACCGTGGGAGCTGCGCGAGTACTTCACCGAGCTCACCCAGGGCGAGGTGAGGGAGTACCTGCGGCCCAACGTGTGGCCGAACACCCCCGACATCCTCACCGAGTACCTGCAGACCGGGGGGCGGGGGGCCTTCGCGGCGCGGGCGGTGCTCGCCGCCACCCTGGCTGCCAGCTACGGCGTCTACGGGCCCGCCTTCGAGCTGGGCGAGCACGAGCCCCGCCACACGGGCAGTGAGGAGTACCTGCACTCCGAGAAGTACGAGATCCGCCATTGGGACCTCGACCGCCCCGACTCGCTGGCGCCGCTGCTCGGGCGTCTCAACGGGCTGCGCCGCGCCCACCCTGCGCTCCAGACCAATCGGACCCTTCGCTTCCACGACGTCGACGGCGACGACCTCCTGTGCTTCTCCAAGCGCACCGACGACGGGGCCGACGTCGTCCTCGTCGTGGTCAACACCGATCCGCACCACCGGCGCGCCGGCGTCGTGCACCTCGACCTGGCCGAGCTCGGTCTGGAGTCGGGCTCGTTCGAGGTCCACGATCGCTTGAGCGACGCCCGCTACACCTGGCATGGCGCCGACAACTACGTCGAGCTCGACCCGGCGGTCCTTCCTGCCCACGTGTTCACCCTCCACCCCGAGCCCCCGCTCGCATGAGCCCTCGAACGAGCCCAGCATGAGCCTCCCGATGAGCCCCGCATGACCCCGTACGGTCCGCACGGCCCCGCGCCCCTGCCGCCGATCACTCCACTTTCGGACGGCCCCGATTGGTACCGGGACGCCATCATCTACGAGCTGCACATCCGCGCCTTCCAGGACAGCGACGGCGACGGCATCGGTGACTTCGACGGGCTGACCAGCCGCCTGGACTACCTCCAGGACCTCGGCGTCAACACCATCTGGCTACTGCCGTTCTACCCGTCGCCCCTGCGCGACGACGGCTACGACATCGCCGAGTACCGGGCCATCAACCCGTCCTACGGCACGCTGGCCGCGTTCAAGCGGATGCAGCGCGAGGCCCACCGGCGCGACCTGCGGGTCGTCACCGAGCTGGTCATCAACCACACCTCCGACCAGCACGCGTGGTTCCAACGGGCGCGTCGCGCCGCGCCGGGCAGCCGTTGGCGGAGCTGGTACGTCTGGAGCGACGATCCCGACCGCTGGTCCGAGGCCCGGGTCATCTTTCACGACACCGAGACCTCGAACTGGACGTGGGACCCGGTCGCCAACGCCTACTTCTGGCACCGCTTCTACTCCCACCAGCCCGACCTCAACTTCGACAACCCCGAGGTCCACCGGGCGGTGTTCGACGCCATGGACTTCTGGTTCAAGATGGGCGTCGACGGCCTGCGCCTCGACGCCGTGCCCTACCTGTACGAGCGCGACGGCACCAACGGCGAGAACCTGCCCGAGACCCACGAGTTCCTGCGCTCGCTACGCCGCCACGTCGACGAGCACTTCCCCGACCGGATGCTGCTGGCCGAGGCCAACCAGTGGCCCGAGGACGCGGTCGAGTACTTCGGCAACGACGACGAGCCCGAGTGTCACATGTCGTTCCACTTCCCCCTGATGCCGCGCCTGTTCATGTCGGTGCAGATGGAGGACCGCTTCCCGGTGGTCGACATCCTCGACCAGACCCCGCCGGTGCCCGAGGGCGCCCAGTGGGCCATCTTCCTGCGCAACCACGACGAGCTCACCCTCGAGATGGTGAGCGAGGAGGAGCGGGACTACATGTACCGGGTCTACGCCCACGACCCGCAGATGCGCATCAACGCCGGCATCCGCCGGCGCCTCGCCCCGCTGCTCGGCAACGACCGCCGCAAGATCGAGCTGCTCAACGGCCTGCTCCTCGCCCTGCCCGGCACGCCGGTCATCTACTACGGCGACGAGATCGGGATGGGCGACAACGTCTACCTGGGCGACCGCGACGCCGTGCGCACGCCGATGCAGTGGTCGCCCGACCGCAACGCCGGCTTCTCGACCGCCAACCCCCAGAAGCTCTACCTGCCGACCATCATCGACCCCGAGTTCCACTACGAGATGGTCAACGTCGAGGTGCAGCAGGCCCACGAGAACTCGCTGTACCGGTGGATGCGCCAGGTCCTGCACGTGCGCAGTCGCCACCCCGAGTTCGGTCGGGGCACGCTGCGCATGCTGCTGCCCGACAACCCCCGCATCGTCGCCTTCGTGCGCTCCCACGAGGACGAGCACGTCCTCGTCGTGGCGAACCTCGCCGGCTCGGCCCAGTACGCCGAGCTCGACCTCGCCGAGCACGCCGGCGCCCGCCCCGTCGAGCTGTTCGGCCGCACCGAATTCCCCCCGGTGGGCGACCTGCCCTACCTCGTCACCCTGGGCCCCTACGCGTTCCACTGGTTCTCCTTGACCCGCCAAGAGACCGACGCGCCCGTGCAGGGCGCGGCCACCGGCGGGCCCGTGCCGGTGCTCGAGCTCGATGGTCCGTGGGACTCGGTGTTCGAGGGCGCCGCCCGCCGCCACCTCGAGGCCCTGTTGCCGAACCACCTCGCGCAACGGCGCTGGTTCCCCGGCAAGGACCGGGCCATCGCGACGGTTCGGATCGCCGACGTCGTCCCCCTTGCGTCGCGGGATGCGGCGGTCCCGTCGTTCCTGGTACTCGTCCACGTGCGCTTTCGTGAAGGCGAGCCCGCCACCTTCGCCCTGCCGCTCGCCATCGTCGGGGGGGAGCGGGCCGACGCCTTGGTGAGCGAGCTCAGCCTCGGGGTGGTGGCCCAACTGCGCCACCCGGGGGGCGAGACCCGAGTGCTCAGCGAGGGTCTGTGGGAGCCGCCCGCGGCCCGAGCGTTGCTCGACCGCTGCCGCAGCCGGCGGCCGCGCCCCGGCGAGTCCGGGGCCCTCCTCGGCTCACCGGCGCCGGCCTTGCGGCGGCGAGCCGACGACTTCGCCGACCAGGACCTCAGCGTCCTGCGCGGTGAGCAGAGCAACACCTCGGTGGTGGTGGGCGACCAAGCCGTCATGAAGGTGTTCCGGCGCCTCGAACCCGGCATCAACCCTGACCTGGAGGTCTCACGCTTCCTGAACGAACGTGACTTCGAGCACGTCCCTCCGCTGCTCGGCGCCCTCGAGTACGAAGCCGAGCCGCACCAGCCGACCACGGTGGCCATCCTCCAGGGCTTCGTCCCCAACGAGGGCGACCTCTGGCAGCACACGATCGATGCCCTCAGCCGCTTCTACCGCGACACCTTCGACGAGGTGCCGCCCGACCCCGGCAGCTCCGCCCATCCCCTGGACCGCACCGAGGAGGTGCTCCCCGAGGTGGCCCTGCGGGCGACGGGGGCCCTCCTCGAGGTGTGTGACCTGCTCGGCGTGCGCACCGCCCAACTCCACCGTGCCCTGGCGGTGCCGACCGACGATCCGGCGTTCGGCTCGGAGGACCTGTCGCTGCTCGACCAGCGGTCGCTGCACCAGGCCATGCGCAGCGCCGCCGCCCGCACCCTCGGCTCGTTGCGCAGGCGGCTCGGCGAGTTGCCCGACGAGGTGGGCGAGCCCGCGGCGGCGCTGCTGGCGCGCGAGGTGGACCTGCTCGACCGCTTCAAGCCCCTGCGCGAGGCGCGCCTCGGCGGCCGGCGCATCCGCACCCATGGCGACCTCCATCTCGGTCAGGTGCTCTTCACCGGCCGCGACATCGTCTTCCTCGACTTCGAGGGCGAGCCCCTCCAATCCATCACCGAGCGCCGCCTCCGCCGATCCCCGCTGCGTGACGTCGCCGGGATGCTGCGCTCGTTCCACTACGCCACCCTCGTCGGCCTGCGTCGCGAGGAGGACCGGGGCCTGCTGGCCAGCGGCAGCGAGTCTGCCGCCCGAGCCGCCGCATGGGCGCGGGCCTGGTACGGCTGGGCCGCGGGCAGGTTCCTCGGCGCCTACCTCCGGGAGGCGGGCGACGCCGACTTCCTGCCCGCCGACTCCGCCGCGTTGCGGACGCTCCTCGACGCCTTCGTGCTGGAGAAGGCCGTCTACGAGCTCTCCTACGAGCTGGGCAACCGGCCGGAATGGAGCTGGATCCCCCTGGCGGGCCTGCTCGACACCCTCGCCGCCGGCGACAGGCCATCGTGAGCGGCGGCCGGGCGTGAGCCTCGACGCGGTGCCGGCCGGGCTGCGCGAGCTGGCATGGGGGGCCGGTGTGGCCACCACGTACCACGACATCGCAGGCGCCCTCCACGAGACGCCGGTCGAGGTGTTGCAGGCCCTGTTGGACACCATGGGCCTCGCCGCCGGTGACGCAGCCGCCATCGCCGGGTCCCACGCCGTGCTGCACCGCCGGGCCTGGCGCAACCTGGTCGAGCCCACCACCGTCTGCTGGTCGGGAGCGGCGCCGGCGGTCGAGCTGCGCCGGCCGGTGGCCTCGTTGGGCCGGCCCGTCGAGATCGAGCTCGTGCTCGAGGACGGCAGCCGCCGTCGCCTGTCCCTCGACGAGTCCGCCGTGGTGGAGACGGCCCGGGCGGACGTCGACGGGGTGGCCCACGTCGCCCACCGGGTGGCACTGGGCGAGGACCTGCCCCTGGGTGCCCACCGCGTCCTGGTGGCCGCCGACGACCGCACCGAGGTCGGCCACCTGCTGGCGGCACCCCGGCTCGCCCCGGCGCCGAGACGTGGCTGGGGCGTGTTCGCGCCGGTGTACGCCTTGCGTCGATCCGGTCCGGCGCGGGTCGGCCACGTCGGCGACCTCGCCACCCTGGCCGACTGGGTGGGTGGCCTGGGCGGCGACCTCGTGGGCACGTTGCCGCTGCTCGCCACCTTCGACGGTGAGTCCAGCCCCTACGTCCCCGTCTCCCGCCTCGCCTGGAACGAGCGCCACCTCGACCTGGCCGCCCTCCCCGAGGCCACCGGCGTGCCCACGGCGACGACGGGGCCAGCGGTCGTAGGTGTCGATGGCCTGGTGGACTGGGACGCCGAGGTCCTGCGGGTGCGGGCCGCGCTTGGCGGCTTCGTCGCGGGCCTGAGCGACCGCCGCCGGGACGAGCTCGACGCCTTCACTGCCGAGCGCCCCCACGTCGAGGAGCTCGCCCGCTGGCGGGCCGAGGTGGATCAGCACGGCCCGCCGGCGCCCGGCGGGGCGCTGACCGCCGACGACCCCGACGCCGTGCTCCGTCATCGCTACGCCCAGTGGGCCATGGAGACCCAGCTCGCCGACCTGCGGGCCCGGCTGGCCCAGCGGGGCCAGTCGCTCTACCTCGACCTCCCCCTCGGGGTGCACGGCGACGGCTTCGACGTGTGGCGGGCACCCGGCCTCTTCGCCCGCTCGGTGGAGGTCGGCGCGCCTCCCGACGAGTTCAACCCCGCCGGCCAGGGCTGGGGCTTCCCGCCGATGCTCCCGCAGGCGTCGCGCGTCGATGGCCACGCCTACCTTCGTGCCGGCCTCGCCAACCAGCTGCGGCACGCCGGCGTGGTGCGCGTCGACCACGTGATGGCCCTGCACCGGCTGTGGTGGATCCCCGGCGGCGCGGCGAGCGAGGGGGCGTACGTCCACTATCCGGCCGAGGAGCTCGCGGCGGTCATCACGCTCGAGGCCTGGCGCGCCGGCGCGGTGGTGGTGGGGGAGAACCTCGGCACCGTGCCTCCCGAGGTGAACGAGTTGCTTGCCGATCACCGCCTCCTCGGCATGTACGCCACCCAGTTCGAGCTCGACGCCGCCCCTCACGCCCGGTGGGCGCCGGCCGATTCCGTGGCGGTGGTCAACACCCACGACATGGCACCGTTCGCGGCGTTCTGGGCCGCCCTTGCCGATGAGCGGCGGGCGGCCGTCCTCGAGCAGCTCACACGCGACGGCTGCGCGCCGAGAAGCGACGATCCGCTCGACGTGCTGGCTGCACTGCTCGGGTGGCTGGGCCGGTCCGACGCAGCTTCGGTGGTGGTGACGCTCGAGGACCTCTGGGGTGAGGATCGGCCCCAGAACGTGCCCGGGACGGGGCCGGAGGTGCCCAACTGGCGGCGCCAGATGGCTCGTACGCTTGACGAAGTGGCGGCCGACCCCGCGGTGGCCGCCCGTCTCGACGCGTTGCGGGCCGCTCGCGGCAATCGGACGGACGACGGGGCAGGAGTGAACCGATGACCGACGTGCCCACCGACCTCGGCCTGAGCGACGACGACCTCTGGCGCTTCAACGAGGGCACGCATTGCCGTCTCTACGACCACCTCGGCGCCCACCCCGTCGAGGGCGGTATCCGCTTCGCGGTGTGGGCGCCTTCGGCCGAGGGCGTGTGGGTGGTCGGCGACTTCAACGGCTGGAACGGCCACGAGCACCGCCTTTCGCCGTGCGGTTCGTCGGGCATCTGGGCCGGCGTGGTGTCCGGCGCCCACGAGGGCCAGCGCTACAAGTACGCCATCGCCCACGAGGGCCACACCCGGGAGAAGGCCGATCCCTTCGCCCAACGCTCCGAGCAGCCGCCCGCAACGGCCTCGGTGATCGGTGGCGGGACCCACGAGTGGGGCGACGACGAGTGGATGGCCACTCGCGCCGAGCGCCACACCGTCGACGCCCCCGTGTCGGTCTACGAGGTGCACCTCGGCTCGTGGCGTCGCCCGAACGGTTCGCTGCCGTCGTACCGGGACATCGCCGCGCCTCTCGCCGAGCACGTGAGCCGCCACGGCTTCACCCACGTCGAGTTCCTGCCCCT
>CAYYDZ010000111.1:6309-9358 GCA_964470715.1 uncultured Microthrixaceae bacterium | reverse complement strand
AGGGCGTCGGCCCGGCCGGCGCAGTCGTAGAGGGAGCCGGCGTAGGACTCGGGCAGGTCGGCGCCGCTGACCACGGTGCACGACGAGGCGACCGCGCTCAGCACCGAGGAGGACCCGCTGCCCATCGCGCCGGGTCCGCCACCGACCATCGGTCCGCCGCCGCTGACCAGCACGTAGCGGACGGCGCCGGCGTCGACGAGGTCGGCGAACTCGTCCACGGTGAGGGTCTGGTCGGTGCCCATGAACCCGCCGAGGGCCATGACCGAGACGCCCTGGTCGGCGATGAGGCCGGAGGCGGTCTGGGCCGAGCCCACGACGAGGGCCCAGGTCTCGCCGTCGGTGTGGGCCTCGAGCCAGGCGGCCAGCTCGGGGTCGCCGTTGGAGGAGGCCGAGCCGAAGCTCGATCCGGCGGTGCCCTCGCGGGGGCCGGCCTGGGGCAGGGTCGAGTTCAGCACCGGGTTGGCGGTCTCGCTGACCGCCCACGCCGTGGGACTGACGAGCAGCGCGGCGAGCCCCACCCCGAGGCCGGCGAGCACGGTCCGGCCGTGTCGGGTGACGAGGCCGTAGACCACGGCGGCCACGGCGGCGCCGGCGAGGAGCACGAGCGGGCCGCGGGTCCAGCCGTAGAAGCCGGGTAGGCGCCCGGAGAGCTCGAGTTGGAGCAGCACCGTCGCCGCGCCGGCGGCGCCGATCACGGCCAACCACCAGCGGCTACGGCGGATGAGGGGGACGGCCGCGGCGGCGCCGATGCCGATCAGCGCGGCGACGCCGGGGACGAGGGCGGAGGTGTAGTAGCTGTGGAACGTCCCCTCGGCCCGACTGAACACGACGGCGAAGAGCGCGGCCCACCCCGCCCAGAGGGCGACGTGGGCGCGGCGCACCCGGTCGGTCCGCCAGAGCCAGAGGGAGGCGACCGCCGCCGCCACGGCGAGGGGCAGCAACCACGCGACCTGGCCCCCGACGGCGTCGGAGAAGAGGCGCCACGGGCCGGCGGTGCCACCGAAGATCCCGCCGACGCCGCCCATCGCACCGCCGCCGGGGCCGGGGCCGGCGCCGCCACCCGGACCCGCACCGCCCCCGACCATCCCGGCGCCGCCGTTGACCCGACCGAGCCCGTTGTACCCGAGGACGAGGTCGAGCACGGTGTCGTCGGTGCTGCCGCCGATGTAGGGGTGGTCGCCGGCGAGCACGTCGACCGCGAAGATCCACGGCGCCGAGCAGACGAGGGTGCTGACCAGCAGGACGCCGAGGCGCTTGGCCCGCGCCCACCAGGCCCCGGCGCCCATCCCTGCCACCCCGGCCACGAGGGCAAGGGCGAGGGCCGGCCCGGGGATGTAGGCGGCCAGCATCTTGGTGTTGAAGGCGAGCCCGACGAACGCGCCCGCCACGAGGACCCAGCGCACCCAGTGGCGCTCGTCGTCGACAGAGCGGAGGATGGCCCACGCCGCCGCGACGAGGAACAGGATGAGGAAGGGCTCGGGGATGTTCAGGCGGTTCACGGCCACGTTCACCGGGCTGAGGGCGAGGACGAGGCCGGCGACCGTCGCCGCCACGGTCCCGAACCGGGGCCGCACGATGCACCAGAGCAGCGCCACCGCGGCGGCACCGGCGAGGGCGCCGGGCAGCAGCAGGCTCCAGCTGTTCACCCCGAACACCCGCGCCGACAGGGCCGCGATCCACAGCGCCACCGGCGGCTTGTCGACGGTGATGAACCCGCCGGGGTCGAGCGAGGCGAAGAAGAAGTTCGACCACGACGTCGTCATCGAGCGCGTGGCGGCGGCGTAGTACTGGTTGCCCAGGCCGTTGAGGCTCAGCGCCCAGGCGTTGAGCGCGAACGAGACCAGGGTCACCACCACGAGCCCCGCCGGCGGCCGGCGGAGGCGGCCCCGGTCCGGCGGTGCGTCCGCGGGCGTCGGCTCCCGCTCGGGGTCATCGGGGATCGCCGGCGGCGGCGCGTCGAGGGTGAGGGCCATCTGCCGATCCTCATCCCCTCCGATCAGACCGCCCTCGGCCCCACCTGGGAATCACCTGAGAACCGGTGGCTCTGCCGGCCCGGCCGGTGCCGGCAGGGGTCAGCGGGGCAGGCGGAGGGTGAAGCGGGCGCCGCCGCCGTCGGCCGCGGGGACGTTCTCGACCGAGGCCTCGCCGCCGTGGGCGGTGGCGATGGCGGCCACGATGGACAGGCCGAGGCCGGCGCCGTTGCCGACGCGGGACTCGTCGGCCCGCCAGAAGCGGTCAAAGACCCGCTCGGCGTCCTCGCCGGCGATGCCCGGCCCGTGGTCGCGCACCGTCACCACCGCCCGGTCGCCGACCACGTGGGCGCCGACCTCGATGGGCGAGCCGTCGGGCGTGTGCTTGATGGCGTTGGTGACGAGGTTGGCGATTGCCTGACGCAGCTGGTCGCGGTCGCCCTTGATGACGACGGGGTCGGGGGCGTCGAGGGTCACCTTGCGGTCGGGAGCGGCGGCCACGGCGTCGCTGCAGGCGTCGGCGGCGAGCACGGCGAGGTCGACGGGGGCGGACTCGATCTCTCGGGTCTCGTCGAGGCGGGCCAGCATCAGCAGGTCCTCGACGAGGGTCTTCATGCGGGCCGACTCCTCCTCGATGCGGCGCAGGATGACGGGCAGGTCGATGTCCTGTGCAGGCGCAGGTCGGTCCTGGCCGAGGCGGAACAGCTCGGCGAAGCCCTGGATGGAGGTGAGCGGGGTCCGCAGCTCGTGGGAGGCATCGGCGAGGAACTGGCGCAGCTTGCGCTCGGTGGCGTCGCGCTCGGCGAAGGCCACCTCGAGCTCTTCGAGCATGGTGTTGATGGCGAGGCCCAGCTCGCCGACTTCGGAGTGGTCGTCGGCGGGCTCGACCCGCTGGTGCAGGTCGCCGGCCCGGATGGTGCGGGCCGTGGTGGCCATGCGCTCGAGCGGGTGCAGGCCCCGCCGGAGGATGAGCCACGAACCGCCGGCCAACAGGACCAGCAGGGTCACCCCTGCGACGGTCTCGATGAGGATCAGCTGGTGGAGCGACTGGTCCACCTCGTCGAGGGGGATGGCCACGA
>CAYYDZ010000111.1:4586-6209 GCA_964470715.1 uncultured Microthrixaceae bacterium | reverse complement strand
GCCGGGCAGCGAGCCGAACTGGCCGCCGGTGCGCCCGTCGCCGTCGACGTCGATGCCGCCGGCCTCACCGCCGGCCTGATTGGCCATGGTGAGGGTGATCGGCGTGACCGACGAGCGCAGCTGGTCGTCGACCTGCTCATAGCGCGAGCGGGCGTAGAGGGAGTAGGTGACGACCCCGAAGGTGACCAGGCCGACCGTCGCCAGCAGGGTGAGGCCCAGGGTGAGCCGGGCGCGCAGCGTCACGGCCGGCCGGCGTGCTTCCGGGATGCGCCGCTCACGTCCCAGATCCTGACCGATCGGCGCACCGGCGGCGAGACCGGCGCCGGTTGCGGCGCCACGGATGGACCGAGGACGTCGCCGGCGTCCCGCGGAACGCTCGGTGCGGTGCCGGCGAGGCGTTGGGAAGACGCAGGCGCCTCGATCCCTGCCGGGGACGCCATCATGCCGCGACGCCCGCCGAGGCGGGCACGGCGAGCCGGGGGTGGTGGCACGCATCATTGGCCACCCCCTCACCGATGTCGGAGCCGACGTCGAGGGCGACGGCGCGGTCGACACCGACCGAAGTGCCCTGGCCTCGGCGCGGCGAGAGGCCCGAGACCGCGCTCCGCCGCGAGGACGGGGTGGCCGGCGTCGGGGTGGGTGACGGCGAGCGGCGGGCGAAGAGCACCCGGTCGAGCACCAGGAACTGGAGGATCCACAGTGAGCCGAAGGCGGCCAGGTTGGCGACCTCGACGGCGGCCGTGCGCCAGAAGGTGTCGAGGCCGGCGCCGGCCGCCCACTGCCCGACGGTGCTGACGAGCAGGGTCGAGAGGGCGAGGCCGGCGAAGGACAGCACGCAGAAGGGCACGACCTCGGCGGCCAGCGAGCGCCGGCCCGTCTTGCCCCAGACCCAGCGGCGGTTGAGCTCGAAGGAGGGGACGGTGCCCACGCCGGTGGCGACGATGTTGGCCCATCCGGGCGTCAGGGTGGCGGTGGCGACGAGGGCGCCGAGCACGGTGAGGCTGGTGAGGGTGGCGATGAGCGACACCGCCCCGTAGCGGACGAACTGCCACACCCGGTGGGCCAGGTGGCCGAGGCCGAGGCGGTCCAGCGCCCCGTCGACCCGCCGGCGCAGGCCCGTCACGGCGGCGCCTGTCCCGGAGGCACCGGCGGTGGAGGCGAGCGCCGCCGGATCCCTGAGGCGCTCTCCTCCACCTCGGGCGGGGCGCGACGGCGGGACCTCGGCGGCGGGCGACGGAGCGGTCAGGGTCATCGGTCGATCGGGATCGCGGCGGCGCCGGCGGGGCGGAAGACCCAGCGGCGCAGGAGCAGGAAGCGGGCGACGGCGGCGACGCCGTTCACGAGGGTGAGCACCAGAAGCTGGGCGCCCAGGCCGGTGAAGCCGGCGGCGGCCAAGGCCCCGAGGGCGGCGAGGTCGAGCACGAGGGGAAAGGCGGCCACGGCGGCGCCGGCCAGGACGTGGCGGCTGCGCTCGCTGCGCCCGGACAGGGAGAAGGTGAGCCGCCGGTTGGCGGCTGTGTTGACCGCCGAGCAGAGGCCGAACGCCACGAACAGCGCCCCGACCGACCCGAGCACCCCGAAGAGCAGGGCGTACAGCACGGCGAACACGAACGTGCTGACCAG
>CAYYDZ010000111.1:0-4486 GCA_964470715.1 uncultured Microthrixaceae bacterium | reverse complement strand
GGGCGTCGGCGCCGGCAGGCCGGCGGTGAGGGTGACCTCGCCCCGGGCCGTGCGCATGAGCATCCGCCAGATGCCGAGGAGGTCGTCCCGTGCGGTGCTGACCACGTCGACCCGCGAGTCCGGATCGTCCACCCAGTCGACCGGCACCTCGTGGATGCGCAGGCCGTTGGCCTCGGCGAGGACGAGCAGCTCGGTGTCGAAGAACCAGCCCTGGTCCTCGACCAGGGGCAGCAGGGCCCGGGCCACGTCGGTGCGCACGGCCTTGAAGCCGCACTGGGCGTCGGAGAACCCGTTGTGGAGGGTGGCCCGCAGCAGCAGGTTGTAGCTGCGGGAGATGGCCTCGCGCTTCGGGCCCCGCACGATGCGCGACGCGGCGGCGAGACGGGTCCCGATGGCGACGTCGCTGTGGCCCGAGACCAGCGGGGCGACGAGGGGCAGGAGCGCATCGAGGTCGGTGGAGAGGTCGACATCCATGTAGGCGACCACCGGGGCGGGGCTGGCCGTCCACGCCGCCCGCAGCGCCCGACCGCGACCCTTGGCCTCGAGGTGGACGCCCTGCACGCCCTCGAGCTCGTACGCGAGGCGGCAGGCGGCGGGCCACGTGCGGTCGGTGCTGGCGTTGTCGGCCACCGTGATGAGCCACGGGAGGGGGAACTCGTCGGTGAGGTAGCGGTGGAGGCGGCGGATCGACGCCTCGATGCCCGGCTCCTCGTTGTAGACGGGCACGACGATCTCGACCACGGCGGCGCGGCGTCGCTGGTCGCTGGCCAGGACCGACAGCAGGTCGAGGTCGGGCACCACGCCGGGGACGCCCGAACTGGGGTGGTGGGCGCGGGCGGCCTGGGCGGCGCGTCCGGAGGCGGTGGATGAGGCGGTGGTGTCGACGTGGCGGGGGTGGGCCGGGTGGTGGTCGGCCGAGCGGAGGTCGGCGGCGTTCGGGTCGACCGGGCGGCGGGCGGCGGGACTGGCGATGTCGGTCATGGACGCAGGTTCGGCGCCGGCGCTTGGGGCAGCCTCGGTCGAACCTGGGAGTTCGCTGAGAATGCCGGCGAGAACGTCGACCGCGCCCCTCGCCCCATCTACGGTGGCGTCCGTGAGCGACAGCGGCGGCCAGTCCACGATCCTCGTGGTCGACGACGAGGAGCACATCACCGAGCTGCTCTCGATGGGGCTCGGCATGAACGGCTTCGACGTCGTGCGGGCGGCCAACGGCCGGGAGGGCCTGGCCAAGGTCGAGGAGGTGCGGCCCGACCTCATCGTCCTCGACGTGATGATGCCCGAGCTCGACGGCTTCGAGGTGGCCCGCCGACTCCGCCAGGTCGAGGGCGCCGGCACCCGCATCCCCATCATCTTCCTGACCGCCCGCGACACCACCGCCGACAAGGTCGAGGGCCTGCGCCTCGGCAGCGACGACTACGTCACCAAGCCCTTCAGCATCGAAGAGCTGGTCGAGCGGGTGAAGGCGGTGCTGCGGCGCACCTCTGGCGTCCGCGCCGGCGGCACGAAGCTCACCTACGCCGACCTCGAGCTCGACGAGGAGACCCGCGACGTGTGGCGCGCCGGCCGGCCCGTCGACCTCACCCCCACCGAGTACAAGCTGCTCCACTACCTGCTCTCGAACCCGCGCCGGGTCCTCACCCGCAACCAGATCCTCGAGCACGTGTGGGACTACACCTTCGAGGGCAACGCCAGCGTCCTCGAGACCTACATCTCCTACCTGCGCCAGAAGGTCGACCACGTCGACCCGCCCCTCATCCACACCGTGCGCGGCGTCGGGTACAGCCTCCGCCTCCCCCGCGACGCCACCGCCTGACATGACCACCTCCGACGCTCCCGTGGAACGGGCCGGCATGGCCGAGCGGCGGTTCCGGGTGATGGGCAGCGACGCCCATGTGATCGTGGTGGGTGGGGCCGACGACGACGCCGGCGACGCGGTCGAGCGCCGCGCCGACGAGTCCCTGCTCGACCACGCCCAACAGCGCCTCGACCACCTCGAGTCGCTGTGGAGCCGCTTCCAGCCCGACAGCGAGGTCACCCAACTGACCGAGCGGGCCGGCGAATGGGTGAAGGTGAGCGAGGAGACCGCCATCCTCGTGCGTCGCGCCGTCGAGGCCTGGCGCATCAGCGGCGCCTCCTTCGACCCCACCGTGCTGGGCGACATGATCCGGGCCGGCTACGACCGCACCTTCGACGCCCTCGCCGCCACGCCCGGCCGCTCGGGCATCAGCCGCCTGCTGCACGGCGCCGGCGACATCGAAGTGGACGGCACCCGGGTGCGCCTGCCGGAGGGCACCGGCTTCGACCCCGGCGGCATCGGCAAGGGCCTGGCCGCCGACTTCGTCACCGCCGAGCTGTTGGCCGCCGGCGCCGCCGGCGTGTGCGTGAACGTCGGCGGCGACCTACGGGTGCGGGGCACCGGCCCGGGTGAGGGCGGTGGCTGGACCGTCGGCATCGACCACCCCTGGCTGGACGAGCCCATCGCGCTGGTGGGTCTGCTCGACGGCGCGATGGTCACCTCCACCACCCTCAAGCGGCACTGGACCGTCGACGGCGAGGAGCGCCACCACCTCATCGACCCCGGCACCGGGCGGCCGTCCACCAGCGACCTCACCCTCGTCACCGTCATCGCCACCGAGGGCTGGCGGGCCGAGATCCTGGCCAAGGCCGTCCTTTTGCGGGGCAGCGAGCACCCCTTCGACCTGCTCGGCGGCACCGGCGCCGAGGCCATGTGCCTCGACCGCGACGGCCGGGTGCAGTCCACCGAGGGCTTCGGCGCGTTCCTCGGCACCGCGACGCTCCCCGACCGCGTCGACGCCACCCCTCCCGTCGCCTGAGCCGGGGGTGCCCGCCGCCCATCCGGTCGGGCAAGGACGGCTCAGCCGGTGAACCTCGGCGCCGCCGGGACGGGTTCGGCGGGCGGCGCGGCGAACACCGGCTCGGTCTGGGGGTACGGCACCGGGTCGCAAAGGCTGCCGCTGCGGGGCAGGCTCGGCGCCGGCAGCTCGGGGGGATCGAGGAAGCCGGGGTCGGCGAAGTCGAGGGTGTCCAGCAGGTCGTCGGCGGCGGCGTCCCGATGGGTCATCGGCGCCAGGTTGAACTTGGTCTCGAGGAACTTGAGGATCGAGGTGTGGTCGTGCACCACGCTCGACACGTAGTCCCGCTTGGCGAACGGCGAGATGACGAAGCCGGGCACGCGCGGCCCGTACTCGGCGAAGGTGCCGGGCTCGTCGGTCGCCGGGTCGATGCGCGGAGCGATGTTGTCGGGCTTCACCGCCGGCGGCGGGGGCACGTGGTCGTAGTAACCGCCGTGCTCGTCGTAGGTGAAGAACATCACCGTGCGCTCCCACGCCGGGCTGTGCATGACCGCGTTGACGAGGGCGGCGGTGTAGGCCTCGCCGTTGCGGAGGTCCGCCGGCGGCTCCTCGCTGTAGGCGGTGTGGCCGGGGCTGACGATGCTGACCTGGGGCAGGGTGCCGCGGGCGCAGTCGACGAGGAAGTCGTTGATGGTCTTGATGCGGTCCTTGTGGGCCAGGCCGTACTCGGGGAACAGCAGGATGTCCGCGAGGTCGTAGGCGTAGTCGTTCCACGAGATGCCGTGGGCGTCGAGGCGCTCCCAGATCACCCCGTTGGGGGCGCTGGGCGTGGCCAACACCTCGTCGAGGTCCGTGCTCACGATGCCCACGGACGTGGCCGCCTGGAGGTAGCGGCGGTTCGGGTAGGTCTGGCAGGGCACCGAGGTGAACCAGCGGTCGCACAGCACGAAGGTCTCGGCGAGGCCCCAGTAGAAGGGCAGGACGTCATCCTCGAAGTACTGCATCGAGCCCGGGCCGCCGTCGGCCACCGTGACGAAGCCGTCCATGGCGCCGCCGTTGATGGAGCGGTGGGTGTCGTTCCAGCTCTGGCCGGCCCCCGGCACGTCGTCGCAGAGGACCTCGCTCTTGAACACGGTGACAGGGTTGCCGTCAGGGTCGGGGTTGGCGTTGGTCGGGTTGCCGGCGCCGTCCAGGGTGAAGCCGTCACCGCGGCCGAGCATGCCGAAGTAGTGGTCGTACGACCGGTTCTCCTGCATGTAGATGATCACGTGCTCGACCTGGGGCATCGTGTCCACGCCCGCGGGCAGGGCGGCGTTCGGACGGGCGCCGAGGGCGAGGGGTCGGCGCCGGGTGGCGGCGGAGGCGGCGCCGATCCCGGTGCCCCAGGCGCCGACGGCCAGCGCGGCGGCGCCGGCCCCGGCCCCCTTGAGGAACCGGCGGCGGGACAGGTCGACCTTGGCCTGGCGCGCCCGCCGGCGCTCCCGTTCCCGTGCTGCCCGGTACTCGTCGTCCACCGTCACCCCTTGACTCGCTCGCGGCACCGCGACGGTAGCGAGCCGACGTGAACGGCGGGTGGCCGCCAGCGGTCACCCGGGCGCTGAGGTCTCACGCCGAGTCAATCCCAGGATTTCCTGGTGAGAAACCCCCATATGCGGGGTTTCTCACCAAGGAAT
>CAYYDZ010000110.1:8064-9383 GCA_964470715.1 uncultured Microthrixaceae bacterium | reverse complement strand
CGGAGCAGCGAGCGCACGTCGAGCAGGAGGTCGGACACCTCGCTGGTCGAGACCAGCTCACGGTGCATCATGTCGCCCAGGCCCTGATCGATGAGGGCGAGCGCCTCGTCGATCGAGGTGAACTCTCGGGTCTCGCTCATCGCTACCTCCACGGGGGGTACTGGCTGCACGGAACATGCGAACTGCACAGAACAACGGGCGAACCGCCGGTTTGTTCCGTGACTGCGGTCACGTCCCGCCCCAGGGGCTTGGTCGAACCTTACCCACGGTCTGTGACCGGGGATCATCATCTGCGATGAATTCCGTGTTACGGGACCAAGGTCCCGTGCCGGCGGACTCGCTAGCTTCGGCCCATGGAACGTGGCACCGCCGCCCTCGGCCTCACCTTCGCCAGCTTCATGAACCTCGGCCCGGAGGCGGCGCTCACCGCCGCCCGCCGGGCCGCCGAGCTGGGCTACCGCTCGTTCTGGACCGCCGAGACAACTGGGCCCGAGGCCTTCTCGCTGCTCGCTGCCGCCGGCGCCGCCGCCCCGGGCCTCGACCTCGGCACGGGTGTGCTCGCCCTCCAACTGCGCACGCCGATGGTCGTGGCCATGGCCGGCGCGACCCTCCAGGCCCTGCACCCCGAGCGGGACATCCTCCTCGGTATCGGCATCTCGTCGCCGGTGGTCACCGAGCGCTGGCACGGGGCACCGTACGGCGACCGGCCCCTGGCCCGGGTGCGGGAGTACGTCACGCTCGTGAAGGAGTGCCTCACCGGCGAGCCCGTCACCTTCCAGGGCGACTTCTACCAGTGCAAGAAGTTCCGCCTCGGGGTGCGCCTGGGCGAGCGCCGGCCGAAGGTGGTGGTCGGCGCCCTCAACCCCAAGATGCTCGCCCTCGCCGGCGAGGTGGCCGACGGCGTGCTGCTCAACTACCTGCCGGCGTCGCACGTGGCCTGGTCGGTCGAACAGGTCCGCAAGGGCGGCGACGCCGACGTCTACGCCTACGTCCACGCCGGTGTCTGCGAGCGCGAGGACGGCATCGACTACGCCCGACGCGACCTGTGGTCGTACGCCGTGGTCGACGCCTACGCCGCCAACTTCGAGCGGGCCGGCTTCGGCGACGAGGTGGCCCAGATCCGCGAGTGCCAGGCCGCCGGCGACCGTGACGCCGCCATCGCCGCGGTGTCCGACCGCTTCGTGGACGCCATCGACGTGATGGGCGACGCCGCCCACGTGCGCGCCACGGTCGAGGACTACGTGGCCGCCGGCGTCGACGTGCCCGTGTTGATGCCCCTGCCCTGGGGCCCCGACCGCATGGCCGTCATCGACGCCACC
>CAYYDZ010000110.1:3203-7964 GCA_964470715.1 uncultured Microthrixaceae bacterium | reverse complement strand
TCAGCCGACGTTCATGTCGAAGTCCTCGGGGAGCTCACCGCCGGCTTCGAGCCAGGCCATGATCACCTCGGGGAACTCGCGGGGGTTGTAGATGTCCTCTTCGTAGGACCACTCGCCGTTGCCGGCGTAGTGCAGGACGCACAGCGTGGGCACGTCGAAGGTGCGATCGCCCCCCTTGGGGTCGGGCAGGCGGTTCTGGCACCAGAACACGAGGCGGTTGCCGTCGATGATCCACCACTCGTAGGGGAACTCCATGGTGGGGAACGGCTGCATCACGCCGTTGATCCAGGCACGGATCTCCTCCCGCCCGTTGAACTTGCCGTAGTGGTGCTCGAAGTAGCGGGCGTTCTCGGAGAACTGGTTGGCCCAGGGGTCCCAGTCGCCGGTGGCGACGGCGGTCTGCGCCCGTTCGCGGTACTTGGCGAACTCGGCCTCGATCTCCTCGCGGGGGAACGGCGTGGCCACGGGGTCAGGGGTGTAGTCGGGGATGCCGGTGAGGCTCGGGTCGGGCAGCGTCTCCCGGCGGCCGCCAGCGGCGAGCCATGCGCCGAACACCTCTTCGGCGTGGACGGGGTTGTAGACGTCCTCCTCGTAGTCCCATTTGCCGTCGCCGGCGTAGTTGAGGATCGTGGCGTTCGGGAACCGGTACGGGGTGTCGCCCCCGGCGGGGTCGGGCAGGTTGTTCCAGATGTAGAAGACGACCCGGTCGCCGTCGACCACCCACCAGTCGACCGAGAAGGTCATGGCCGGGTAGTCGGCCATGCACGAGACGATCCACTGCTCGATCTCGGCCCGGCCGGTGAAGTTCCCCAGGTAGTGCTCGACGTAGGTCGCGTCGTCGGTGAACAGGGCGGCCCACGCCGGCCAGTCGAGTCCGTACGCCCCCACGCGCAGGAACTCCTCGAACGCCGCCCGGACCTCTGCTTCAGGATGTGCCCCCATGGCGGCGATGGTAGGTCACCGTCCGGTGACGGGGCGCCGAGGTCGCCGGCGTGTGCTCCCCGCTTCCCGGGTTCGCTGTCGGTGGGCCCGTCTACGATCGCCCCATGGAGCTGCGGGACAAGGTCGTCGTCGTCACCGGCGGTGCCAACGGCATCGGGCGGGCGCTGTGCCGACGCTTCGTGGCCGAAGGCGCCCGGGGCGTGGCCGTGGCCGATCTCGACGGTGGGGCTGCCGCCGCGGTGGCCGCCGAGCTGGGCGACGCCGCCTTCGCGCTCGAGGTGAACGTCGCCATCGAGAGCGACATCATCCGCCTCGTCGAGATCACCCAGGAGCGGTGGGGCCCCATCGACCTGTTCTGCTCGAACGCGGGCATCGCGTTCCCCGCCGGCGGGGTCGAGGCGCCCAACGAGGGCTGGCAGCAGATCTGGGACGTCAACGTGATGGCCCACGTGTATGCGGCCCGCGCGGTGCTGCCCGGGATGATCGCCCGGGGCGAGGGCTACCTGCTCAACACCGCGTCGGCCGCCGGCCTGCTCACCAACCTCGGCGCGGCGCCGTACTCCGCCACCAAGCACGCCGCCGTCGGCCTGGCCGAGTGGCTGGCCATCACCCACGGCGACCAGGGCATCAAGGTCTCGTGCCTCTGCCCGCAGGGGGTGCGCACCAACATGTTGCTCGCCCCCGGCCTCGGCGCGCAGGCGAGCGGCGCCCCCGGCTCGTCTGGCCCTCCGGCCGCGGGCGACGCCGCCGCCAGCGCCGCCGAGCTGGCCGGCGCCGTCGTGCTGGCCCAGGGGGCCATCGAGCCCGAGGACGTCGCCGAGGCGGTCGTGGCCGGCCTGGCCGACGAGCACTTCCTCATCCTCCCCCACCCCGAGGTGGGCGACTACTTCCGCAACAAGGCCGAGAACTACGACCGCTGGATCGGCGGCATGCGCAAGCTCGGCCGCCGGGTCGCGGAGGCCTTCGGCTCCCCATGAGCCCCGCCTCCCTGCGCAAGGACCGGGCCCCCGAAGTCGGTCCCGTCGCCGACGCCGGCCTCGCCGCCCTGGGCCTGCGCCCCGGCGACCGCGTCCGCTTCCGTCGGCGCGACGGAAGCCGCTGGCACGAAGCTGCGGTCGAGCGCGTCGAGCGCGACGGCAGCATCGGCCTGCGCGACGCCAAGGGCGCCGCCCGCGCCCTCCCTCTCGACCGCCTCGAGGTCCGCACCACGGGCCCCCGGGGCGCCACCACCTGGGAGCCCTGCTCCGAGCGGGCGGCCCGTACCGAACAGATGAGGTTGCTGTGACCCGGATGCGCCCGCTGCGCCGCCTGCTGCCGCTCGTCGTGCTCGTCGCCGTGGTGGTCGGCGTGACGGGGTGCTCGCTCCCCGAGGAGCGGGGCTTCACCATCACCCACATCGACACCCAGGCGGTGCTGAACCCCGACGGGTCGATGGACGTGGTCGAGCGGGCCACCTACGACTTCACCGGCGACTTCTCGGTCGGCTCCCGCAGCTTCGAGACGGCCGAGTACGACTACACCATCACCGGCATCGAGGCGTCGGAAGACGGTGCGCCCCTCCCCACCGTCACCGACACGCCCAACCTCTACGAGTGGGACCTCGACGGCGACCCCAACGGCTCCCCGTCCACCTCGGGCACCCACACCTACGAGCTGCGCTACACCGTCGAGGGCGCCGCCATCGTCCACCCGGACGTGGCCGAGCTCTACTGGAACTGGATCGGCACCACCTCGCCGGGCACGGACCGCCTCGACGTCGACCTCCAGGTGCCCGGGCCGGGCCGCCAGGTGCGGGCCTGGGCCCATGGCCCCCTCAACGGCGAGCTCACCCGTGAGGGCGACCACGTGCTGTTGGCGGTCGACGACGTGCCCGCCGGCCAGTTCGTGGACAGCCGGGTGCTCGTGCCGGCCGACCGCTTCACCGTCGAGCCGGTGGGGCCGCCGGTCGAGGACCAGATCGTGGCCGAGGAGACCCGCCTCGCCGAGATCGCCAACGAGCAGCGCAAGCTGGCCGCCGACCAGGCCGAGCGCGACCGTCAGGTCCGGCGCTTCTTCACCGTCTTCACGCCGATCCTGATCGCGGCGGCGTGGCTGGTGTTCTTCCTGGTGTGGCGCAGGTGGGGCAAGGAGCCGCCGGCGCCGCCCGACATCGGCGACTACTGGCGCGAGGTGCCCGACGACCCGCCGGCGGTGGCGGTGGCCCTCCTCAACTGGGGCACCGTCACCCCCACCGCGTTCGCGGCCACCACCGTCGACCTCGCCCAGCGGGGCTTCCTCACCATCACCGAGACGCCGGGCGAGGGCGGCCTGTTCGGGTCCAAGACGGAGTACCGCTTCGACTGGCAGGGCAAGGACACCTCCAAGCTGCTGTCGTTCGAGCGGGACCTGCTCGGCACCCTGTTCCAGACGGGCCAGTCCGTCACCCAGACCGCGTTCACCTCGTGGGCGCGGGCCCACCAGAGCGAGTCGGCCAAGTTCTGGTCCCGGTTCCAGAAGCAGGTCACCGCCGAGTTCCACAAGCGCAGCTACGTGGCCCGCAACCGCCCGGCGCCGTACCTGATCCACTTCGCGGTCATCGTCGTGCTCGGCCTCTTCGGCTTCCTCTCCTTCGGGGCCGACGCGAAGGTGGTCGGCGGCGCCGCCTTCGCCTCGGCGGCGGGCCTGCTGTTCTGCTCGGGCCTGCTGCGCCAGCGCACGCCGGCCGGCGGCGAGCGCTTCGCCCAGTGGAACGGGCTGAAGCGCTTCCTGGCCGACTTCTCCCGCCTCGACGAGGCCGTGTCGGGCGACATGATCATCTACGAGCGCTACCTCGTGGCCTCGGTGGCCCTCGGGGTGGCCGACCAGCTCATCGCCGGCCTCCAGGCCAGGCTGCCGGCCGAGGTCGACCAGACGCAGTTCGCCACCTGGTACGTCGCCAACTCCGCCGCGGGCATGGGCCGGGGCTTCGGGTCCATGGGCTCGATCGGCACCTTCGCCTCCAACTTCGGCTCGAAGGCCACCAGCAGCTTCACCCCGCCCAGCTCGTCGAGCAGCTCGTCGGGGTTCAGCGGCGGCGGCTTCTCCTCGGGTGGCGGCGGTGGCGGGGGTGGCGGCGGCTTCGGCGCCCGATGAGCCCGACCCCGTCCGACGACGCGGTCGCACCGCTGACGGCGTGACCCCGGACGACCCCACCCTCGCGGTCTACGAGGCCGAGGCCGACCGCTGGCGGGCCGAGCGCGAGCCCCCCGACCGGGCGCCGGCGGTGGCCTTCGCCGAGCGCGTGGTCGCCGCCCACGCCGACGGGGTGCCGGCCCAGCCGGTGGTCGACCTCGGGTGCGGGCCGGGCTGGTTCACCGCCGACCTCGTCGCCGGCACCGCGGCCACCCCGATCGCCCTCGACTACGCGGCGGCGATGCTCGACCTCGTCCCCGAGTTCGCGCCGGGCGCCTCCCGGGTCCAGGCGTCGCTCACCGCCCTCCCGTTCCGCCGCGGCGCCCTCGGCGGCGCCTACGCCAACAAGAGCTACGTCCACGTCGCCCAGACCGCCACCCCACTCGCGCTCGCCGACCTGCACCGCGCCACTGCGGTGGGCGCCCCCGTCGAGCTGCTGCTCTTCGAGGGCGACGTCGACCTCGGCCCCAACGAGACCGACGACTTCCCGGGGCGGGAGTTCTCGAAGTGGCCCGAGGCGCGCCTCGCCGACGTCGTGGTCGGCGCCGGCTTCGCCCTCGAACGCATCGAGACCGGCGGCGGCACGAAGCGGCGCTCGGGGTTCCGCGTGGTCGCCACCCGGGCCCGCACGCTGCCCGACACCGTCGGCCCGGGCATGCGCCTGCTGGT
>CAYYDZ010000110.1:0-3103 GCA_964470715.1 uncultured Microthrixaceae bacterium | reverse complement strand
CCACCCGGGCCCGCACGCTGCCCGACACCGTCGGCCCGGGCATGCGCCTGCTGGTGTGCGGCCTGAACCCCAGCGTCTACTCCGCCGACGTGGGCGCCGGATTCGCCCGCCCCGGCAACCGCTACTGGCCGGCGGCGCTGGCGGCCGGGCTGGTCACCCGGGCCCGCGACCCGTGGGACGCCCTGCGCTCCCACGGCGTGGGCATGACCGACGTGGTCAAGCGGGCCACCGCCCGCGCCGACGAGCTGTCGCCCGACGAGTACCGCGACGGCATGGCTCGGGTCTCGCGCCTCGTCGAGTGGCTCCAGCCGAAGGCGGTGTGCTTCGTCGGCCTCGCCGGCTGGCGCACCGCGGTCGACCGCAGGGCGGTGGCGGGCGCGCAGCCCGAGGCCCTGGGCGGCGTGCCCGTCTACGTCATGCCCTCCACGAGCGGGCTCAACGCCCACTCGTCGCTCGACGACCTCACCGACCACCTCCGCGCCGCCCTGGCCCTCGCCGACACCTGAGGCCGCCAGGCCGTAGGGTCGCGGGCATGGGAGTGCGCCTCGAACCACAGGACGAGTACCTGCACGAGTTGGGTCCCGAAGAGACCTTCAACGAGTCGATGTACTTCAACCTCTACGACCCTGCCAACAACCTCGGCGGGTTCTTCCGCCTCGCCAACCGCGCCAACGAGGGCCGGGGCGAGATGACGGTCTGCCTCTACCTGCCCGACGGTCGCGTGGGCTTCATGTTCCAGCGGCCGGAGGTCCACAGCAACGACGCCTTCGACGCTGCCGGCATGCGCTTCGACGTCGTCACTCCCTTCGAGGAGCTGACCGTGCGCTACGAGGGCAAGGTGGTCATGCTCGACGACCCCCTGGCCATGGCCGACCCGCGGGTGGCCTTCACCGAGAACCCGTACGAGCGGGCCACGGCCGACCTCGTCTACACCCGGGTGAGCGACATGGTGGGCGGCGAGCCCGACCAGCCCCACGAGCGCCCGGGCGAGGAGTTCGCCAAGGGCCACTACGAGCAACTCGTGCGCGCCACCGGCACCATCACCGTGGGCGACCTCTCCTGGGACGTCGACGGCTTCGGCCTGCGGGACCACTCGTGGGGACCGCGGACCTGGCAGGCACCCTGGTACTACCGGTGGCTGACCGGCAACCACGGCCCGGACTTCGGCTTCATGGCGTCTCGCATCGCCCGCCAGGACCGTGACGGCACGCGGGGCGGGTTCGTGTGGGAGGACGGCGAGCTGCACCTGTGCAACCACAGCGAGATCAGCACCGAGTGGGAAGGCGACGACCACTACCACCAGCGCATCCACGCCCTGCTCCGCTCGGGCGAGCGGGAGTGGCGCATCGACGGCAAGGTGCTCAACCTCATCCCGCTGCGCAACCGGCGCGACGGCCGGGTCACCCGCATCTCGGAGGGGCTCACCGAGTGGACGGTCGAGGGCCGGCCCCCGGGCTACGGCCTGTCCGAGTACCTCGACCAGATCATCGACGGTTCACCGGTGGGCATCGACGAATGATCGCGGGAAGGGCACCCCACCTAGACTGAACGGTGTTCACCACCTGAGGGGGCACCCGTGTCGGTCGATGCCGAACCCACCGTCAACCCGTGGCTGCAGGGCAACTTCGCCCCGGTCGACGACGAGCTGACCACCGGGGCGCTGCCGGTCACCGGTGAGATCCCGTCCGCACTCACCGGCGAGTACCTGCGCAACGGCTTCAACCCGGCCGTCACGCCGCGCCCCAGCTACCACTGGTTCGACGGCGACGGGATGATCCACGGCGTCCGCCTCGACGGCGGGACCGCCACCTACCGCAACCGGTGGGTGCAGACGAAGGGCCTCCAGGCCGAACGGCGGGCCGGCCACAGCCTCTTCGGCGGTATGTCCGAGTTCGTGCTACCCGACGCCGACCTGATGGCCGAGGTCGGCATGATGAAGAACCCGGCCAACACCAACATCATCCGCCACGCCGGCCGCCTGCTCGCCCTCTGGGAGGCGGGGTCGCCGACCGAGCTCGACA
This sequence comes from uncultured Microthrixaceae bacterium, assembly GCA_964470715.1. Classification (GTDB taxonomy): domain Bacteria; phylum Actinomycetota; class Acidimicrobiia; order Acidimicrobiales; family DATDAH01; genus JAEUJM01. Next base: position 1,082 of record CAYYDZ010000110.1, on the reverse strand, counting down.
CCGACCTGAGCACCCTCGGCGAGACCGATTTCGAAGGCGCGCTGGTGAGCGCGATGACCGCCCACCCGAAGCTCGACCCCGACACCGGGCGACTGTGCTTCTTCGGCGCCGGCCCGGCTGCGCCCTATCTGCACTACTACGAGCTCGACGAGACCGGGGCCATGGCCCACCACGCGCCGATCGACCTGCCGGCTCCCGTGATGATGCACGACTTCGTGGTCACCGAGCGCCACGCCGTGTTCTTCGACCTCCCTGCGGTCTTCGACATCGAGGGGATGCTGAACGGCGGCCCCATCGTGCGTTGGGCGCCCGACCACGGCGCCCGCATCGGTGTGATGCCCCGCGACGGCGGCAACGCCGACGTGCAGTGGTTCGAGGTCGATCCCTTCTACGCCTACCACTTCCTCAACGGCTGGGACGACGGTGACGCCGTGGTGGTCGACGGTTGCCGCGCCGACGACCTCGTGATCGGCTTCGGCGAGACGGAGGGCGAGCCACCTGCGTTCCCGCACCTGCACCGCTGGCGCCTCGACCTCGCCTCCGGGTCGGTCACCGACGAAGCCCTCGACGACCGCTCAGGCGACTTCCCCCGCATCAACGACGACCTGGCCGGCCGGCCCAACCGCTACGGCTACGTGGCCCACGCCGGCGAGCTCACCGAGACCGGCGCCCGCTTCGAGGGCGTGGTCAAGTACGACTTCAGTGACGGCAGCGCCACCGAGCACCGCTACGGCGACCACCACGTCTGCGGCGAAGCGGTGTTCGCGCCCGACCCCGACGGCACCGCCGAGGACGACGGCTGGCTCCTCAACTTCGTCTACGACCGCGCCGCCGACACCTCGGACTTCGTCATCCTCGACGCCCGCGACCTCACCGCCGACCCCGTCGCCGTGGTCCACCTCCCCCGCCGGGTCCCCTTCGGCCCCCACGGCAACTGGCTGGCCGACTGACCCACCACCCACGATTTCTTGGTGAGAAACCCCCTGTCGGGGGGTTTCTCACCAAGATTTCCGCCTACGCGGGCGCCAGGGCGCGGTAGGCGGTCTGGGGGTCGGTGCCGAAGGGGAGCAGGGCCAACGCCG
>CAYYDZ010000109.1:7099-9397 GCA_964470715.1 uncultured Microthrixaceae bacterium | reverse complement strand
GAGTAGCCCTCAGGTCAGGTCGGCGGCGGCGCGGGCCACGGCGACGCGGAAGCCGGTGAGGTCGGACAGCACCGCCGCGGAGTCGGTGGCGCCCACCGGGGTTCGGACGGGCTCGCCGCCACGGCGGCGGACCGTGCCCTCGCACATGAGGTTGTCCACGAAGCCGAAGTCCTCCACCAGCCAGCCCGGCTCGGGGTCGACCCGGTCGCGGTAGTCGGCAGTCACGTTCGTGTAGCCGTACACAGGTCGGCCGGCGCCGAGGGCGTAGCCGATCTCGACCGCGGTGCCGACGTCCATGCTCGGGCCTCGGAACGGGGTGAGGTTGGCGATCACCAGGTCGCACCGGTCGAGGTGGGCGACGCAGTGCTCGAAGAGGGCGACGCCGTCGTAGTCCGGGGCGCGCCCGTCGACGGGGTCGAGGGGGTAGACGCCCTCGAGGCCGTGCTCGGCGCAGATGGCCTTCTTGGCCTCGCCCAGGGGGACCGCGTCGGGCAGGAACACCTCGGGCCCGGCCAGGTAGGCGCGGGGAGCAGCCATGGCGGCCTCCTCAGGTGAGGGCGAGGACGAGCAGGACGACGAGGATCACGGCCAGCACGACGACCGGCAGGGCGATCTTCGCCATGGTCTTGGCGCCGGCGACCTCCATGAGGTCGAGCGGGGCCGCCTCGGGGGCGTCGATGGTGCGCACGACCGGGGCATCGGGCGCCGGCGCGGGCGCGTCACCAGGGCCCTCGGGGGACTCGGTCACCTCGTCGGTCCCGGTGGTGGCATCGGTGTCGCCGCCTGCCGGCCCCTTCGGAGACGGGGGCTCGGTCGCCGGCGCCGCCACGCTGCCGTCGTCGGCCAGGACGGTGGTCTCGAGGTTCTCCACGAACTGGGCCATGAGCTTGCTGCTCACGTCGGCCATCACCCCGCGTCCGAATTGCGCCACCTTGCCCGTGACGCTGAGGTCGGTGTCCACGCTCACGTGCGTGCCTCCGTCAGTGGCGGTGAGCAGGGCGCTGATGGTGGCGCTGGCGTTGCCCTGGCCCCGGGTGTCGCGCCCGTCGGCCTGGAGCACGGCCCGGTGGGCCGCGTCGTCACGCTCGACGAAGACCGCCTTGCCCTTGTACTGGGCGGTGATGGGGCCCACCTTCACCTTGATCACCCCCCGATGCTCCTCGCCCTCCACCTCTTGGAGCTGCGCCCCCGGCAGGCACGGCGCGATGCGCTCCAGGTCGGTGAGCACCTTCCAGGTCCGCTCGATCGGCGCCGCCACCTCGAACTCGTTGCTCAGCTCCACTTGTCTTGCTCCTCGTCCCTCGGAGCGCCTTCGGCATCCGGTTCGCCGGTGGCGCTGCTGTCGCAGCCTCGCACAGTGCGCCGGCTCTCCGCCGTCCGCGACGCTCCAGTCCTGTCCGATCTGGGGCATCCTGGGGCGGTGAGCGCCGAAGCCGGGGACGACCTCGCGGAACGCCTGCCCGACGTCGCCGCGGTGCAGTCCGCCCTCGACGGCGCCGACTACCTGTGCGACCTCGACCTGGCCTCGGCCCTGTTCTGCGCGGTGCGCCTGCCCCAGCCGCTGCTGCTCGAGGGCGAGCCGGGGGTGGGCAAGACCGAGGCGGCGAAGGCCCTCGCCGCTGCGCTCGACACACCGCTGATCCGCCTCCAGTGCTACGAGGGCATCGACGCCGCCGAGGCCCTCTACGAGTGGAACTACCCCCGCCAGCTGCTGGGCATCCGCCTCGCCGAGGCCACCGGCGCCGATGTCGGCGAGGACCAGCTCTTCGGCCGCGGGTACCTCATCGAGCGGCCCCTCCTCCAGGCCATCGAGCACCCGGGCCCGCGGCCGGCGGTCCTCTTGGTGGACGAGGTGGACCGCGCCGACGACGAGTTCGAGGCCTTCCTCTTCGAGCTGCTGGCCGAGGCGTCGGTCACCATCCCGGAGCTGGGAACTCTGCGGGCCGCCCACCCCCCGGTGGTGCTCTTGACCTCCAACCGCACCCGCGACCTGCACGACGCCCTGAAGCGCCGATGCCTCTACCACTGGATCGACTACCCGGACCTCGAGCGCTCGGTGGCCATCATCCGCCGACGGGTGCCGGCGGCATCGACCACCCTCGCCGAGCACGTCGCCGCCACCGTGGCTCGCCTGCGCGCCCTCGACGTGCAGAAGCCGCCCGGCGTGGCCGAGGCCATCAACTGGGTGGCGGTGCTGGCCGCCCTCGGCCTCGACCACTTGGACGCCGCCGCCGCCGACCAGACCCTCGGCACCGTGCTCAAGTACCGCGAGGACCTCGACCTGGCGCGCGCGGAGGG
>CAYYDZ010000109.1:0-6999 GCA_964470715.1 uncultured Microthrixaceae bacterium | reverse complement strand
CTCGTGGCGGCCCGACCGGCCACGGTGGCCGAGCTGACCGCGCTGGGCCGAGTGACGCTGGTGTCGGGCCGGGCCGACCTGGAGGCCTTCGAGCGGGTGGCCGCCGAGGTGCTCGGGGCCGCCCGCCCTGGGCGCCAGGCGCCGTCGGCCATGACCGTCCCCGTGCCCGCCCCGCCCCTGGCTCTGCCCGCCGACGCCGACGCCGATGCCGACGCGAGCGACGAGTCCGACGGAGACGCCGACGCCCGGGCTGCGGCCAGCGTCGTGGAGCGCCTGCGCACGACCGACTTCGGCGAGTGGACCGAGGAGGAACTGGTCGACCTGCACCGGCTGATGGGCGAGCTGCGGGTGGTGGCGCCGATGCGGCCCGGCCGTCGTCGCCGGCGGGCCGAGCACGGCCCCACCCTCGACCTGCGGGCCACCCTGCGCAAGGCCCACCGCACCGCGGGTGACCCCGTGCACCGGGTCCACCGCCGGCCCAAGGAGCGCCGCCGCCGAATCGTCCTGCTGGCCGATGTCTCGGGCTCGATGGAGGACTACGCGCGGGCCTACCTGCACCTGCTCCACGGGGCGGTCCGCGCCACGAGGGCCGAGGCCTTCGTCTTCGCCACCCGCCTCACCCGCCTCACCCGGGTGCTGCGCGACGCCGACCCCGACGAGGCGCTGGCCCACGTCGCCACCCTCGCGCCGGACTGGGCCGGCGGCACCCGCATCGGCGAGGCCCTCCGCCGCTTCAACGACGAGCACGGCCGGCGCGGCCTGGCCCGCGGCGCGGTGGTGGTCATCGTCTCGGACGGCTGGGAACGGGCCGACCCCGCGCTCCTCGGCGAGCAGATGGCGCGCCTCGCCCGCCTCGCCCACCGGGTGATCTGGGTCAACCCCCGCGCCGCCACCGAGGGCTTCGCCCCCCTGGCCGGAGGCATGGCCGCGGCTCTGCCCCGGGTCGACGTGCTCCTCAGCGGCCACTCCCCGGCGGCGATGGCCGACCTGCTGGACGCCATCGCGAGGGAGGGCGCCACCGTCGCTCCTCGGCGCTGACTCCGTGCCGAGGAACCCCTGGTCAGCCGGTGGGACCGCGAGTACGCTCACGCCCACGCTTCCCCCCGATGCCGTCAGAACCTCATCGGAGGTGGGTCCTTGGCCCTGTCCCAGAAGCACCGCGCCGCGCTCTTCGAGCGCTTCCTCCCGTCGCTGGGGGACGAATTGACCGACGCCTTCCTCGCCGATTTCCCCCTGCACGAGGGGGACGAACTGGTGACGCGAGCGTACTTCGAGGCCGAGATGGCGACCTTCCGTGCCGGGGTCCGGGCCGAAATGGCCGAACTCAGGGCCGACCTGCTCGCTCGGATGGCCGAGCTCCGGGCTGAGCTGCTCGCGCAGATGGCCGATCTGCGCACGGAGGTCTTCGGTGAGCTGGCCGGGGTGCGGACCGAGCTGGCCGAGGTGCGGACCGAGCTGGCCGAGTTGCGGACTGACCTGCATCGGGAGGCCGCCGCCACGAACCGGCGCATCACCACGGTTGCCCTCGGCGTGGCCGGCGTGCTCATCGCCGCCGGCAGCGCCATGACCACGGTCATCGTCGTCGCCCTCGGTTGACGCGCGGAGCGAGCGGTTCAGCGCTCTTCGAGGACGATCGGGCCGTCGACGAGGAGGCGGAAGCGGCCCCGGCCCGTCTTCTCGATGCGCAGGGGTGCGTCGCGCTCGACCAGGCGCCGCTTCAACAGGATCAGCCGGCTCTCGAGGTTGTCCCGGAAGTCCGGGAGCGCGAGGCTCGGGTCGAGGCGCACCTCCTTGTTGGTGAACTCGGTGCGCCCCTCGCGGTCGTAATGCCCGAGGAGCGACCAGAGGATGCGGCCGGCCACGCCCTTGATGAGGTACTCGTCGTCGAGGAACGTGCTCCCGTCCACCGAGAAGAAGCGGACGCGCGTGCCCTCGGGCCGATGCGCCGGCGGCGTCCCCCGATCAAGGGGCACGGCGTCGACCCCGTCCCCACCCTGTGCCCGCGCCGCCTCCACCGCGTTGGCCACGACGGAGGCCACCGCGGTGAGCAGCGCCTCGTCCTCGGGCGTGAAGGCGACGGGCGTGTTGGTCTCGGCCATGAGCACGACCACGAGCTGACCCATGGCGAGGCCCGGCACCGCGAGGCGACTGGTGGCGTCGGGAAGACCGGGGAGGGGCACCTCCCGACCGGGCCCCACGGCGCCGGTCTCCTCGTAGGACTGCCGCACGATGCGCGAGTAGCGCCGCATCTGACGGAGGTTTCCGACCCGCATGGGGACCGCCCGGGCCGCGGCCATGCCGATCATCCCCTCGCCGACCGCCACCTCGGAGCCCACACCCTGGTCGGGGAAGCCGTGGCTCGCGAGGGTGAACAGGGTGCGGCCCGACTCGTCGAGGAGCAGCAGCAGGTTGTGCTCGAAGCCGAGCAGCTCGGCGAGCCCGTCCACGGTGACCGACACCAGCGTGTCGAGGTCGGTGCAGCGCGACAGACGAGCGGTGAGCTCGGCCAATCCGGCCGGCCCGAGCCCGGTCTGCGCGAGCCCGGTCGCCGGGCGGCCGAGCCGGGACGGCAGCAGCCGGACCTCGAGCACCCGGTAGACGTCGGCAGACCGCAGCTTGAAGACGTCTTCCATGCGGCTCTCGGCCGCGACCGCGTCGACGTCGTCGCTCAGGAGGCGGAAGAGCTCACCCCGTCGGTCGGTGCGCTCGTACACCAGCTCCAGGCGGTACTCGTCGTAGGTCGTCGGGTCGATGATCAGCATCGATGCCCGTGGGTTCTCGGCGAGGTTCCGGGCGGTCTTGGAGAAGAACTGGTTGGACAGGGCGATGTGGTCGGCGTCGACCATGCGGACCCGGGACAGGTAGGTGACGTTCGGCGTCCCGTCGGCGGACGCGGTGGCCACCACGGCGGGGATCGCCCCCTCGAAGCAGAGGTTCAGGCGGTCGAGCGGGATCCGCTCGGGGTCGTTCATCGCGGGACCGGGCTGCCGGCATGGGGGCCAGGCGTCTGGTCGAAGGCCTCCTCGACCTCGACCGTGCAGGCGACGTAGCGGGCCGGGCGCAGGCGCTCGGTCAACACGCGGGGCGTGCCGTCGGTGACCTCGATGTCGGTGAAGAAGTCGTCGCAGTAGCGGTCGGCCTTCTCGCGGTCGGCCTCGGTGGCCGGGTCGAGGGCGGCGACCCGCCCCTTGAGCTGGAACGACCGAAGGGTGCGTACGTCCGCCACGGTGATCGCGATGCGTCCGCCGTGGTCGCCGTCGCGCCGCAGGTTTGCCAGGGTTGCGTCGTCGGACGCGTCGAGCAGCAGCCGCACGGGGCTGGTCGTCCTCGCAGTCAGGGTGAGACCCCACGCCCGAGCGGCGTGGGGTGCGCCATCGGGGCCGATCGTGCCCACGATGAGGGCACAGCCCCGTTCGGCGAGCGTTCGGTCGATGCCTTCGTCGGGATCAGCCACGGGTAGCAATTACTTAGCATTCGCTCACGGAGCTTTGAGCCGCGGGGAATCCGCAGCGCCCTCACGATGGCGAGGTACCCACTCACCACGACCACGGAGGAACCCCGATGGCACTCACGACCGACTCCCAGATCCTCACCGAAGCGCCCGCGATGGCGGTCGTCGACATCTACCTCGACATCCACAAGGGCATCCGCGCCGACCTGTTCGCGGTCACCGGCCGGGCCGGCTCGCTCGACCCCGCCGACGCCGCCGGCCGGGCCCGGCTGGGCGAGGCCGTGCGGTCCTCGGTGGAGCTGCTGGTCAGCCACGCCGAGCACGAGGACACCGTCATCCAGCCCGTCCTCGAGGTGGAGCGCCCCGATCTCGCCGAGGTGATCGCCGCCGACCACGCCGGCCTCGAGCCCCGCATGGACGGCCTGGTGTCCCTCGCCGGCACCGTCGCCGAGGTCGGCGGCCCCGACGCCCGACGCTGGCTGCACGCCCTGTACCTCGATCTCGCCCTGTTCACCGGTGACTACCTCCGCCACCAGGAGACCGAGGAGCGCGTGGTGATGCCCGCGCTGGAGGCGGCCATCGGCCCCGACGCCGTGCAGGCCCTCGAGGGCGCCATCATCGCCAGCATCCCGCCGGACGAGATGGCGTCGTCGCTGGCGGTGATGCTGCCGGCCATGAACCTCGATGACCGCGCCGGGCTGCTCGGCGGCATGCGCCAGGGCGCGCCGGCGGAGGTCTTCGCCGGCGTGTGGGCCCTGGCCGGGTCGGTGCTCGACGCCTCGGACCACGCCGCGCTGGCCGGCCGCCTCGGCCTGTAGGCCCGCACGCGAACGCGGACCCGCCCCTCCCTCGTCCTCGACCGCTCGGAGGATGGTGGGGGGCGGCGCCGCGTCAGCCCAGCTTGACGTAGATCTGCTTGGACTCGAGGAAGGCGTCGAGGCCGTAGGGGCCCAGCTCGCGGCCGATGCCGGACTGCTTGAACCCGCCCCACGAGGCCTCGCTGGGCGCCGGCTGGGAGTCGTTGATCCACACCACGCCGGCCCGCACCGCCTTCGCGGCGGCGAAGGCCTTGCCGATGTCGCGGGTCCAGATGGCGGCGGCGAGGCCGTACTCGGTGTCGTTGGCCATGGCCGTCACCTCCGCCACGTCGTCGAAGGGCACGACGGTGGCCACGGGCCCGAAGATCTCCTCGCGGGCGATGGTGAGGTCGAGCGACTCGGTCTCGAACACGGCGGGCGGCACGAAGAAGCCCCCCGCCAGTGCGGGGTCGTCGGGGCGGGCGCCCTCGTAGGCCAGGCGGGCGCCCTCGTCCTTGCCGATGCCGATGTAGCCCTCGACCCGGGCGCGCTGCGCGGCCGACACGAGCGGGCCCATGGTCACGTCGGGGTCGAGACCCGAGCCCAGCTTGAGGGCCTTGGCCTCGTCCACGAGGCCGGCGAGCACCTCGTCGTAGACGGGGCGTTGCACGAAGATGCGGCTGCCCGCGGAGCAGACCTCGCCCTGGTTGCCGAAGATCCCGAGCGCGGTGCCGGGCACGGCCTCGGCGAGGTCCGCGTCGGCGAACACGATGTTGGGGCTCTTGCCCCCGAGCTCGAGGGTGACCCGCTTCAGGTCGTCGGCGCAGAGGCGCATGATGCGTTGCCCGACCACCTTCGAGCCGGTGAAGCTGATCTTGTCGACCCCGCGGTGGGTGACGAGGGGCTCGCCGGCGTCGGGTCCGGTGCCGGTGACGACGTTGAGCACGCCGGCGGGCAGGCCCGCTTCCACCGAGAGGCGGCCGAGAGCCAGCGCGGTGAGGGGGGTCTGCTCGGCGGGCTTGAGCACCACGGTGCAGCCGGCGGCGAGTGCCGGCGCCACCTTCTGGCAGGCCATGAGGATCGGGTAGTTCCACGGGACGATCAGGCCACAGACGCCGACCGGTTCCTTGATGATGAGGCTGAGGGCCTCGGGACCGACCGGGGGGATGTCCCCGGTGATCTTGGTGGCCCAGCCCGCGTAGTACTCGAACATGAAGGCGGCCTCTTCGACGTCCCACTTGGCGTCCTCGAGGGGCTTGCCGCAGTCGAGGGTCTCGAGGCGGGCCAGCTCGTCGACGTCGCGGCGCAGCAGGGCGGCGAGGGCGAAGAGCTTCTCGGCCCGGTCCCGCTCGGGCACGGCCAGGCCCCAGGTGCCGCCGTCGAAGGCGCGCCGGGCCGCGGCGACGGCGCGGTCGACGTCGGCGGCGCCGGCCGCGGCGACCGAGGCGAGGACCTCGCCCGTCGCGGGATCGAGGGTGTCGAACACGGCGCCGTCGCCGGCGTCGACCCACGCACCGTCGACGAGCAGTTGGTGCGTCTCAGCCACCGGACGTTCCGAGGGGGTCGACCGAGGTGGCGCCGTTGTCGGAGACGTGGTCGCTCCAGCGCTGGCCGTCCCACCAGCGCTGCTGGTGGCGACCGGTGGGATCGGGGTGCCAGCTGCCGCCCGCGGCGGCACCACCGCCGGCGGCGGGATCGGCCGTGGTCGAGTTGGGGGCGGGGGCGGGACCTGCGCTCGGGGTCGTGGGGGCGGCGGGGCCCGAGCCGCTCAGGTTGATGCTGCCGAGCCCGCTGGCCGCCTCGTTCGCCTTGTTGGCCAGGTCGGCGACGCTGAGGCCCTGAGCCGCCAGCAGGCTGGCGAAGCCGTAGGCGGCGGCCACGAGGAGCACCTGCAGGAGGGCCGAGCCCAGTCCGGGGGTGTTGAAGCGCCCGGGGGCCACGAGGAAGCCGCCTATTCCGCCGGCCACGAACCCTGCGGCGGCCAGCAGAGGGAGGCGCCGTTTGGCCGCGGGGTCCGGGCCGGCGATGGGGGCGAGGGCGACTGCGCCCAGCACGGCGCCGAACAGGGCCCAGACCAGCCCGAAGTAGAGGGCGAACAGGAAGCGGCCGAAGAATTCGCCGGCGTGGCGGAACACGGTGTCGAAGAAGATCGCGTCGATGATGGGGAACCCGATCAGCTGGGTGACGACGCCCGCCGCTGCCCCCGCTGCAGCTCCGAGGGCGAGGGGCATGAGGTCGTCCTGGGACAGGGAGCCGCCGGCGCCGAGGGCGGCGACGAGCTTGGGCCCGCCCAGCACCGCGGCCCCGAGCAGGGCACCGAAGACGAGGGCGACGAACAGCCGCTTGCCGGTGCTCTCGATCCCGTTCTTGGTGGTGAAGAGGATGAAGCGCGGGAAGAGGTCGAAGATGGTCGCGAGGACGATGGTGGCCACCAGGCCCACGGCCGGCGCCGCCAACGCGCCCAGCCAAGGGGGCAGTGGCGTCCCTGTCCGGGGGGCACCCGCCACCGCGCCGACGCCGCCCGGGACCGGGCCGGCCGGATTGGAGCCGGCCGCGCTGGCGGTCGACACCGGCGCCACCGGGGCACTCACCGGTGGGTCGACCTGGGTCGCGCCGTTGTGCCAGACCTGGTCGGTCCACGTCGTGCCGTCGAACCACCGCTTCTCGAAGCGACCGAACGGGTCGTCGTACCAGCCTGCTGCTCCACCACTCTGGCTCACGGCCCTGCCTCCCGATGCGGTTGGGATCGTC
>CAYYDZ010000108.1:0-9434 GCA_964470715.1 uncultured Microthrixaceae bacterium | reverse complement strand
GCGGGGCGTCAGTCGCGCCAGCCGGGGCCGGGGACGGCCTTGGGGACGATCCCGAACCGTGACCGCGCTTCGTCCAGGGGCAGGTCGGCGTACGAGAAGTGGTCGAGGGCGATGACGTCGGCGGTGGCCGACATCGAGCGCCGCAGCGCATCGGCGAAGCGGTCGGCCGCACCGGGCTCGGCGAGGGCGTCGGCTCGGGCGATGGCCACCTTCTTGCCGCCGACCGTGGTCACCGACGCGTTCTGGAACAGGGCCAGGGTGAAGGCGAAGTTCACGAAGGCCCGGGGGTCGTCGGAGGCGCCGGCGATGAAGCCGAAGACCTCGATCTCGCCCTCGGGGTCGGTGCCGTAGTCGCACAGCACGTGCACCCAGTCGTGGGCCGCCCCCACCTCGTAGATGCCGTGGGGCTCGCCGGGGAAGGGGAAGCCGTGGCGGTCGTAGAACTCGGCCACGGTCCGTCCCCAGGAGCCGTCGGGGCAGTCCCGCAGCGCTTCCCACCGGTGCGCCACCGCGGGCTCGCCGCCCAGGCCGTAGTAGGCGGCCTTGGACCGGGCCAGCTCCACCAGGCGCCCGTGGCGGAAGCCCTCGTGCAGGGTGACTTCGGTCGTCCAGCTGTGGCGGATGAAATCGGCGTGCAGGAGGGCGAGCTCGCCGCGAGCGGTCTCTCGGCAGATCGACTGGTAGGGCGCGTGCACCCCGAGCTCGGCCAGGTAGTGGCGGGCGTGGTGCTCGACCTCGGGGTCGAGCGGGTGGGCCATCAGCTCGAGGGCGGCGACCATGTGGGCGAGCAGGTCGCGCTCGCTCTCGCTCAGGGCGGCGGCCACTTCCGCCGGCGGGAGCGGGGCGACCGCAGGCAGCGGCCCGCCCCCGTCGGAGCCCTCACCGGCGACGCCTTCGCGGAAGGCGGAGCGGATGGCGTCGAGCACCGCCTGCTGGCCGGGATCGAGGGCCCGGCCCGGCGGGCACAACGCGCCGACGACGCCGGCGACGAGCACCGGGCCGTGGCCGGGGAGGGGGACGTTCAGGCCGGGCACGTCAGCGGGTCGAGCTCAGGACGGCCGGCTCAGGACGGCCGGGCCAGCTCCGGGGGCAGCGGCGGCAGGATGCAGAACTCGTTGCCCTCGGGGTCGGCCATGACGATGTGGGTGTCGCCGTCGGGCTCGTGCACCACCCGGACCTCGTGGCCGCCGAGCTCGATGATGCGGGCTTTGGCGGCGTCGACGTCGTCGACCTCGATGTCGGGCCGCACCCGCAGCCCCGCCGGCTTCTCACCGGGGGGCGCGGGCTGGAAGGCGAGGTAGACGCCGCCCTTGTCCGGCGTCAGCTGCACCCACTCCTCGACCCGCTCGGCCACGTCGACTTCGAGGAGCTGGCGCCAGAACTCGGCCAGCGCCTCGTAGTCGTCGGCGTCCACCACCAGCGCCCGGAACCACCCGATGCCCGCCATGTGCCTGCTCCTTCGTTGGGACTCTCGGCCGACTCGACCAACTCGACGGGGGCACGGTACCCGCCCGCCGTACTGGCCGGCCGCGAGTCGGATCCCACGCTCGGTGCCCTCGGTGCCCGTCGCCACCGATCCCGAGGCAAAGAGCCCCCGGATTCCGAGGGCGATTGCCTCCAGTTCGAGAACCGCCGTTCATCCGAACGCGCAGGGTGGCGATTCGGTCTTGCGGGACCCTTCCTGCGCCACCGGCGACCGGTCCCGCCGACCACCCGCGCTGAAGACCCATCGAGAACCGGGCCGAGCAGCACCGAAGGGCGAGACCCAGGGCACCCCTTCGGCCCCTCGTTCGCGCCCTCGGGGTCCATCTCGCGAGGCCTGGTCTTGCCCCGAAATGGGGAGGCAGAACGGGAGGTCAGGGGTGAGGACGGGAGATCACGGGTTGAGGAGGGCGTCGAGCCGGTCGTAGACCCGGGCGTTGCGGATCTGGGGGGCGCCGATCTCGCAGTCGAGGCCGGCCCCCTCCGCGGCGGTGAAGCCGAGGCGGGTGGCCCGATGGCCGAGGGCGGCGAGCACGGGCCCGTCCTGGCCCACGAAGGCCGATGCCTGCTCGGCCGCGCACACGAGGGTGGGACAGGTGATCGAGGCGAGGTCGTCCTCGGTCAGCACTGCGGCGGCGAGGGCCTCCAGCGCCGCTCGCACACCGCCGCCGGGGAACGGGTCGAGGGTCTTCGCCGCCCAGAAGGCGAGGTCCGGGTCGGTGGCCACCCGGTCGGCGACAGCGGCGTCCAGTGCCTCCGGCTCGGACCGCCAGAGGGCGGCGAGGTCGTCGGGGAGGCCGGCCACCACGTCATCGACCAGCCCGGTCACGGCCGGGTCGAGCACGAGCGCCGCCACCCGATCCCCGCCGACCGCGGCACCCTGTGCCGCCCACAACCCGCCGTGGTTGATGCCCATCAGGCACACCCGGTCGGCGTCGACCCCCGGCTGCGCCGCCACCCGGTCCAGCGCCGCCGGCCACACGTCGTCCCAGCGGGGCGCCAACGCCAGGCCACCCTCGTAGAGCGCAGCGCCCTGGCCCGGACCGTCGAACACCAGCACCCGGTACCCCCGGGCAAGGGCGTCGGTGAGCCCCGTCATGGGTGCGTCGGACATCGGCGTCTCGATGCCACCGATCAGCACCACGACCGGTCGCCGCTCGTCCGCCGGCGCCGCCCCCGCGAACCAGTAGCCCGGGAGGGGGCCGGGCGGCGCATCGATGGTGAGCGGCGCCGCCGGCGTGGGCCAGCAGGACACCGCCAGGTCCCAAGCCGCCCGGTGCTCGGCCCAGACCGACCGGGCGCCGGCCGTGTCGGTGCACGCCGGGGCGTAGTAGTTGCCGGCGAAGAGGTAGTTGGCGGCCCGCAGGGCGGCGCCCCAGGCCGAGCGGTGCCGGCCGGCGGCGACGTCGCTGGACGCGCCTGCGGTCGAGGCCCGGCCACGGGCCACCCAGGCGTCGCGCCACGACGACGGATCGCCGTCGACCACTTGGGCCAGGACGGCCAGCACCTCGCCGGGCTCGGCCGTGGCGTAGGGCGCCCCGCTGAGGACGCAGCGCACCGCGAAGTCCATGCCCTCGTCGGCGAGGAAGGTCACGTCGGCCATCGGCCGCGGACCCTAGCCCTCGGGTACGTTGCCGCCGTGCCCCGATCCACCCGTCCCTCCAAGCGACTGCCGGTCGCCGTGGCCCTGACCCTCGTGCTCGCCGTCTTGCTCGCCGCCTGCGGGAGCGATGGTGTCGACGGCGGCGACGTGGCCGAGACCGGCGCCGCCGCCGACGCCACCACCACGACCGAGGAGGCCACCACGACCACCTCCACCACCGCGCCGGCCACGTTCGCCGACGGTCTCGTGGCCCGGTGGACCGACGAGCTCGGCGACGCCGCCCTCGCCCAGGAGCTCGTCGACGGCCTCGGCGCCGACGGGGTCGCGCAGTTCGAGACGCTCGTCGGCCTCGACGCCGTGTTCACCGACCCGCTCGTGGCCATGACCCCGCCCACCGTGCCCGACGACGAGGTCGACAGCCTCGTGGTCTACGCCTTCGGGAACCGGGTGGCGGCCGACGGCACCCTGAGCCCCGGGCCCACCAACGAGGCGCTGGCCCACGTGGTCGAGGACTTCGTGGCCGAGCACCCCGTCCCCGTGTTCGCCCAGTGGGAGGTCGCCGACCTCCTCGCCGAGAACGGCGTGGGCGACATCACCTCCATCGATCCCGACACCGGCCCCGACGGCGAGGTCGTCTACCTCAGTACCGCGGGCGTCGCCGAGAAGGCCGTCACCCTGGCCGACCAGCAAGGCGTGGACCTCGGCCAGGTCGGCGTCATCGCCTTCGCCGACCACGCCGTGCGCTGCGTGCTCACCAGCGAGGCGGCCGGCATGACCGGCGCCGCGGTGCCCGAGGGCGTCGATCTCCCCACCGAGTACGACGCCGAGTCGGGCCAGGAGTGGACCCGCGACCGCGCCACCTACCTGCTCACCGACCTCCAGGGCCGCCTCCTCGCCGCCGGCTGAGGCCGCATTCCTGTCCATGCGGCGCAGTCAGGCGAAGGTGAGGGCGCCGACCTCGTCGGCGAAGCGGGGGAGGACCAGTTCGGCGAAGCGGCGGGCCTCGTCGTCCAACGGGTAGCCCGAGAGGATGAACGAGTCGATGCCCAGCGCCGCGTAGGCGCGCAGCTTGGCCTCGACCTGGTCGGGATCGCCGACGATGGCCGCGCCCACGCCGCTGCGGGCCACGCCGATCCCGGTCCAGAGCGACTTCTCGACGAAGCCGTCGTCGTCGGCGGCGGCCCGGAGGGCGTCCTGGCGGCGGACGCCCTCGGATCGGTGGTCGTGGGACGACTCACGCAGGCGCCGGCCGATGGCCGGGTCGAGCTCGCTCACGAGGTCGGCGGCGGCCCAGCGGGCCTCGGCCTCGGTCGGACGGACGATCACGTGGGTGCGCAGGCCGAAGGCCAACGTCCGCCCGTGGGCAGCGGCGCGCCCCCGCAGGTCGTCGACCAGCCCCCCGATGGACGCGACCCCCTCGACCCACATCAAGTAGCAGTCGGCGTGCTCCGCGGCCACCGCCCGAGCGGGCTCGGAGGTGCCCCCGAAGTACATCGGTGGCGGTGTTCGGGTGCGGGTCGGCGTGGTGGGCAGGTCGTACTGCCACCACCGCCCGTCGTGGACGACGTGGTCCGTGGTCCAGAACGCCCGCAGCAGGGCCATGGCCTCGGCCGTCCGGGCGTAGCGGTCCTCGGAGGACAGGGTCTCGCCCGCGAGCTCGCTGGAGATGATGTTGACGGTCAGGCGCCCGTCGAGCACCTGCTGGAGGGACTTGGCGGCCCGAGCGAACATCGGCGGGTCGAACTCGCCGACCCGGACCGCCGGCAGCAGCCGCGTCGTGTGGGTCAGTGGGCCGAGCGCCGCCGCCAACGTCCACGGGTCCATGCCCGGCACGTAGCTCGACGGGATGAGCACGTTCCGGAAGCCCAGCCCGTCGACCAGGCTGACGACGTGGCGGTTGTAGGCGAAGGTGGCCCGACGGTCGGGGTCCGCCACGCCGAGGCGGCCCGTGTCGCCGTGGCACGACGGCGCGAACCACGAGATCTCGAGGGTCATCCCCGCCAGTCTCTCGTAGGACAGTGGCACCCCGCACCCGACTGGCTACGCTGGGCAACAGGGGGCGGACACCTCAGCAGAGGGCATCTCAGCAGAGGTCCCAGGAGCGGGTGGGAGGAGCATGCACATGACCGACGACGCCGAACTTGCCGAGGTCGCGGCCGTTCCCGTGCGACGCCGACGAACGCTGATGGTGCTCGGCCCGGTCGTCCTGGTCATGGTCCTGTCCCTGGTCGCCACGTCGTGCGTGTCCAGCGACCAGACCACGGTGTTCAACCAGGTGAACGCCTCGCGCACCACCGCGGGGGTCCGGGCGATGAGTGCGAACCAGTGGCTGTCCGACTTCGCCCAGAGTTGGGCCGAGCGGATGGCCGCCACCTGCACGTTGAGCCACAGCCCCGACTACGCCACCGCCAACCCCTACCGTTGGCGCAGCCTGGCCGAGAACGTCGGACGGGGGCCCTCGCTCACCAGCGCGCACAACGCCTTCATGAACTCACCCGGTCACCGGGCCAACATCCTGAACCCCAACTTCAACTTCCTCGGCACCGGGGTGGCCAGAGGGTGCGGCCACTACTGGGTGGTCCACGAGTTCATGCAGTATTGACCTGCGCAGCAGCGGACGCCGTCGGGGCGTAGCCTCGCGGGACCATCCGACGAGAGGTGACGCAATGACCACCACCGACGCGCGGCTGCCAGTCACCGGCAGCTTCGGGTTCGACGCCACGCCTGTCGGCGCCATCGCCGGCCTCGTGGCCGCCGCCCGCGCCGCCTACGACGGAGGCCGCACCAAACCCCTCGCCTGGCGCCTCGACGTCCTCGGGTCGTTGCGGGCGGCACTGGTCGACCGGGAGGCGGACCTGCTCGAGGCCCTGCGCGTCGACCTCGGCAAGCCGACCTTCGAGGCCTGGACGGCCGACATCGGCTTCGGCATCAGCGAGATCGACCACGCCGTCGCCCACCTGCGCTCGTGGACCAAGTCCCGTCGGGTCCGCACCCCCCTGACCTTCAAGCCCGGCACCTCCAAGCTGGTGCCCGAGCCCCTCGGCGTGGTCACCGTGATCGCACCGTGGAACTACCCCGTGCAGCTGGCCCTCCAGCCCCTCGCCGCGGCCGTGGGCGCCGGCAACGCGGTGGTGGTCAAGCCCTCCGAGCTGGCGCCGGCCAGCGCCGCGGTCATCGCCGACATCGTCACCGGCCTCGGCGATCCGGCCCTGCAGGTGGTGCAGGGTGGCGTGGCCGAGACCACCGAGCTGCTGGCCCAACGGGTCGACCACATCTTCTACACGGGCAACGGCCGCGTGGCCCGGGTGGTCATGGCCGCAGCCGCCGAGCACCTCACGCCCGTCACCCTCGAGCTGGGGGGCAAGAGCCCGGCGATCGTCACCGCCGACGCCAACCTCGACGTGGCCGCCAAGCGCATCGTGTGGGGCAAGTTCCTCAACGCCGGCCAGACCTGCATCGCCCCCGACTACGTGCTGGTCGACCGCAAGGTGCACGACGGTCTGGTCGAGCGAATGGTCGCCGCGGTCGACGAGTTCTACGGCGACGACCCGCAGAAGAGCGCCGACTACGCCCGCATCGTCAACTCGTCGCAGTTCCACCGTCTGGAGAAGCTGCTCGACTCCGGGACGGCCGCGACTGGTGGGGTGACCGACGAGGACGACCGCTACATCGCCCCGACCATCCTCACCGGCGTCGAGCGTGACGCCCCGGCCATGCAGGACGAGATCTTCGGCCCCGTCCTGCCGGTGCTGCCCACCGATGGCGTCGACGACGCCGTCGCCTTCGTCAACGAGCACGACAAGCCCCTCGCCCTCTACGTCTTCTCCGAGCGTGACGACGAGGCCGACGCGGTCCTCGACCGCACGAGCAGCGGCGGCGCCTGCGTGAACGGCACCATCTTCCACGTCTCCAACCCCGAGCTGCCCTTCGGCGGCGTGGGGCCCAGCGGCATGGGCGCCTACCACGGGAGGTTCGGCTTCGAGACCTTCAGCCATCTGCGGGCCGTGCACGAGCGCAGCACCAAGCTGGACCCGCCGATGATGTACCCGCCCTTCACCGAGAAGAAGGAAGCGCTCCTGCGCAAGGGCTTCGCCCTCCCCGACCCCCGCGATGCCGCCAAGCTGGTCCGCGCCAAGCTCTCGAAGCCGTAGGGCACGGCCCCGGCGCGTAGCGTCGAGGCCATGGCCCGCATCTCGACGACCCGACACGCAGAGCGCCACCGGTCCGATCGCATCGGCTGGCTGCGCGCCGCGGTGCTGGGCGCCAACGACGGCATCGTGTCCACCTCCAGCCTGCTCGTGGGCGTGGCGGCGAGCAGCGCGTCCCGCTCGGCCATCCTCGTCGCGGGTATGGCGGGACTGGCTGCCGGCGCCGGCTCGATGGCCGCGGGGGAGTACGTCTCGGTGAGCTCGCAGGCCGACACCGAGCGGGCCGACCTGGCCAAGGAGGCCTCCGAGCTGGAGCAGGACCCGGCCGGTGAACTGGCCGAACTGGCCTTCATCTACGAGCAGCGAGGCCTCGAGCCGTCCCTGGCGCTCCAGGTGGCCGAGCAGCTCACCGCGAACGACGCCATCGGCGCCCACAGCCGAGACGAGCTGGGCATCTCCCACATCGTGACGGCGCGGCCCCTGCAGGCGGCGTGGTCGTCGGCGGCATCGTTCGCCCTCGGCGCGCTCCTGCCCCTGGTCGTGGCGGCCGCGGCTCCCAAGGCATGGGCCGGCGCCGCCCTGGTGGCCGCCGCGCTCGTCGCCCTCGCCGTCCTCGGTTTCGTGGGCGCCCGCCTCGGCGGCGCCCCGCCGGCGCGGGCGGTCGTACGCATCACCGTCTGGGGCGCGCTGGCCATGGCCGTCACCGCCGTGATCGGGCGGCTGGTGGGCGCCGCGGTCTGACCCGCCGCCCGCCGTCGGTGGTCAGCGCCAGCCGTTGGCGCGAAAGAGCTCGGCCAGGCTCGACTGCTGCAGCCCACGGGAGCGAAGGCCGCTGAGGATGGTGGGCAGCGCCGCCGCGGTCTGTCCCTTCACGTGCAACAAGATGATGGAGCCGGGCCGGGCCGAGCCGAGGACGCGTGCTGCGATGGTCGAGGAGCCGGGGCTCGTCCAGTCGTTGGGATCGACGTCCCAGATCACCGTGTAGCGGAAGCCCTCGTCGCCGGCGGCCGCGAGGACGGTGGCGTCGTAGTCCCCGTAGGGCGGCCGGAAGTACGGCATCGGCGTGGCACGGGCCACGGACCACCACGCCGCCTTGTCGATGGCCAGGCGGGCGACGATGTCGTCGTAGGACAGGTGCGAGAGTTGGGCGTGCCCGTTGCTGTGGCTGCCGATGCTGTGGCCGGCGGCGACGGTCGCCTGCGCCTGGCCGGGGTGGGCGTACACCTGGTCGCCCGGGCAGAAGAAGCTGGCCAGCACGCCGTAGGCGTGCAACGTGGCGAGGATGGACGACCACGCGGCGCCGTCGTTGCAGTCGTCGAAGGTGAGGGCCACCCGGCTGCCCGCCGCTTCGACCCGACGTACGACCACGGAGTCGACGGGACGGTCGACGCGAAAGGCCCGGAAGGCGCTCGTCGCGGCATTGCCGGCATCGTCGGTCAGGCGGACGGCGCCGACGTAGTTGCCGGGCAGGAAGATCGAGCCGTCCGAGTAGTCCGGGCGCCAGGCCAGCCGGGTGGCCCCGGTCGGATGGGCGGTGGTGCTGCTCCGGTCGAGCAGACCGGCCCGGCTCGACGCTGACGCGTACAGGCGCAGTGGCGGGGAAGCGTCCGACGTCGTGAAGTTGTACGAGAGTGCGCCCGTGGCTCCCCACGGGTCGGGGGTGATCGAGCTCCAGGTGAGGCGGGGGGCGGTGGTGTCGACCGTGACGGTGCGGGTCTTGGTGGTGGTGTTTCCGGCGCCGTCGAGGGCGACGAAGCGCACCGTGTAGTTCCCGTCGGCGGCGCGGCCCCACACCCCGTTGCGTTCGATGCGGCCACCCCAGGTGACGGTGCGGTCGCCCGGGCCGAAGGTGACCTGCAGGGTCTTGCGGGCCGATCCGCTGGCGTTGCGGATCAGGATGTCGACGACGACCGGCTCGGTGGCGGTCAGGGCGAAGAAGGTCTTGTCCCGCACCCGGTCGCCGTTCGGGCTGAAGCGCGGGTGGGTGATGTGCAGTCCGAGGGTGGGCGGGGTGACGTCGGGGGGCACCGTGGTGTCGACGGTCGTGTCGGCACTCGGCTCGGGTGCGGGGGGAACGTCAGTGGGCCCGGTCGTCGTGGCGGTGGCGGGTGGGGCGGTGGTGGCGGGTGGGGCTGGGGTGGTGGCCGGGGGGGCGGTGGTGGCCGTGATCGTCGGGTCGGACGACGGCGGCGTCGACGGCT
>CAYYDZ010000107.1:0-9467 GCA_964470715.1 uncultured Microthrixaceae bacterium | reverse complement strand
CCCGGCCGTAGACCAGCTCGCCGACGCGGTGGTTGGTGGCGAACTCCTGCCAGGGGTCCTGCTGGGTGGCCTTGAGCGAGAGGCTGATGCGCTCGCGGTCGAGGTCGACCTCGAGGACCTGCACCTGGATCTCGTCGCCGACCTGCACCACGGAGCCGGGGTGGTCGACGTGCTTCCAGGACAGCTCGGACACGTGCACGAGGCCGTCCATGCCACCGAGATCGACGAAGGCGCCGAAGTTCACCACGGACGACACCGTGCCGGTGCGAACCTCGCCCGGCTTGAGGTTGTCGAGGAACTCCTCGCGCTGCTCCTTCTGCGTCTCCTCCAGCCACGCCCGGCGGGACAACACGACGTTGTTGCGGTTCTTGTCGAGCTCGATGATCTTGGCCTCGAGGCTGCGGCCGACGTACGGCTGCAGGTCGCGCACCCGGCGGAGCTCGACGAGGGAGGCGGGGAGGAACCCGCGCAGGCCGATGTCGAGGATGAGACCGCCTTTGACCACCTCGATGACGGGCCCGCTGACCACGCCCTCGGACTCCTTGATCTCTTCGATCTTGCCCCAGGCCCGTTCGTACTGGGCCCGCTTCTTGGACAGGATCAGACGACCTTCCTTGTCCTCCTTGGTGAGGACGAGGGCCTCGATGGTCTCACCGAGCGAGACGATCTCGGACGGGTCGACGTCGTTGCGGATGGAGAGCTCCCGAGACGGGATGACACCCTCGGACTTGTAGCCGATGTCGAGGAGCACCTCGTCACGGTCGACCTTGACCACCGTGCCCTCGACCATCTGGCCGTCGTCGACGTCGACCATGGTGGCGGTGTACGCCTCGTCCATGGACACGCCACCGAGGTCGTTCTCGATGATCGGGCGCGGGATGTAGTTGCCCTCTTCGTCGAAGGTCCCCATGGGGAGGGACACGTCACCGTCGGTGGACGGCTGCGAAGGGGCGGTATCGACCTGGGACACGTAGATGCTCTTCTCTGGGGTTTTCCGGACGCCCCACGATTGTGGGGTTGCTGGCGGCGGGTCCATCCACGCACACCGGCGTACCAAGGTATCAGGAAGGCCCTTCTCCGGGCCTGTCCGCCACCAGCAGGAACTCCGGCGAGTCGAGGTCCGGAGCCCGCGGCGAGTACTCACCGGGACGCACCGACCAGATGGCCCGGACCGCCAGGCCCGCCTCCTCGGCCAGCACGGTGAGCTCTCGCGGCGTGAAGCAGGTGGTCCAGAGGTCGTGCTCGGCATCCTCGCCGGCCTCGCTGCGCAGGATGGTCCGCTCGTGGTTCACCCCCGTTGCGGCGTCGAACGTGTCGGTCTCCTCGAGGAAGCGGACCTGGAAGTACGCCGAGAACGCGGACGCGGCGAGGCACCCGCCCGGGCGAAGGGCCCGGGCCATGCCCGCCAGCACCTCGCGGTCGGTCGCCAGCGCGCGATCCGCTCCCCCGAGGCCCAGTGCCCCCTGGCAGAGCGAGATGACGGCGTCGAACTCGCCGTCGAAGGGCAGCGCCCGGGCGTCGCCACGACGGAAGGTGACCCCCGGCGGTGCTCCCTCCGCGGCAAGGGCCACGAAGCGCTCGGA
Organism: uncultured Microthrixaceae bacterium; assembly: GCA_964470715.1. Taxonomy (GTDB): domain Bacteria; phylum Actinomycetota; class Acidimicrobiia; order Acidimicrobiales; family DATDAH01; genus JAEUJM01. The sequence goes on along the minus strand of CAYYDZ010000107.1, from coordinate 7,884 downwards.
GACGTCGATGCCCACGACCTCGATCCCCCGCCGCCCGAGCGCGTGGGCATGTCGACCGGGGCCGCACCCGACGTCGAGGACCCGGTCGCCCGGCGCGAGGTCGAGCGCGTGGACGAGGAACTCGACCTCCTGCTCGGTGCCCTTGGTGAACGAGTAGCGCAGGTACGCCGACCCCAGGTGGTCGGCGAGGTCCTCGAACCAGTGGTCGCGGGTCACGGACCGGAGGTTACGGGAGGTGCAGATCAGAACTGGCCGGGCAACCGCACCGGAGCGCACTCCCACCCCGGAGGGAACACCTGCCAGGTCTTGTTCGCCTGCATCCCGCCGCACTTGTCCTGGGTGGCGACGGCGATGGCCGCGGAGGTGAGCGTGTAGATCGTCATGGCCAAGAGGAGGAAGAACCACAGACTCGATCGGGTCTTTGCGGTGCTGGCCATGGCGAACTCCGGACGGTACGGGTTCCCTCCTCGTCGGCACGGGAACCGCCCGACTGAACCCTCGTCAACCCTTGGCGTCGGCCCAGCTGGCCCCGAACGCGAGGTTGACCTCGAGGGGCACTCGCAGATCGGCGGCCGCGGTCAGCGTCGTTCGGGTCAGTTCGGCGACCTCGTCGTGCTCGGCCGGCGGCACCTCCAGCACGACCTCATCGTGCACCTGGAGGATGAGCCGACTCCCGAAGGCCCGCTCCTCGAGCGCCCGATCGAGGGCCACGAGCGCCACCTTGAAGATGTCGGCAGCGAGGCCCTGGATGCCTGCGTTCATCGCCTGGCGCTCTCCGGCCTGGCGGATGCGGAAGTTGCTCGAGCTGAGCTCGGGGATCTGGCGTCGACGCCCGAACAGGGTCTCGGTGTAACCCCGCTCGCGCGCTTCGGCCACGGTGGCCTCCATGTAGGACTTCACCGACGGGAACGCCACGAAGTAGGCGGCGAGGATGTCGGCCGCCTCCTCGGTGGGGATGGCGAGGCGCTGGCCCAACCCGTAGGCCTCCATCCCGTAGGCGAGGCCGTACGAGACCATCTTCGCCTTGGAGCGCTGCTCGGTGGTCACCTCGTCGTTGGGCACGGAGAAGATGCGGGCTGCGGTCTCGTTGTGGATGTCCGAGCCGCTCTCGAAGGCGGCGATGAGGCCCGGATCCTCGGCGAGGTGGGCGATGCAGCGCAGCTCGATCTGGTTGTAGTCCGCGACGAGCAACTCGTAGCCCGGCCCTGGGACGAAGGCGCGGCGAAAGGCGCGTCCGCCCTCGGTGCGCACGGGGATGTTGTGCAGGTTGGGTGCATCCGAGCTGAGCCGGCCCGTCCGGGCAACGGTCTGGTTGAAGGTGGCGTGGATGCGCCCGTCCGGGGCGACCTCGGCCAGGAGCCCCTCGCCGTAGGTCGAGCGCAGCTTCTCGACCTCGCGGTAGCGGAGCAGGTGCTCGATGATGGGGTGCTGACCGAGCAGCTTCTCGAGCGAGGCGGCGTCGGTGGAGTAGCCCGTCTTGGTCTTCTTCTGCGGGGTCAGGCCGAGCTTGTCGAAGAGGATCTCACGCAGCTGGAGGGTCGAGTTGACGTTGAAGTCCTCGCCGGCGTCCTCCTTGATCTGCGCGGTGAGTGCGGCGCACTCGGTGACCAGCGCGGCGTTCAGCGACTCGAGCTCGGCTCGGTCGACGGCGATGCCGATCTCCTCCATCTTGGCCAGCACCCGCACGAGCGGGACCTCGATGTCGTCGTAGAGCCGGCGCAGGCCCTGCACGTCCAGGGCCTCGGTGAGTGGTTCCACCAGGCGATCCACCGCGAGGGCGCGACGGCCGGCCTCCTGCGACGCGGCCACCGACCCGCCGTCGAGGTCCAGTTGGCCCTCGGCGGCGGCAGAATCGTCGGGCAGCTCGAGGTTGGCGTAGCGCAGGAGCAGGTCGCCGAGCAGGTAGCGCGCCTCGGCGGGGTCGAGCAGGTAGGCCGCCAGCATCGTGTCGACCGCCAGGGTGCGCACATCCACACCCTCCTCGCCGAGGCGGCGCATCAAGGCTTTGGCCCCGTGGGCGGCGAGCGGACGGCCGCCGGTGCCGAGGACCTCACCGAGGGCCGACCGGACCTCGTGGGCCCCGAGCACCGCTTCGGGGAGCCACGCGACCTCGGCGGCGGCTCCGTCGACCACCACCGCCAGCCCTGCGAGAGCCGAGCGACCCTCCTCTGCCGACCACGCCGGGGTCACCACGAGGGGCCCGGCTCCCGAAGCGAGCAGACCCAGGAGCGCGGCCGCCTCGGCGATGGTGCCCATCTCGGCGACCTCCGCTTCGAGTACCGCGGCGCCCGTGCGAGCACCACCCCCGCCGCCGGCGCCACCGAGGCGGCCACCGAGTGCTTCGTCGAGGAGCTCGAACTTGCCCCGGAACTCCAGGAAGTCGAAGAGCTGGCGCACCTCGTCGGCGTCGACGTCGTCGATCACGGCCGATGCGAAGTCGACCTCGAGGTCGAGGTCGCGCAGGAGGACCATCACCTCGGCGTTGAGCCGCACCTGCTCCTCGTGGGCGGCGAGGTTCTCGCGGAGCTTCGGGGTCTGCTCGTCGAGGTGGGCGAAGATCCCGTCGAGGCCCCCGTACTTCTTGATGAGCTTGGCCGCCGTCTTCTCGCCCACCCCGGGCACCCCGGGCAGGTTGTCGGAGTTGTCGCCCCGCATGGCGGCGTACTGCACGTACTCACCGGGGGTGACGCCGGTGCGCTCCTCGATGCCGGCCTCGTCGTAGAGGGCGTAGTCGGACACGCCTCGCTTGTTGTAGAGCACCCGCACGTTGGGGTCCTCGACGAGCTGGTAGGCGTCACGGTCGCCGGTGACGATCGTCACCTCGTGCCCGGCCGCCTTGGCCTTCTCCGCCAGCGTGGCGATGATGTCGTCGGCCTCGAAGCCCGGGGCCTCGACGGTGGTGATGTGCAGCACGTCGAGCACCTGGCGGACGAGCCCCATCTGTTGGCGCAGGATGTCGGGGGCGGCGTCGCGGTTGCCCTTGTAGGTGGGGATCCGCTCGTGGCGAAACGTCGGCTCAGGGCGGTCGAAGGCAACGATGATGGAGTCGGGCTGGTGCTCACGGAGCAGGTACGTGAGCATCGTGGTGAAGCCGAGCACTGCGTTCGTGACCTGGCCGGCGGCGGTGGCGAGGTCGGTCGGGAGCGCGAAGAACGCGCGATAGGTGAGCGAGTTGCCATCGATCAGCATCACGCGCCTGCCTTGCGCCTCGTTCGACGGCGCCCCATCGGGGCTCGGTTCGCTCATCGCCGGGCTCTGCTCCGAAGCCTCAGGCTGACGGCTTCGGCTCCGGGGCGAGTTGCCCGGCGATCACGCGCTCGGCCACGGCCTTCATGGTCTGGCGCTCCTGCATCGCCCGCTTCTGGATGAAGCCGAAGGCCTCGTGCTCGGACAAGCCGTGAGCGTCCATGATCTGGCCCTTGGCCCTGTCGACGATCTTCCGGGTCTCGAGCTGCTCCTCGAGGCTGGCGGCCTGCTCGTGCAGTGCCTTCATCTCCTTGAACACACCGAGTGCCACCTCGACGGCTGGGATGAGCTCACTGCGCTGGAACGGCTTGACGAGGTAGGCAAGCGCGCCGGCGTCTCGCGCCTGCTCGATCAGATCGCGCTGGCTGAAGGCGGTGAGGATGAGCACCGCGGCGCGACGCTCCCCCGCGATCTCACGAGCGGCCGACAGGCCGTCCAACCCCGGCATCTTGATGTCGAGGATGGCGATGTCGGGCTGGTGCTCCTTGACCAGGTCGACCGCCTCATCGCCCCGGCCCGTCTCCCCCACGACGTCGTAACCCTCCTCTTCGAGGGTCTCCTTGAGGTCGAGGCGGATGATGGCCTCGTCCTCGGCGATCACGACTCGGGTGGGCAACGTCGATCGGGCCTTTCGCTCGGGTGTCGTGCAGGGTAGTCCCCGCAAGCGCCCCTCCTTCGCCCTGCAACCCGCCTCGTCGAACCGCTCGGCTCCGCTCGACCGGCACCAACCCGGACCGGAGGTTCATTCGTGCTCGAGCATCAGCCGATCGAGCAACTCGTCCTGGGCCCGCTCGAGGCGGGTGATCTCGGCGCTGACCTCCAGGCGGTGCCGTTGCATGGCGTCGGCGTGGCGCTGCGCCTCCCGGTAGTCGCGCTCGGCGAGGGGGGTCTCCGACACCAGCGAGCGAAGGCGCGACTCCTCGGCCTCCTCCGCCAGCTGGGCCAGTTGCTCGTCGGCCACCCGCAGGTCGACCCGAAGGGTCTTCAGGCGATCGCCCAGCTCGATGAGACGACGCTCGACCAGCGACTTGGCCATGGGCGAACCCTAGTGCTGTCCCTGGCGGGAACTCTCGCAGGCGCAGCGTCGTTGGGACTTCGTCGGCCGCACTGCGCAGCGCTGCGGTCACACCAGTGCCCTACCCCGAAGTGCTGGCCCCCTTCTGAACTGGAGTCCCCTGTGGTCCTCGTTGCTGCTGATGGCGGCCGTGGGCGCCCTGCGCGCCTGCCCCTCCGCTGGTTCGTCCTCTTCGTCACCCTCGGCGCCCTGGCCCTCGTGGCGCTCGGTGTCCGTGCCGGCCTCATCGACACGTCGTTCCTCCAGGCCGGCGCCACCTCGCGCACCGAGGTCGAGGCCGACCCGACCGTGGTGCTCCAGGCGCTGACCGAGCAGGCCGACCTCGTGGTTGCCGAGCGCAACCTCGCCGCCACCACGGTCGAGGCCGACAACACGGTGACCCTGAAGGTGCCGCTCCTGGGCTCGCAGGAAGTCCCCCCTTCGCTCGCCGGCGAGCACGAGGTCGCAGAGGTCGGCCCCGGTGACGTCGAGCTGCGGGTCGACCTCTCCGAGCTCCGCACCTCGGATCTCGTCGTCCAGGACGGCACCGTCCGCGTCCAGGCCCCGCTGCCCCGAATCGCCGAGGTGGACCCGGGCCCGGTCCGCACGGTCGACGAGTCGAGTGGGCTCCTGAGCCGTGGCGCCGAGGTGGTCGGCGGTGACTCCCAGTCCATCCAACAGCAGGAGCTCGCCGACGCCGGCCGGGCGCGGATGCTCGACGGTGCCCGCCAGGACGCCGAGCTCTTCGAACTGGGCCGTCAGAGCCTCGAGCGGACCCTCACGCGCCTGCTCATCACCCTGCCCGGCGTGGATCGGGTGCAGGTGGAGTTCCCGACGGTGACCGAGGCGTGTGCGAACCACCGCGCCCCGTCGTTCTGCGCAGCCAACCGAGGTGGCGAGGTGGTCGCGGGCAGCCCGCAGTAGGCCCGGCCGAATCCCGCTCCGGGCCGGCCTCGCGTGGTGCCCGGGGCGGGATTCGAACCCGCACGTCCTTTCGGACAGTGGATTTTGAATCCACCGAGTCTGCCGTTCCTCCACCCGGGCGTGAGTTCGAGGGGACCTGGAGCGTACCCTCGTGGGTGATGGCCGAGCAGACCCGAAAGCGAAGGTGGCCGCTGCGCCTGCTGGCGCTCGCCCTGCTGGTCGGCGCCGTGGCGCTGGCTCGCGATCGCCAGATCCGCCGCAACGAGCGACGCTTCGCGCCCATGCCCGCCCAGAGCAGCCGACCTTGAAGCGCGCCGGGTAACCCGATCGCACCGTGACCGGCGTCGGCGCCGGAATGGCCCGGCTCAGCGCCGCGGTGCACTTTGCCGCCCGGGCCCTGTCGGCCATCGCTCCGCGTCGGGATCGGGCCGCCACCGGCGGAGGCAGCGCTGTTCTACGGTGGCCGACATGACTCGGCCAGGGCGCCCCCGTTGAGCCGCGTCGTCCTCGTCACCGGCGGATCCCGTGGCATCGGCCTCGCCACCGCTCGGGCCTTCGCCGCGGCGGGCGACCGCGTGGCCATCACCTACCGCTCTGCGCCACCCGACGAGGCCAACGGCCTGTTGTGCGTGCCGTGCGACGTGACCGACCCAGAGCAGGTGGAGGCCGCCTTCACCACCATCGAAGACGAGCTCGGCGCGGTCGAGATCCTCGTCTCGAACGCGGGCATCACCCACGACGGTCTCCTGGTGCGCATGGGCGAGGAGGACTTCTCGTCGGTGGTCGACACCAACCTCGCCGGTGGCTACCGGGTGGCCAAGCGCGCCGTCACCAAGATGATGCGGGCCCGATGGGGGCGGATCATCTTCACGTCCTCGGTCGTCGCCCACCTCGGTTCCGCAGGACAGGCCAACTACGCGGCCTCGAAGGCCGGGCTGGTGGGCCTCGCCCGATCGATGGCGCGCGAGTTCGGCTCGCGCAACATCACCGTCAACGTGGTGGCGCCGGGTCCCATCGCCACCGACATGACCGAGGCCCTCCCCACGGAGCGCCAGGCGCTGATCACCGCGGTGGTCCCCCTCGGGCGGTTCGGGACGACCGACGAGGTAGCGTCCACCATCGCGTTCCTGGCCTCGGACGAGGCCGCCTACATCACCGGCGCCGTGATACCGGTCGACGGTGGCATGGGCATGGGAACATAGGCCCGAACGATCCGAACCGAACACACAGCACGGAGTGGAGCAGGCGTGAGCGACGACCCAGATTTCGAACGGTTCAAGCGATGTGCGGTGGAAGTCCTGTCGGTCGACGCCGAGAAGGTCACCCGCGAGGCCACCTTCGGTGAGGACCTCGACGCCGACAGCCTCGACCTCGTCGAGCTGGTGATGGCTCTGGAAGAGGAGTTCGACGTCACCGTCGACGAAGAGGAGCTCGAGGGCATCGAGACCGTCGGCCAGGCGTTCGACCTGGTCAAGGGCAAGCTGGGCTAGCTCGATGCGCGGGGCGCGGGTCGCCGTCACCGGAGTGGGCGTCGTCGCGCCCTGCGGCATCGGCACGGACGCGTTCTGGGACGGCCTCGGCACCGCCGTCGAGCCCGCCGACCGTCGAGCGGTCGTGGGCTTCGACCCCGAGGACTGGTTCGACAACCCGAAGGAAGCCCGCCGCACGGACCGGTTCGCGCAGTTCGCCCTCGCCGCCGCCCAGATGGCCCTCGAGCAGGCCGGCGACGTCGACGCCGACCCCGACCGCTCGGGCGTCATCATCGGCACGGGGGTGGGCGGCCTCAACACCCTCGAGAACGGGGTGCAGATCTACTACACGAAGGGCGCCCGTCGGGTCTCCCCGTTCCTCGTCCCCATGATGATGTCGAACGGTGCCGCCGCGTCGGTGTCCATGCGTCACGGGTGGCGCGGTCCGTGCGAGACCATCACCACCGCCTGTGCCGCGGGCACCCACTCGATCGCCCACGCCGCCACGCTCGTGGCGTCCGGGCGCTGCGAGGCGGTGCTCGGGGGGAGCGCCGAGGCCGCCCTCACGCCCACCGCCATCCAGGGCTTCATCAACATGACGGCCACGTCCTCCACGGGCCGCTCGTGCCCCTTCGACGCCGATCGCGACGGCTTCGTCATCGCCGAGGGCGCCGCCGTGCTGCTCCTCGAGGAGTGGGACCGGGCCGAGGCCCGGGGCGCGGTCATCCTCGCCGAGGTGCTCGGCAGCGCCAGCACCGCCGACGCCCACCACATCACCGCCCCCGCGCCCGGTGGCTCGGGCGCGGTGTCGTGCATGGAACTGGCCCTCGCCGACGCCGGCGTCCCCACCTCCGTGGTGGGTCAGATCAACGCCCACGGCACCTCGACCCCCCTCAACGACGCCGCCGAGGCCGAAGCCATCGCCAAGGTGTTCGGCACCCCCGGGCCGCCCGTCACGTCCATCAAGGGCGTCACCGGCCACTCCCTGGGCGCCGCCGGCGCCCTCGAGGCCGCGGCCTCGGTGCTCTCCATCGAGCGGCGCCTCATCCCGCCGACGATGGGCACTCGGCAGATCGATCCCGAGATCCCCGGCATCGACGTGGTGACCGGCACCTACCGTCCGTGGGAGCCGGCGCCGGTGCTCTCCAACTCGTTCGGCTTCGGCGGCCACAACGGGTGCCTCGTGTTCGG
>CAYYDZ010000106.1:2922-9535 GCA_964470715.1 uncultured Microthrixaceae bacterium | reverse complement strand
GCGTTGCGCACCGTGCGCTCGATGCTGAGGTTGAAGGGGTCGCCGAACTCGTAGGGCTTGGTGTCGTAGGTGCGCTCGTGGCCCGTGCCCTTGCGCTCGAGCTCGTGGCGGCCCATCTGGCTGCGGGACAGGTGCTTGAACAGGTCGTTGAGGGCGTTGGCGCCGACGCGGCGCAGGCCGCGGGGCGTGAGCTCGAGGCGACCTTCCTTGTTCTCGACGAGACCGGCCTCTTCGAGCATGCGGGCCAGCTCCTGGATGCGCTCGAGGCTCTCGGCGGACTGCTCGCCGAGCAGGTCGCGCACCTTGTCGATGTCGGCCTCGGCCAGCGCCCCCGGGTTGGTGGCGCCCCGCAGCAGGTTCTCGAGCTGGTCGATGTCGCCCAGCTCGCCCATCATCTCCGCCGCCTCGGCGAACCCGAGCGGGTCCTGACCGCTGAAGTTGTACTGGCGGTCCCAGCCGGCGTTGGGGAAGGCGTTGCGCAGGTTCTCGGCCAGCTGGTCGGCCTGCCAGCGCAGGTCCATGTCCTCGAGGAGCTGCTCGGACAGGCTCTGCAGCTGCGCCCGCTGCTCGGGCGTCATCGAGTTGAGCATCGCCTGCATGGCGGCCATGCGCTGGGCCATCACCTCGAGCAGCTCGTCGAGGGTCTCGGGGTTCTCGGGGAAGAAGTCGCCGAAGCGCTCCATGAAGCCCTCGAAGTCGGGGGTCTCCCCCCGCTCGCGCTGCTCGAGCATCTGGTTGAGCTCGGCCATCATGTCCTTCATGCGGGCCATGTCCTCGGGGGACATGTCGTTCATGGACCCGGTCATCTGGTCCACGTAGCGCTGCATGAGCTGCTGGCGCAGCTGGTCGACGAGCTCGTCGAAGCGCTCACGGGCCTCGGACGAGGTGAACTCGTACTGCTGGAGCTCGCGCACCTGGCCGGCGAGGTCGGGCGGCAGCAGGTCGAGCTGGAGGTTGCGCTCCATGGCGACCTGGTCGGTGAGCTCCTGGCGGCGGGCGTCCCCCGACTCGCGGGCCTCGCGCTGCAGCCCGTCGATGCCCGCCCGCTCCATCTCGACGACCTCTCGCAGCTCGTCGGCGATGTCGTCGTAGACGCCGCCGAGGTCGTGCTGCTCGAGGGTCTCCTTGCGGCGACGGCGCAGCTTCTCGAGCAGGTCGCGCACGCCCTCCATGCGCTCGCCGTTGCGGTCGCGGAAGCCCGACTGCATCATCCGGCGCAGGGCGGCGTTGAGGTCGCCGTGGTAGAGCAGGTCGTCGGTGATCTCGGAGAAGACGTCGTCGGCGTCGAGCTCGAAGCCCACCTGGGTGCCGTCCCACCGCGAGTAGGCGAAGCGGGGGGCGGGGGCCTTGCGCCGGCGGAGCACGTCCCGAGGCTACCCGTCACCCCTCCGCGCCGTACGGCCGGGCGGGCACCTGCGCCCTCGAACCGAACTGGCACCGGATCTCGGTGCCCTGGCACCGAGATCCGGTGCCAGAACGATCGGACCGGGGCTCAGCCGACGTGGTCGCGGAGCCAGATGAGGATGTCGGGAGCGAGAGCCTCGCCGGTGGGGCTGAGGGACCCGTCCTCGTCCAGGTCGAAGGCGTGGCCCTCGCCGGGGAGGATGCGGGTGGTCACGTCGACGCCGGCTGCCTCGAGGGCGGCGGCGAAGCGCTCACTCTGTTCGGCGGCGACCAGCCCGTCGTCGGCGCCGTGCACCAACAGGACCGGAGCGACGGCGCCGGCCACCATCTCGGTGGAATCGGCTCGCTGCCAACGCCCCTGCACGAGCTGGTCGGGACTGTCTTCGGGGCCACCGTAGTAGCGCTCCTCGTCGAACTGGAGGCCCGAGTAGTAGCCGTAGAAGCCGATGAAGCCGTCGATGGCGTCGGACGCCCCCGGCCAGAGCTCGGTGTCCTGGTAGTAGGGATCGTCGGGGGTGACCTCGAGCTGGCCGCCGAGGCGGGCGCCGGCGGAGATGCCGTGCACGACGATGTGGTCCGCGGCCACCCCGTGGTCGGCGCCCTGGCCCCGGAGCCACTGGACCGCGGCCTTCACGTCCTGTTCGGGCTCGGGGTAGACGGGCGAGCGGGTGGTGTCGTCGAAGATCAGGTAGTCGGTGGACAGGGTGGCGTAGCCGGCGTCTCGGTACACCTCGGCCCAGGCCCGCATGTCGCTGCGCTCGCCGCCGAAGCCGCCGCCGCCGTGCACGAGGACGATGGCCGTGTCGTTGACGAAGCCCTCAGGGAGGCACAGGTCGCCCTGGTACTGGTCGGCGGCGCCCGGCGGCGAGACGACCACCGTCTCGCAGCCGCCGGGCAACGGCGACGACGTGGTGGTGACCCCGAAGGCATCCCCGGCAGTTGGAGCGCCCGCGGGGACCTGCTCGCTCGACGCGCCGGCGGGGCCGGCGCTGGGCTTGGGTGCCATCACGCGGGCCACGACCACCACCAGGCCCACGAGGCACACCAGTCCGAACAGGGTGGGGACGAGGCGCCCCACCCTGCCGCTTCGTCGCCGGGCCATCCGCCGAGGCTACGCCTGCGCCCCGTTGGGGTCCGGTCACGCCCCGCCAGCGACAATGGCCCGATGACCTGGGACGCCGGCAGCCAAGACCACTTCTGGTGGGGGACCGCTGCTTCGGCCACCCAGACCGAGGGGGCCGCGCCGCGGGCCGACTGGGCCCGGTGGGAGAAGCTCGGGCGGGCCCCGGCATCGCTGGACGGCAACGGGTTCGCCACCAACTACCGCGACGACTTCGCGCTGCTGGCGGGCGCCGGCCTCACCCACCACCGGCTGTCGATCGAGTGGGCGCGCATCGAGCCCGAACCCGGCCGCTGGGACCGGGACGCCATCGAGCACTACCGCCTGATCCTCGAGGCGGCCAAGGAAGCCGGGCTGTCGGTGTGGGTGTGCCTGCACCACTTCTCCCTCCCCGGCTGGTTCTCCGACGACCTCGGCGGCTTCCTGGACGACAAGGCCCGCGGCTACCACTGGCCCCGCCACGTCGACCGGATGGCGGAGACCTTCGGCGACCTCGTGTTCGGGTGGAAGCCCATCAACGAGCCGGTGGCGTATGCGTCGCTCGGATGGCTCGACGGCACCTTCCCGCCCGGGCGCCGCGACCTCGAGAAGTTCTTCGACGCGCTGCGCGCCGTGCACCTGGCCAACCACGAGGCGTGGATGCTGCTGAAGGGCGGCGACCAGCCGGTGGCCACCGTCTACAACCTGGCGCCGGTGGTGCCGCGCTCGACCGAGCCCCACGTCACCGCCCTCGCCGACACCATCGACGAGGCCCTCTGGGGATGGATCAGCGCCCTGCGCGACGGCCTGCTGCGCACGCCCGGGCGGGCCGACGTCGAGATCCCCGACATGGCCGGCTCGTTCGACCTCGTCGGCTTCTCCTACTACTCCGCCTACGGCATCGCCGACGACGCCGACCAGCCATTCGTGCCCTACCCCGCCGATGCCCGGGTCGGGCCCCTCGGCTACGCCCCGTGGAGCGAGGGCCTCGGCATCGTCCTGCGCCGCCTCGCCGACGAGCTACCCGGGCGGCAGTTGCTCGTCGCCGAGCACGGCGTGGGCACCACCGACGACGAGTGGCGCGAAGAGGTGCTGCGAGCGTCCCTTGCCGAGGTGGCATCCGCGGTGGCCGACGGCGTCGACGTCCGTGGGTTCTTCCACTGGACCGGCATCGACAACTACGAGTGGCTCCACGGCTTCGACGTGCCCTTCGGGCTGTTCGACCGCAACCGCAAGCCCCGCGACTCGGCGGCACTGGCCTCGGACTGGGCCGCCCGAGACCTGCTCACGACGAAGTCGGGGCAATAGCGCGCGGTTTCCGCGCGGCATTGCCTCCAGAGTGCGAAGCCTGGCGCCAGGCGCCGGCGCGCCCATTCCGCGCGCCATCGCCTCGGGAAGGCTCGGCTCAGAGAGGGTCGGTGGTGACGGCGCCGGCGTCGCTGACCTGGTCGGTCCAAGTGGCACCGTCCCAGTAGCGGTACTCGTGGCGGCCGCCGGGGTCGGGGTGCCAGCCCGCCGGCGGGCCCGGGGGCGCCGCGGGCGCGGCCGGCGCCGGGCCGGGCATGCCGACGCCAGGGTTGAACCGCGGCGCCGGCGACATCTGGCCCCGCGGGCCTGGGCTCATCTGCTGCGGTACGTTCGGGGGCACGCCGGGCAGCGGTCCGGCGAGGCCCAGCTCGGCGTCGAGCGCACCGAAGAACTGGTTGATGTTCTTGGTGTTCTTGCCCCAGTCGACGAGACCGAACTTCACGTCCGAGCGGATGCCGACCTGGATGGTGCCGGGCCCGACCTGGCCGACCTGCACGCCGAGGTTCTCACCCCAGGACATCAGCGACATCGAGGTCGACAGGGTGATGGCGCCGGTGGCGGGGTCCGCGCCCTTCACCCCCATGCCACAACGTGCCGCGGCCCGGCAGGCCGCGTCGAAGACGGTGGCGTACTCGGCCTGGTAGATGCGAGCGGCGTCCTTCGCGGTGGCCATGGCCACCATCGTGCCGCGCGCCGACGGGTCATGCAGGTTGCGTCGCCCGGACTCAGCCCCGGCCGCGGTAGGTGGCCCGAGCGCCGACGGCCTCCTTGTTGAGGCGCTTCGACAGGTGGAGGCCCTCGAGGACGAGCTCGACGGCGCCGGCCACGGCGGCAGGCGACTCGTCGTCGGTGAGCCGGCGTACGGCGTCGCGCAAGGCGGGGATCGACGTGACGAGCTGGGCGTAGTCGTCGACGCCGACGTCCTCGCCCGCGTTGACCACCGTGCCCTCGTCGAAGGCGTCGAGCACGCCGCGCAGGTCCTCGACCGCGAAGCGCTCCTTGAACACCGTGAGCACCGCGCCCTTCATGATCTGGTCCACGATCTGGGCGTCGCGACCCTCTTCGATGGCCTCGATCTCGACCTTGCCCGCCGTCGACGACACCAACGCCTCGAGGTCGCTCACTCGCGGTACGACCTCGGTCTCGCCCAGGTGCAGCGAGCGGCGCAGGGCGTTGGCGATGAGGGTCTCCTGGTTCGACACGGTGAGGCGCACCGAGACACCGGAGGACTGGTTGATGTGCGGGCTCTGGCGGGCCAGATGGCTGATGGTGGCCACGATCTCGGACATGTACTCGGGCACCGACACCCGCACCCCCTCGAGGTCGAACGGCCGCGCCTCCTGGGCAGCGATGGCCACTTCCGTCTCGACGTCGAGGGGGTAGTGGGTGCGGATCTGGGCGCCGAAGCGGTCCTTCAACGGGGTGATGATGCGGCCGCGGTTGGTGTAGTCCTCGGGGTTGGCCGAGGCGAACAGCAAGACGTCGAGGGGCAGGCGGATCTTGTAGCCCCGCACCTGGACGTCCCGCTCTTCGAGCACGTTGAGCAGGCCGACCTGGATGCGCTCGGAAAGGTCGGGCAGCTCGTTGATCGCGAAGATGCCGCGGTTGGTGCGGGGGACGAGGCCGTAGTGCAGGGTGAGCTCGTCCGAGAGGTAGCGGCCTTCGGCCACCTTGATGGGGTCGACCTCGCCGATGAGGTCGGCGATGGAGGTGTCGGGCGTGGCCAGCTTCTCGCCGTAGCGCAGGTCGCGGTGGACCCACTCGATGTTCGTGTCGTCGCCGTGCTCGGCCACGAGGTCGCGAGCGTGCTTCGAGACGGGGTGGTACGGGTCGTCGTTGATCTCGGAACCGACGATGATCGGCATCCACTCGTCGAGCAGGCCGGTGAGGGAACGGATCATGCGGGTCTTCGCCTGGCCCCGCTCGCCCAGGAAGATCACGTCGTGACCCGCGAGCAGCGCGTTCTCGAGCTGGGGCATGACCGTGTCCTCGTAGCCGAGGACGTGCTCGAAGAGGGGCTCTCCCGACGCGATCTTGGCGACCGCGTTGCGACGCACCTCTTCCTTGATGGGGACGGACTCCCAGCCGGACTCGCGGAGCTGACCGATGGTGGCGGGGCGCGACGACATGCGCGCCAACCTACCGGTCGCCCGTCGCGCCGCGGCGGTCGGACGCAGGGTCCTGACCACTACCCTCGACCCCTTGACCGTCGATCTCTCGGGCACGTGGCGGGCGGCGATCGCCGACGAGGCGTTGCGCCGCTCGTACACCCTGGACGACTTCGACGACGCCGGCTGGGAGACCCTCGCCGTCCCCGGGCATTGGCAGTCGACGGCGGCCTTCGCCGAGTGCGACGGGCCGCTGCTGTATCGCCGCAGCTTCGACACCCGGACGCCCGAGGCGGGGCGCCGTTCCTGGCTGGTCCTCGACGGCATCTTCTACCAGGGCGACGTCTGGCTCGACGAGGGCTACGTCGGCGCCACCGAGGGCTACTTCTTCCACCACACCTTCGAGGTCACCGAGGCCCTGGCGGCCCGCAGCGAGCACACACTCGCGCTCGAGGTGATCTGCACGCCTCAGCTCGACCGGGCGGCGAAGCGCAACCTCACCGGCGTGTTCCAGCACTGGGACTGCCACGACCGGGACCGCAACCCAGGCGGCATCTGGCGGCCCGTGCGCCTCGAGGAGACCGGCCCGGTCCGGTTCCGCCGCCCGTCGATGATCTGCACGGAAGCCAGCGAGGCCACCGCCACCGTCGCCATCGCCGCGGTGGTCGACACCCTCGAGGCGGGCACCGTCGAG
>CAYYDZ010000106.1:0-2822 GCA_964470715.1 uncultured Microthrixaceae bacterium | reverse complement strand
AACTGGATCGCCCACGTCAACGGCGAGCGCCTCTTCCTCAAGGGCTCGAACCAGGGCCCGACCCGCCAGGCCCTCGCCGAAGCCACCGCCGACGACCTCCGCGGCGACGTCGCCCTCGCCCGCGCGGCCGGACTCGACTTCCTGCGCCTCCACGCCCACATCACCCGCCCTGAGGTCTACGACGCCGCCGACGAGGCCGGCCTCCTGCTCTGGCAGGACCTCCCCCTCCAGTGGGGCTACGCCAGAGGCGTGCGCAAGCAGGCCGTGCGCCAGGCCCGCAAGGCCGTCGAGCTGCTCGGCCACCACCCCTCGGTGGCCATCTGGTGCGGCCACAACGAGCCCATGGCCATCGACATCGACGCCGAGGCGCTCGGCGACCCCGCCGAGGTGCGCAAGCTCGCGGTGCGGGCGCTGGCCGCCCAAGAGCTCCCCACCTGGAACCGCACCATCCTCGACCGCTCCATCAAGCGGGCCCTGCGCAAGGCCGACCCGTCACGACCCGTCATCGCCAGCTCGGGGATGTTCCCGCACCTGCCCCAGCTCGACGGCACCGACACCCACACCTACTTCGGGTGGTACTTCGGCGACGAGCGCGACTTCCCCACCTTCCTGCGCCGCCTGCCCCGCCTCGCACGCTTCGTGACGGAGTTCGGGGCCCAGGCCGTGCCCGCCGACGCCGGGTTCTGCGAGCCCGAGCGCTGGCCCGACCTCGATTGGGCGCGGCTGGCCCGCACCCACAACCTCCAGAAGCACGCCTTCGACCGCTATGTGCCGCCCGGGGAATTCGCGGCTTTCGACGAATGGCGCGATGCCACGCAGCGCTACCAGGCCACCGTGGTGAAGCACCACATCGAGGCGCTGCGGAAGCTCAAGTACCGACCGACCGGTGGCTTCGCCCAGTTCTGCTTCGCGGACGGCCACCCTGCGGTGACGTGGTCGGTGCTCGGCCACGATCGTGCCCCGAAGGCCGCGCACCAGGCCCTCGTCGACGCCTGCCAGCCCGTCATCGTCGTCTGCGAGCGCCCACCCGCCGAGGTGCGAGCCGGCGAGCGGCTGGCCCTCGACGTGCACGCCGTCTCCGACCTGCACCACGGGATCGCCGGCGCCCAAGTGGGTGCCACGGTCCGCTGGACCGGGCGCGAGGAGACGTGGGCCTGGCAAGGTGACCTCGAGGCCGACGAGTGCACCCGCATCGGCGGCATCGAGTTCGAAGTCCCCGACGCGCCGGGCACCCTCACGATCGACCTCGAGCTCGTCGGCGACGGCCTCGAACGGGTGACCAACCACTACGCCACCATCGTCGCCGCCACGCGCTGAAGGCGGTCAGCCGGCGTCCACCGCCCCCATGGTGCCGAGGATCAAGTTGCGGACCGCGACGCGGTAGGCGTCGCTCGGGATGTCCGCGTCGAGGTCACGGATGAACGCGAGCCCCGCCACCGCACCGAAGAAGACGTCCACCTGCACGACGAGGTGCTCGGGAGTCACCTGCAGGTCCAGCAGCCGGTTGAGCTCGGCCGCGAGCATCGTGGACACCATCGTTCGAGCCGAGCGGTACGGCTCGACGAAGGCCCGGGCCGCCTCGGGCGTGGCCGCGGCATCCACGAGGAACTCCGAATAGGCCCGCTGGCGCCGTTCGCCCTCACCCCCCAGGGCCGCCACCCAGTCGGCGATGAGGGCGATCCACTCGTCGAGGTCATCGATGGTGGTGGCCTTGTCGGCGAGTGCCGGGATGCCGCCGAGCGACCACTCCTGGCGCACGGAGAGGAAGAGGTCCGCCTTCGATCGGAAGTTGGCGTAGACCGCCCCTTTGGTGACGCCGGCGTCAGCCGCGATCTCCGCCAACGTGGTGCCGAAGTAGCCCTGGCTCTCGAAGCGGCGGTCCGCCGCGTCAAGCAGCGCCCGCCTCGTCCGCTCTTGTGACTCAGCCCGAGTCATCGGCGTGCCTTCCCCCACGGAGGGAGGATTCTAGGGACGTGCGCGCTCCCCGTGGGACGCCAGGCGCGCGCCGATGCGGTGCCGATGCTCAGCGCGTGGAAAAGTGACGTCGTGAAAGTCCATCACCACAGCTACGACGCGGTGATCGTCGGCGCCGGGGGCGCCGGCCTGCGTGCCGCCATCGAGGTCGCGGGGCAGTGCCACGTGGCGGTCCTCACCAAGCTCTACCCGACCCGCTCGCACACCGGCGCCGCCCAGGGCGGCATGTGCGCGGCGCTGGCCAACGTGGAGGACGACTCCTGGGAGTGGCATGCGTTCGACACGGTGAAGGGCGCCGACTACCTCGGCGACCAGCCCGCCATCGACGTGATGTGTCGCGAGGCCATCGACGCGGTCATCGAGCTCGAGCACTTCGGCCTGCCCTTCAACCGCACGCCCGAGGGCAAGATCGACCAGCGTCGCTTCGGTGGTCACACCCGCAACCACGGCGAGGCGCCCGTGCGCCGGGCGTGCTACTCGGCCGACCGCACGGGCCACATGATCCTCCAGACCCTCTTCCAGCAGTGCGTGAAGCGGGGCGTGAACTTCTTCAACGAGTTCCAGGTCCTCGACATCGCCTTCGTGGACGACCCCGACAGCGACGCCGGCAAGCGGGTGTCGTCGGTGGTCGCCTACGAGATGGCCACGGGCGACCTGCACGTGTTCCGCACCAAGGGCGTGCTGTTCGCCTCCGGCGGCTTCGGCCGCATGTTCAAGGTGTCCTCCAACGCCGTCAGCCTCACGGGTGACGGCCCGGGCCTCCTCCTGCGTCGGGGCATCCCCATGCAGGACATGGAGTTCTTCCAGTTCCACCCGACCGGCATCTACAAGCTGGGCATCCTGCTCTC
>CAYYDZ010000105.1:0-9621 GCA_964470715.1 uncultured Microthrixaceae bacterium | reverse complement strand
CGCGTCGGATTGGAGGGGTCCTCTTCGACCTTCGCCCGCAGGCGCTTCACGTGGACGTCGAGGGTCTTGGTGTCGCCCACGTAGTCGTGGCCCCACACGCGGTCGATGAGGACGTCGCGGGTCAGCACCCGCCCGGCGTTGTCGAGCAGGACGGTCAGGAGCTCGAACTCCTTCAGCGGCAGGCTCACCGCCTCCCCTCGGATCGTGACCTCATGGCGCTCTGGGTCGACCACCACGTCCCCCACCGAGAGCACCTCTTCGCCGTGCACGAGCAGCGACGTGTCGTCGGGCGCTCGTCGCAACACCGCCCGCATCCGGGCCACCAGCTCTCGCAGCCGGTAGGGCTTGGTCACGTAGTCGTCGGCGCCGACCTCGAGTCCCACGACGGTGTCGATCTCCGCACCCTTTGCGGTGACCATGATGATCGGCACCTTCGACCTCGAGCGGAGCTCACGGCAGACGTCGATGCCCGACACCTTGGGCAACATGACATCGAGGAGCACGAGATCCGGGCGCACGGCGTCGAACTGATCGAGTGCCTCGGCCCCGTCCCGTGCGACCTGCACCCGGAATCCCTCGCGCTTCAACCCGACGGTGAGTGCGTCGACGAAGGAGTCCTCGTCCTCCACGACCAGCACGGTGACCTCCGACGCAGCCATCAGACGGTGCTCCTCTCGATCTGGGCCTCGGACTCGGCGCCGGCGGCGCCTGCATTCCGGGGCATGGGCGTTGCTGGCAGCGCGGGCAGCCGCAAGGTGAACTTGGATCCCTCACCCTCACGCGAGTCGACGCTGACGACGCCGCCGTGGTTCGTGGCGACATGCCGGACGATCGCGAGGCCGAGCCCCGTGCCACCGGTTTCGCGACTGCGGGCCCGGTCGACCCGGTAGAACCGCTCGAAGATGCGATCGAGGTCACGAGACGGGATGCCGGGTCCGCGATCGGCCACCGAGAGCTCGACCCAGTTGCCCGCCTGGTCAGCCGAGACGACGACCGACGACCCGAGGTCCGAGTACTTCACCGCGTTGTCGAGCAGGTTGAACACGGCGGACACGAGTTGGCGTGAGTCGCCGCGCACCGACAGGCGATCGTCCACCCGACACTCGATGGCGATGCCTCGCTGCTCGGCCGCCGATGCCGCACGTGCTGCCGCCTCGGCGATCACGGTGTCGAGGGCGACGGGCTCCCACTCGGTGCCCTCATCAGCCTCGACGCGGCTGAGCGACAGCAGGTCATCGATGGTGTTGCCCACCCGGTGGGCCTCATCGAGCATGCGCCTCGCGAGCCGGGCCCGATCCTCGGGGTCCTCCGCAGCCAGGAGGGTCTCAGCCAGCAGCGCCATGGCCCCGACCGGCGTCTTCAGCTCGTGGCTGATGTTGGCCACGAAGTCGCGCCGGACGTGGTCGAGTCGACGACGCTCCGACACATCGTCGATGACGGCCAGGGCTCCGCTCATCGCCGGCCCGCTTCCGCTCGGCAAGGGGTAGGCGTCGACCACCAAGGTCCGACGGGGCGGCCCGTAGAGCTCGAGGGTGCGTGACGCCGCGGAACCGGATGCCGCGGTGGCCAGGAGCTCGGTGACCGCGGCCGAGACGAGCGCATCACCGTGACGAGCCCGGGAGTAGCCGGCGCCCACGTCGTTCTCGAAGACCACTCTGCCTCGCTCGTCGCTGATGAGCACTCCTTGCGGGATGGCGTTGAGGGCGCGCACGAGCCGATCCGAGGGCACGAGGCCGGCGGTGTGGCGGGCCGAGGTCTCGATGGCGTCGTCGAGGGCGCCGAGGTGCTCGTCGAGGCCTGCCTTCGACGAAGGGGCCCGGCCCCCGAGCCTGACGGTGGCCCGATCGATGCCTCGCAGGGTTCGGTGCTCGCGACGGGCGACGACCACCAGGGCGATCACCGCGAACGCGGTGACCGTCGCGAAGAACCCCGCAACGGCGACGGTCATCCGGCGCTCGGGGTGCGGGAGCGTTCGAGGTGGTGCACGATGTCGTCGAGCCCGTCGACGTTGCGCGCCGAGCCTTCGACGGCTCGCGGGCCGACGAGCTCGGTGACGGCGACGTAGCCAGCGAGCACCAGAGCGGTGTCGCAGTCCTCCGGCAGGACGTCGCCGGTCTCGCGCAGCTCCATCTGGAGGCGACCCGTCACCCCGTTGCCGGCAGGCAGCTGCGCCTCCGCGATGGCGGCGCGTACCGTGCCGAAGGGCGCAAGGGTCGCCCGACGGACGCCTCGGACGTCCGCGACCGCCCGATCGGGCACGTTCAGGTTCAGCACCGTGCGCTCGGGCGCGGCCTCCAACCAGGAGAGGGCGCGGACCGCGAGGGTGGCGGCGGTGTCCCAGTGCATGGGATCTCCCGGCTCCAAGCTCACGGCGAGGGCGGAGACCCCGAAGTTGGCCGCGGTCAGTGCCGCGCCCACCGTCCCAGAGTGCAGCGTGGCCCGTCCGGTGTTGGCGCCTGGATTGATGCCGGACACCACGGCGTCGCACGGTGCGCCGAAGCCGCCCAAACGGGCGGTCAGCACGGCGAGCGCCGGTGGTCCGTCGACCGCGTAGGTCGGCACCCCTCGGAGCCCTGGGATCTCGAAGGTCTCGATGTCGATGTGCTCGTCGACGTGGAGTCGACCGAGCGCGGCGCCGCTCCCGCTCATGTCGGCGCGAGGCGCAGCGACCAGGACCTCATGGCCGGCTGCGACGACCGCGGCGGCGAGGCGGTGGATCCCCGGTGCCGCCACCCCGTCATCGTTGGTGACGAGGACGCGCATCAGACGGGATCGCCCCCTGACGGATCGAAGGGTGCCGACGCGCCGTTGGCGCTGCGCTCCTCGAGGATCGACTCGTCGATCTCGCCCCGCGCACGCGCCCGGGCGGCGCCCGCTTGCTCGGGGAGCCAGCCGGTCACCATGTAGCGAACGCGCTCGCCCATGTTCACCGCATGATCCCCGATGCGCTCGTAGTACCGGCCGATCAGCGCCAGCTGCACCGCGGCCTGGAGGTCGATGTTGCCCGACGAATGCGACTCGAAGATGGCCTGGATGTAGTCCTTGTGCAGCAGGTCGAGGCGATCGTCCATGTCGTCGAGGGCGGCGGCGAGGCCGGCGTTGCCCTCCACGTAGGCGTCGATGGCCAGCTTGAACAGACGCTGGGCCTGCTCGCTCATGCGCTCGATGAGACCCCGGAGCCGAGGGTCGAACTCGACCCCGTACATCCTCCGGGCGCCTTTCATGATGTTCACGACGAGGTCGCCGGAGCGCTCGATCTCCGAGATCAGGCGGATGGCCGTGACGATGGCGCGGAGATCCCCGGCCATGGGCTGTTGGAGCGCGAGGAGCTGGTAGCACCGCTCCTCCACCTCGAGCGAGAGCGCGTCGAAGGCGTCGTCGCCGTCGATGATGCTCTGGGCCTCCTCGAGGTCGTTGGCCAGGAGGGCATCGGTGCCACGCGGGATGACCTCGGTGACCATGGCGGCGAACCGCACGATCTCCTGGTGGACCTCGTCGAGCTCCTGGTGGAACGTCTTGCGGATGTCCTGCGGCATCGTCGTCACCTCACTTGCCTCGGCGGCGGGCGCCGCGATCACCGGGGAGCCGGACGACCACGGCCGAATCTACCGGTCGCTCCGATCCCTGCCCCGTTCCCCCAGTGGCGTACCCCACACCCACCGACGGTAGGCGCAGGGGGTGTCCGCCCCGCTCCGACCGGATGAACGAACTGTGAACGCACCCCGAACGGTGGTTGAAGGCGTGTCGGGGCGTCGCTGCCGCACTGCCCCAAGCGATCCGGCCCGGCGACCCCGCAGAGGGCGGGACCGTGACCGGCGTCCCAAGCGGAGGTGGCCGAGAGGTGAAGCCCGCTCGGGCGCACGAGATGTCCGTTGCGGCCTCACGGGCTGTTCATCACACGGCTGTCATTCGGCAACGGCGGCTTCGTACGTTCACACCGTGACCATCACCACCACCAGCCCCGACCACGTCTCGGACCGCAACGCGGCGTTCGAGCGCTTGTTCAACTTCCGGGATCTCGGCGGCTACGTCGCCGGCGACGGCCGCACCATCCGATGGGGGCGCCTCTATCGCTCCGACGGCCTCCAGTCCATCACCGACAACGACGTCGACACCCTCGCAGGGCTCGGCCTTCGAACCGTCATCGACCTGCGGACCCGGGTGGAGGTCGTCGAGCGAGGTTCGTACCCCCTCGACCGTCACCCCGTCGAGCACCACCACCTACCCCTGATGCGCCGCACCTGGGAGGACGACCCCGACCTGGTGACGCCGCCCGATCCCGAGCTGGCGGCCGCCTTCCTCACCGCACGGTACGTGCAGATGCTGGCCGATGGCGGCCCGGCGCTGGCGGGCGTCGTGGCGCTCCTGGCCCGGCCCCGAACCTTCCCGGCGGTCGTCCACTGCGCGGTCGGCAAGGACCGCACCGGTGTCGTCGCAGCCATGGTCCTCGACCTCCTCGGCGTCGGGCACCACCTGATCGTCCACGACTACTCGCTCAGCGCGCTCGGCATGGCCCGGGTCGAGGAATGGCTCGTCGCCAACGACCCCGACGAGGCCCGTGTGTGGCTCCAGCAGCCGCCCGCCTGGTTGGGGTCGCCACCGGCGGCCATGGCCTCGTTCCTCGCCCACCTGCGTGCGGAGCACGGTGGTGCCGAGGGCTACCTGCGGGCCCGCAGGGTTCCGGCCGGGACCATCGCCGCGCTGCGCGACAACCTGCTGCGCTGACGGTCTCCGGGAGACCGGGACGGTCAGCGACCGTGGGCGCCTCTGACCTCTGCGCCCACGAACGTCCAGGGGAAGGGCCGACGCACGGCCCGCACCGTGAGGTGACGGGCCACGAGGCGCTGGAAGCCACCGCGCCCGAAGTGCTGGATGTGACCCGGGGTGTTGCCCCAGTCGGCGAAGTACCGCCCGCGGGCGAGGTTGCCGAGGCGCCACACGGGCTCCCAAGGCACGGACAGCACGACGGCGCCGGCACCGACCCGAGCGATCTCGGACAGCACCGCCTCCGGGTCGGGCACGTGCTCGAGGACCTCGAGTGCCAGCACCAGGTCGAACGTGTCGTCCGGGTAGGGCAGATCCTCCGCCGATCCCGTCGCCATGCTCGCCTGTAGGCCCTCCCAGCGGGTGGTGAGCTCGTCGCTGGGCAGGTCGAAGCCGAACAGGCGGGCCTCCGGAGCCAGGCGGGCGACCTTGCGAAGCTGGCCGCCCTCGCCACAGCCCACCTCGAGCACACGTCGCGGGTCGTCGGGAAGCAGGTCGAGCAACGCCGAGGTGAAACCGGCAACCAGGCGGCGCTCGATCGGGTTGTCGGCCGCCTCCTTGTCGTAGACGTTGCCGACGGGGACGTCGGTCGGCGCGGTCAAGACGACGCGGGCTCGAGCTCGTCGCGCGGGCGGGTCAGGCGAACGAAGAGGTCGGCGAGCAGGCCGATCGAGAGCACCTGGAGGGCGGCGAACAGCACCAGCAGCGTGTTGGTGGCCACCCGGAAGTCCTGGTCCACGAGGTCGAACCCGAGCTTCACCGCCCCCAGCAGCACGAGGGCGAGGCCCACGGGCACGAACACCCGAAGGGGGTTGTAGGAGAGCACCAGGCGGATGACCTGGATCAGGTACCGCTTGGTGTCCCGGTACCAGTGGAACTTCGACTCGCCGGCGCGCGGTCTGTACTCGATGGGCACGTACTTCACCGAGTAGCCGTTGGCGAGGAAGCTCATCGTGATGGTGGTCACGCAGGAGAAGCCCGTCGGCAACAGGTGCAGGTACTGGAGGGCGACGTCTCGACGGAACGCCCGCAGGCCCGAGTTCAGATCCGGGATGTCGGTCTCGGTGAGGTAGCTGGCCAGCTTGCGGATCATGAACTTGGCCGGCACCCGAGCGAACTTCGCAGTGCCCTGCTCGGAGGTGCGGGCCCCGACCACTTGATCATGGCCGTCGAGCTCCTTCACGAGCTCGGGGATCCGGTCGTTCGGGTAGGTCATGTCGACATCGGTCCAGACGACGACCCGGCCACGCGCCGCCTTGGTGCCGTACTTGCGGGCCGAGCCCGACCCACGGTTGGTGGCGAACTGGAGCAGGCGGATGCCTTCGATCTCCTTGAGGGCCTCACCGGACCCATCGTTCGAGCCGTCGTCGACGACGACGATCTCGTACCGGTAGTGCGACTGGTCGAGCGCCTCGCGGATGCGGTCGATCTCGGCGTGCAGGTGGCCCTTCTCGTTGTAGACCGGCAGGATCACCGAGACGTCCAGGGGCTCGGCGACCTCGGCGTCGACCACCATGGAAGGCTCGCCGAGGACCTCCAGCGCCTCTTCGACATGTCCCATCGCGACGGTCATGACGGGACCATAAGGAGCGCGGCCCCCTGCGGGACAGGGACCTCGCGGATGTTCACCAACCGTTCGCCGCCGGTCCACGGAAGCGTCAGCGGATCGCCCCCGGGCCTCGCGACGTCCATCGCTAGGGTGACCCGGTGAGCCCTGCGGAGCGCCGCCGTTGGTCCCGCCTTGGCCTCGCCGGCGTGATCGTCGCGTTCTCGGGCCTGGGCGCCTTGTACGCCACGACGGTGCCGAAGTTCCTGCCCGCCGACGAGACCTCGCACGTCGGGTACGCCCTCGTCGTGGGCCACGGCGACCTCCCGCGACTCGACACCGAGGTGCCCGACGAGGTCCCGGGGCTGGCCCTGCAGTACGAGATCCGGCGGGAGATCTACACCGCCAACCACCCGCCCCTCTACTACGTCACGGTGGCCGCGCCCCTCCGGCTGGGCGTGTGGTCGGGCCATCCCGTGGCCGGCTTGATGCTGGCCCGGCTGTTGACCGTCGCCCTGACCGCGGTGGCAGCCGTCGCGACCTGGTGGACCACGCGCCTGCTCCTGCCCACCCGCCCAGGGGCCGCTGTACTGGCAGCCGCCATGACGTTGCTGCTCCCGGCCGTGCCGCGCTTCGCCGGCGTCGTCTACAACGACGGCTTCTCGATGACCGTGGCCGCACTGGCGGTGCTGGCCACCGGCCGCATCCTCGTCCTCGGCCCCTCCCGCGGGCGCCTGGTGGCGGTGGCCGCCGCCGCCGCCGCCCTCGCCCTCACCCGGGCGGTGGGCCTCCCCGCGTCGGCGTTGGTGGGGATGGGCACCGCGGCCGCCTTCCTCGTCCACGATCACCGTTCGACCGGCGCCCGGACGGCTCGTGCCGTCGGCGCCGGCGCGGCCGTGGTGGCAGCGGCCGGGGTCGCCTCCGGGTGGTTCTGGCTGCGCAGTCGATCCCTCTACGGCGACATCGCCGGCTCCACCTACAACCTGCGCCGCTTCGGCTACGGCCGGCGAGGGAGCACCCTCGAGCTCCTGCCCGACCCCCACTGGGCGACCACCCTCGCCCGTCAGCTGTGGGGCCGCGTGTACGACAGCGCCGAGTACGCCACCGGCCGCGGGGCGCTGCCCGGCCTGCTGATCGCCGCGATGGTGGCTGCCGGCGCCCTGGTGCTGCTGGTGCGTGCCACTCGTCACCGGCCGCGGCCGGGCCGGGAGCTCTGGGCGGCGTGGCCGCCGGATGACCGGGGACGCACCATCACGTGGTGCGTGCTGGTGGTGTGGGTCGGGCTGCTCTACGTCTCCACCATCAGCTACATCGCTTCGGGCGGGGGCGTCCACGGCCGCTACCTGCTCCCGGGCCTCCCCGCCGCCGCCGTCCTCGCCGCCGCGTCCGTCGACGCCCTCCCCGGACGTCGCTGGGCGGTGGCGCCCATCGTGACGGTGACGGTGCTGACGACCACCGGGCTCGTCTGGGCCGCACGCTTCGCCGACCTCCTGCGCCCCGACGCGTCCTGGTGGGGTGCCGCCATGGCCGCCACGGCGTCCGACGCCAACGGGATGCCCGCGCTGGCCGTGGGCGCGGCGATCGTCCTCGCCGTCGTGGGCACCGGGATCACCGCGGCCGCCCTCTTCCGCCTCTCGCCCGCCCCACGAGCCGCCGACGAAGCGTGCCTCGTCGACTGATCCGGCTGCGATCGACCGAGGTCAGCGAACCTCGGCGGCGAGGTGATCCGGATCGCCCGTGATGAGGTAGCGAAGGCGTGCCCCCATGATGCTGGCGTGGTCGGCGATGCGGTCGAACGCCTGCCCCGCGGTGGTGGCCACCAGAGCGACCGCCACCGCATCCGGCTCGGACAGGCGCAGCAGCTCGGCGGTGAGCCGCTCGCGGTAGATCCCCATCGAGTTCCCACCGGCGGCCAGTTGGGTGGCGATGGCAAGATCCTCGGTCGACCACGCTCGGAGCGCCAAGCGGTACGACTCGATGGACTGGTCGGCCATGACCGACAGGATGTCGGCGATGGCGTCGTGGGAGGACAACAACGCGTGGTCCGGCGCCAGCTTCATCACCCGCAGCGCGAGGTCGCCCACCCGCTCGAGCTCGGTGAGCATCCGAACGACCGACACGACCACCCGTAGATCCGAGGCGACCGGCGCCTCTCGGCGGAGCAGGTCGTAGCAGCGCTCGGTGAGCGAGACGTTCATCGCGTCGATGTCGTCGTCGGCGTTGACGCCGAGCGCGGCAAGGCGCGCGTCGCCCGTCCGCAGCACCTCGCGCATGCGCTCGAGGTTCTCGTCGACCCGGACCCCCATCACCTCGACCTGGAGCTTGAGCTGATCCAACTCCGACGTATAGGTCTGGCGCAGTTGACTAGCCAAAGCGACCCGTCACGTAGTTCTCCGTGCGCTCGTCGCTCGGGTTGGAGAAGATCTGTTCGGTCGAGTCGTACTCCACCAGCACGCCGGTGCGGGTGTCGCTCGTCTCGTTGACCTCGGCGGTGAAGAAGGCGGTGCGGTCGCTGACCCGGGCGGCCTGCTGCATGTTGTGCGTGACGATGACGATCGTGTACTCGGACTTGATCTCGTCCATCAGATCCTCGATGCGCCCGGTGGCGATGGGGTCGAGGGCCGAGCACGGCTCGTCCATCAAGATGACCTCCGGGTCCACGGCCAGCGCCCGGGCGATGCAGAGGCGCTGCTGCTGGCCACCGGACAAGCCCATGGCCGAGTCCTTCAGGCGGTTCTTGACCTCGTCCCAGAGTCCGGCCCGCTTGAGGGAGCGCTCCACGATCTCATCCATGTCGCCCTTGATGCCGGCCACCTTGGGGCCGAAGGCGATGTTGTCGTAGATCGACTTGGGGAACGGGTTCGGCTTCTGGAAGACCATCCCGATGCGGCGGCGCACTTCGACGGGGTTGACCGCAGGGTCGTAGAGGTCGACGCCGTGGTAGTCGATGCGCCCCTCGACCCGGGCGGTGTCGATGAGGTCGTTCATCCGGTTGAAGCAGCGCAGCACCGTGGTCTTGCCGCAGCCGGAGGGCCCGATGAAGGCCGTGACCTGGTGGGCGTCGACCTCGAGGCAGACGTCGCGCACGGCCCGGAACTCGCCGTAGAACACGTTCAGGTCGTCGACCTTGAACACGGGAGGGTGAGCGACCCCGACCTCCTCGTTCCCGTGCTCAGGGACGATGTGCACCTCTGGCATCGTGTGATCCACCCTCTCACCGTCGAAGCCGGACACCGTACCGGCCGCGTCGGGTGAGGAGGACTGGAAGCCCGTCTCGGAGGACATGGAGGTCACCTGACCCTCTTCTTCTC
>CAYYDZ010000104.1:0-9844 GCA_964470715.1 uncultured Microthrixaceae bacterium | reverse complement strand
CGTGGACCCGGCGAGGTAACGCCGAGGTAAGCCCTCAGGCTCGGCACCGCCTGCGTGCTGCCTTCAGCAGGTGAGCACCCCACACCACGAGGATTGCGGCGGCGAGCCGAGGGCCCCCACATCGACCCCACCCCTGATGCTCACGGTCCAGAAAGCGTTCCGCGGGACGTTTTCGAGGCGCTGCGCCGAGGTCGCGTGACTCGGAAGCGCCGATCGAGGCGCTTTGGCCGATATCGGTGCGATCAGTCCCTGCCCTCGTCAGCGAGTCTGTGGTCGACCGACCCCGCGATCGAGAAGACCACCACCGTGCACGCGAGCCAGGTGGCACCGAGGGACCACCCGGCGATGACATCGGAGGTCCAGTGGACGCCCAGGTACACCCGGGACACCCCGACGAGCAGGACGATCGAGCCGGCCACGGTCATGGCGACGAGTCCCGTCGTTCGTGATCGACTCGACCAAAGCACGACGACCGCGATGGCGACGTAGCACGCCACCGACTGCGCGGCATGGCCCGAGGGGAACGCGGCACCGGTCACCGCGACCAGGCGATCCGCGCTCTCGGGACGGTCCCGGCCGATCAGCACCTTGACGGCGTGGACGAGCAGAGCGGTGCCGAGCGACGACACGACGAGGAACGCGGCAGCCCTCCTACGGCCCCGAGCGGCCAGCACCACCACCGCCACACCGAGGACGGCGGCGATCACGAGCGGGTCGGCGAGGTGGGTCACCGGTCGAAGGAGCGCGGTCAGCGTGCCATCGCGGTGATCGACCAGCCAGGTCGTCACCCTCACGTCGACGGTGGGCAGGTCCTCGCCTTCCAGGACGCTGTCGGTCAGCTTGGCGAACAACAGGCCGAAGGCCAGTGCCAGCGCGCTCGCCGCGACGGCGACACCGACGAAGGGCAACACGCCGAGGCCCGTTCCCTCCGAAGACGACGCGCCGCCGTGGCCCCCGTTTCGCCCGCGGCCACGTCGGATCACCGGCCCATGTTGTCTCCAACGCGAGTCGGCCGGGCGACGCGTGAGAGCAGCGCCCGACCGATCCGGCCTGGTCCGGCCGGCCGGAGGCGATCAGTCGCCGGCGTCGTTGCCGTCGTGGGCCTCGGAATCGCCTTCGATGACCACCACCCTGTACTTGTCGTCCAGACGCACGTCCACGGTGGTGCCGTCGGGACGCGTCACCTCGACCTCCCATGTGGCGCCGTTCTCGTTGTCCCGCTCGACCGAGTTGGCGTGACCACCGTTCGTCGCCTCGAGGGCCGCAGCCGTGGCCGCGTCGGCCCCGGCGCCGGTGACGGTGCCTTCGCCACCGTCACCGCCGCCCGCAAGGGCGACGGCGCCTCCGGACACTCCCAGGGCGAGCACGACGCCCGCTCCCGCTGCGATCAGCTTCTTGCGCATCTCGATCTCCTCTCCGGCCGTCGGGCCCAGGCTCGGGGCCAACGGCCCCGTCGTGAAGCGACCGTACGACAGCATCGCTGAACGGGGCCTGACCGAACCACGCCGGCCTTCGATCGGGTGTTGCGCAGGAAGCTCACAGAGGAGCACGTCGGGTGTCGTCAGCGTCGGTTCGTTCCAGCCGCCGCTCGATCGCCAGTCGCAGACTCAGCCGTCGGGCGTCGCCGAGTCGGCCCGCTGCTGGGTCTCGTTCATGCGGGCGATGGCGTCGGAGCGGTGCCGGGCGTAGGCCGAGTGGGCCTCGGTGGCCCCTTCCCGATCGCCGCTGGTCAGGGCGTCACGCGTGGCCCGAGCCGTGTCCCGCATGCCGGTCAACATGGCGGAGATCTCGGGGTTGGGGCACACGCCGGCGGCGTTCGCCATGGCCTGGTCCAGCGCGGCGTCGATGGCGGGGTCGGCCCCCGGAACGACGTCGGGCAGCGTGCGCTCGTGGGCGTCGAGCCAGCGGTCGACGTGGTGGCCCTGGGTGGTCTGCCAGGCCAGGAGGTCCTCGTGGCCCTGGCCCCAGTCGTCGCCCCCCTCGGACCCGCCTGAGTCCCTGGCCTCGGCACCCGCCTCGGCGCCGGACGGAGCCGAGCGGCGCCGGCGCCGCGCCACCACGATGGCCACCGCGCTGATCACCACGCAGGCGGCGATGATGGCGAGCGGCACGACGATCCCGCCCGTGTCCGAGGTGTCGAGGAGCGCAGCGGTGACGAGCGCGGGCACGGTGCTCAACGTCCCTTGGTGAGCAGCAGGCAGCCGCCCAGAGGCCCACCGCCGGCGGCGGCCACCGCCACCTCGGGATCACCGGCCACCTGGCGCTCGCCGCCCTCACCCCAGAGCTGGGTGCAGGCCTCGTGGAGGAAGCCGTAGCCGTGCAGGCGACCGGCCGAGAGCTGCCCGCCGTGGGTGTTGAGGGGCAATGGCCCGTCGATGGCGATGCGCTGCCCGCCCTCGACGAAGGGACCACCCTCGCCCTTGCCGCAGAAGCCGAGGGCCTCGAGCCAGCAGAGCGCGATGAAGCTGAAGCCGTCGTAGCACTCGGCCACGTCGACGTCGGCCGGCGTCAGGTCCGTGCGCTGCCACAACATCGCGGCGGCGTCGCGCAGGGCCATGGTGGTGAGGTCGTCCCACTGGTCCCAGGACGGTCGGCCGTGGATGGCGGTGCCGACCGACTCGATGGACACCGGCGCCTTGCGCAGGTCCGGGGCCGTGTCGGGGGCCGAGACGATGATGGCGGTGCTGCCGTCAGAGGGGACGTCGCAGTCGTAGAGGCACAGCGGCGACGAGATCATCCGGGCGGCCAGGTAGTCGTCGAGTGACATGGGGTCGGTGTAGATAGCCTTCGGATTGCGGGCGGCGTTGCGCCGGGCGTTGACCGCGATCGCACCGAGCTGCTCCCGGGTGGTGCCGAACTCGTGGAAGTGGCGCTGGGCCATCATCCCGATCCAGTTGACCGCCGAGGGCGCCCCGAAGGGCAGCGACCACTGCATGAAGCTCCCGACTCGGAACGACGACGCGCCGCCGGACGCCGCGCCGATGCCGGGCATCACCGCCGAGCGGCCCTTGCTGCCTTGGGCGGTGGCCTCCCAGACCGTGCGGAAGCACACGACGTGGCGGGCGAGCCCGCAGGCGACGGCCATGGCCGCGTTGATCACCGACCCGAGCTGACCCGGCGACTCCATCCCGCCGGCGAACCAGTTGAGGTCGAGGCGCAGCGCGTCCTGCAACTCGGTGACGCCGACGCCCGAGAAGCCAGGCGGGTTGTCGATGCCGCCCGGGTAGGTGGCGATGCCGTCGATGTCGGCCAGGGTCAGGCCGGCATCGGCCACCGCCGCGCGGACGGCGTCGATGGTGAGGTCGAGCGGGTCGCGGTCGATGCGGCGGCCGACCTGCGACTGGCCGACCCCGGAGATGACGGCGTCCATCACGACGCTGCTCCGGACTCGCCGACCGGCGCGAAGAACGGCAGCCACACGTCCTCGTACTGCTCGAACACGACGTGCAGGGCCATGCCGATGGCGGCCTCCTCGGGGGCGCAGCCCACGAGGTTCGTGGTGAGGCGCAGGCCTACCTGCTCGGGCAGCTCGACGATGGCGACGACGTAGGGCGGGTCGAGGCCCGGGTACCAGGACTGGTGGTTGACGGTGTAGGTGTGCAGGACCGCATCACCCGACACCGCCTCGACCGCGAGCTCCTTCGAGAGGCACTCGGGGCAGATGGGGCCGGGCGGGTGCAGCCAGTAGCCGCAGGACTGGCAGCGCCAGAAGCGCAGCGCCCCTTCGGCGCCGCCGGTCCAGAACGGCTCGGTCTCGGGGGTGAGCCGGGGCAGCAGTCGGAACGGCTGGTCAGCCACGGTCAGATCTCGCCTTCGGTCACGCGGACACCGGCACGCACGGCGCCCACCATAGGGCGAGCGCCCACCCCCGCTCGTCCGTGCGTGACGAAGCGGTTTCGAGCGCGTGAACGACGGCCGGCCGTCGAATCACCACCAGGGAACGCGACTAGGTTTCGGATCGATGGTGGATGTGGACGGACCAGACGAGATCCAGCGCGACGTCGTCATCGAGCTGGTGGACGTCGAGAAGCGCTTCGGCGACGCCGTGGCGGTCGATCACGTCGACATCGCCATCACCCGGGGCGAGTTCTTCTCGCTGCTCGGCCCGTCAGGCTGCGGCAAGACCACCAGCCTGCGCATGATCGCCGGCTTCGAGGCGCCGACCTCCGGCGAGATCCGCCTCGACGGCAAGGACGTCTCCAGGGTCCCGCCGTACCGGCGCAACGTGAACACGGTCTTCCAGCACTACGCCCTGTTCCCCCACATGTCGATCTTCGACAACGTCGCCTTCGGTCCCCGCAGCGCCAAGACCGACAAGGCCCTCGTCCGCCAGCGGGTCACCGAGATGCTCGACGTCGTGCGCCTGTCGGACTTCGCGAAGCGCCGCCCCAACCAGATGAGCGGCGGCCAGCAGCAGCGCGTCGCCCTGGCCCGCGCCCTGGTGAACTACCCGAGCGCGCTCCTCCTCGACGAGCCCCTGGGTGCGCTCGACCTCAAGCTCCGCCAGGCCATGCAGCTCGAGCTCAAGCGCATCCAGCGCGAGGTGGGCATCACCTTCGTATACGTCACCCACGACCAGGAAGAGGCGCTCACCATGAGCGACCGCATCGCGGTGATGAACCTCGGCGTGGTCGAGCAGATCGGCACCCCGACCGAGATCTACGACCGCCCGCGCACCGTGTTCGTGGCGGGCTTCATCGGCCAGGCCAACCTGTGGACGGCCGAGCTCCAGGGTCAGGGCGACGGCACCGCCACGGTGGCTGCCCTCGGCACCACCCTCGCCGGCCGCGCCCTCGAGCGCCTCGAGGGTCCCGTCACCCTCATGGTGCGGCCCGAGCGGGTGCGCATCGCCACGGAGGCCGCCGCCGACGGTGCGGTGCGCCTCACGGTGTCCGACCTCGTGTTCCAGGGCCCGGTCGTGCGCCTCGCCGGCACCGCCCCGGACGGCTCCGAGGTGGTGGCCCACATCGGCGCCGACCAGCAGCTCCCGCTGCTGCGCCCCGGCGACGAGGTGTGGGCGAGCTGGGAACCGGCGGCGGCGTCGGTCCTCCCCGGCGTCCCCGACCTCGCCCCCCAACGATCCCCCGACGACATCGAAAGGGTCTTCTCATGACCACCCCCGACCAACAGCGCCTCGCCCGCCTCCTCGCGTCCGCACCGCGCCGCGGTTGGGCGTCGACGCGTGCATCGGCGGCGCCATCGGGCGCGTCCGGGTCCATGAGTCGCCGCCGGTTCCTCGGCACCGCCGGGGTGGGCGTCGGTGCCCTGATGGTCGGACCCAGCTTCCTGGCGGCCTGCGGCGGCGGGGACAGCGAGTCGAGCAGCGACACCACGTTCGTGCCCACCACCAACGACCAGTTGCGCATCTCCAACTGGCCCTTCTACATCGACGAGGAGACCGTCGGTCAGTTCGAGGACGCCAGCGGGCTGCGGGTGAAGTACACCGAGGACGTCAATGACAACGAGGAGTACTTCGCCCGGATCCGCGAGCCCCTCAGCCGCGGCCAGGACATCGGCGCCGACCTCTTCATCGTCACCGACTTCATGGTGAACCGCCTGATCCAGCTCGGCTGGCTGGCTCCCATCGACGCCGCCAACGTGCCCAACAAGGCCAACCTGGTCGAGTCCCTCCAGGGCATCGCCTTCGACCCCGATCGCACCTACAGCCTCCCGTGGGCCTCGGGCTTCACCTCGATCGCCTACAACCCGCAGCTCACGGGCCGGGAGATCACCAGCCTGAACGACCTCTTCGACCCCGAGTTCGCAGGCAAGGTCACCCTGATGAGCGACCTGCGCGACGGCGGCGGCCAGATCATGCTCTCCGACGGCAACTCACCGGCCGAGGCCACCTTGGAGATGGTCCAGCAGGCCGCCGACAAGGTCCAGGAGGCCAAGGACCAGGGCCAGATCCGACGCTTCACCGGCAACGACTACGGCGACGACCTCGTGGCCGGCAACGTGGCCATCGCCCAGGCCTACTCGGGCGACGTCGCCCAGCTGAAGCTCGACAACCCCGACCTCGAGTTCGTGATCCCCGAGGAGGGGATGATCTCGTGGTCGGACAACATGGTCATGCCCGTCAGCACCAGGAACAGCACCGGTGCCGAGCAGTGGATGGACTACGTCTACGACCCTGAGCACATGGCCCAGATCACCGCCTACGTGCAGTACATCCCGCCCGTCGAGGGCACTGGTGAGGCGCTGGCGGCGCTGCCCGACGGTGCCGAGCTCGCCGACAACGAGCTCATCAACCCGCCCGCCGCGGTCCGCGACAAGGCCATCGCCTGGCGCGGCCTCACCGACGAGGAGGACCAGGAGTTCTCGTCGGTGTGGAACGCCGTGGCGCGGGGCTGAGCCGGCGGGGACGGGGGCGACGTGGCTGGGAGTGCGAGCGGAGGAAACCGCCACTCGCGCGCCACGCCGTACCTGCTCAGCCTGCCGGCGCTGGCCTACCTCGCCGTCTTCTTCGTCATCCCGCTGTGGGCGCTGCTGCGCACCTCGCTGTCCACCAACACCGGTTCGGTGTTCGACCCGACCCTGAGCTTCAGCTGGGCCTTCTCCAACTACGGCGACGCGTTCAGCCGCTACGACGAGCAGATCATCCGGTCGTTCGAGTACGCGCTGACGGCCACCCTGCTCGCCCTCGCCCTCGCCTATCCGTTGGCCTACGTGATCGCCTTCAAGGCCGGCAAGTGGAAGAACCTGCTCCTCGGCCTCGTCATCGTGCCGTTCTTCATCACCTTCATCGTGCGGACGCTGGCCTGGAAGACCATCTTCGGTGACGACACCATCCTCGTCGGGATCCTCGACTCGCTTGGGCTGACCGAGAACGGGCGCATCCTCTCGACCCAGTGGGCGGTGATCGGCGGGCTCACCTACAACTTCCTGCCCTTCATGATCCTGCCCATCTACGTGAGCATCGAGAAGATCGACCCCCGCTTGCTCGAAGCGGCCAGGGACCTCTACGCCGGCGGCTTCCGGACGTTCCGCAAGGTGCTGCTGCCGTTGTCGCTGCCGGGCGTGTTGGCCGGCAGCCTGCTCACCTTCATCCCTGCGGCGGGCGACTTCGTCAACGCCCAGTACCTCGGCGGGGTGAACCAGTCCATGGTGGGCACCGTCATCCAGAGCCAGTTCCTCGTGACCAAGGACTACCCGCTGGCGGCGGCGCTGTCGTTCGTGCTGATGCTGATCATCCTGGTGTCGGTGCTCATCTACACCCGCATACTCGGTACCGAGGACCTCGTGGCATGACCGCCGCCACCACGGCCGCGCCCGCTCCCGTCGACCCGCCGACGCTGACCGCCCACGCGGAGGAGGGCGCCGGCCCCATCCGCAAGGGCTTCAAGCCACCGCCGTGGCTGCGTCGCCTCGGCGGCTGGTTCGTCAACGCCTACGCCGGGTTCGTCATCTTCTACCTGCTGTTGCCGGTCGCGGTCATCGTCGCCTTCTCGTTCAACAACCCGGTGGGCAAGTTCAACTTCGTCTGGAAGGGCTTCTCGCTCGAGGCCTGGCAGGACCCGTGGAAGTACCCCGCCCTCGTCGACGCCCTGGTGACGAGCCTCAAGGTGGCGGCCCTGTCGACCGCCGTGGCCCTGGTGCTCGGCACGATGGTCGCCATCGCCCTGGTGCGCCACCGCTTCCGGGGCTCAGGCGGGATCGACCTCTTCCTGGTCATCCCCCTCACGACGCCCGAGATCGTGCTCGGCTCGTCGCTGCTCACCCTGTTCCTCGACTTCGGGTGGAACCTCGGCTTCGGCACCATCGTGCTGGCCCACATCATGTTCGAGGTCAGCTTCATCGCCCTCACGGTGAAGGCGCGCATCCGGGGCTTCGACTGGAGCCTCGAGGACGCCGCCATGGATCTCGGCGCCAACCCCACCCGCACCTTCTTCAAGGTGACGCTGCCCCTCATCGTGCCGGGCATCGTCGCCGCCATGATGCTGTCGTTCGCCCTCTCGCTCGACGACTTCATCATCACCTTGTTCAACGCGGGGTCGACCGCCACCTACCCGCTGTACGTCAACAACGCCGCCAAGACCGCCCTGCCGCCGCAGATCAACGTGCTGGCCACGATGATCCTGATGGGCAGCCTGGCCCTGATCGGGCTCTCCGTGCTGTGGCAGCGCTGGCGGACGCGCGGCGACGTCCTCTGAGCCCAAGGGAAACACGCACGTGAACCAGCACGCCGAGCTCCTCGCCCGCCACAAGGCGGTCCTGCCGTCCTGGTTGGCCCTGTACTACGACGACCCCATCGAGATCGTCTCGGGCGAGGGCCGCCACGTCGTCGACGGC
The DNA here is from genome assembly GCA_964470715.1 of uncultured Microthrixaceae bacterium. GTDB lineage: Bacteria > Actinomycetota > Acidimicrobiia > Acidimicrobiales > DATDAH01 > JAEUJM01. The sequence goes on along the minus strand of CAYYDZ010000104.1, from coordinate 1,552 downwards.
GAGGGCACCCGCTACCTCGACCTCTTCGGCGGGATCCTCACCACCATGACGGGCCACAACGTGCCCGAGGTGACCCAGGCCATCCAGACGCAGGCCGAGCGCATGCTGCACACGTCGACGCTCTACCTCATCCGCCCCATGATCGAGCTGGCCGAGCTGATCGCCGAGCTGTCCGGCATCCCCGACGCCCGGGTCTTCTTCACCACCTCCGGCACCGAGGCCAACGAGGCGGCGCTCCTCGCGGCCTCGTCGTACCGGAAGTCGAGCCAGATCATCGCGGTCCGCAACAGCTACCACGGCCGGTCCTTCGCCACCATCGGCATCACCGGCAACCGGGGCTGGTCCCCCACGTCGCTGACGCCCTTCCAGGTCTCCTACATGGCCTCGGGCTACAAGTTCCGCAGCCCGTTCCGCCACCTCGACGACGCCGCCTTCGTGGACGCCTGCGCCGAGGACCTGCGCGACCTCGTGGCCACCACCACCTCCGGCGACGTCGCCGCCCTCATCGCCGAACCCATCCAGGGCGTGGGCGGCTTCGCCATCCCGCCCACCGGCTTCTTCTCCCCCGTCGAGAAGGTCTGCCGTGAGAACGACATCCTCTTCATCAGCGACGAGGTGCAGACCGGCTGGGGCCGCACCGGCGAGCACTTCTGGGGCTACCAGGCCCACGGCATCACCCCCGACCTGCTCACCTTCGCCAAGGGCCTGGGCAACGGCCTCACCATCGCCGGCGTCGTCGGGCGCGCCGAGGTGATGGACGCCGTGCCGGCCAACTCCATCTCCACCTTCGGCGGCAACCCCCTCTCGTCGGCCGGCGCGCTGGCCAACCTGCACTACCTGCTCGACCACGGCCTCCAGGCCAACGCCGCCGAGATGGGCGCCCGCCTCCTGTCCGGGCTCGAGCCCCTCGTCGAACGCCACCCCGCCATCGGCGAGATCCGCGGCAGGGGCCTCATGATCGGCCTCGAGCTCGTCGCCGCCGACGGCTTCACCCCCGACGCCGACGCCGCCGGCCGGGTCCTGGAAGCCACCAAGGCCCGCCGCCTGCTCATCGGCAAGGGTGGCCTCTACGGCAACTGCCTGCGCATCGCTCCCCCGCTCTCCATCACCGCGGACGAGTGCGACGAGGCCCTCGCTTCGTTCACGGCGGCGCTCGACGACGCACTCAGCTAACGGCGGCGCCGACACGCCGAGTGCGTCTTCGGTGCCGCTCCGCCATGAGGGCGACACCGACGGCCCCCAGTCGGGCTGCACATCTAGGGCGATGGGGACGCTCGTTGCGCCAGCGCGGTGACGCGACCTGGTTCGCTTGCGCACTCGACGACGGACAGTCCCTGCTCTTCGAGGAGCCCTGCCAGGGACCTCGTGTCGTAGAAGCGCACGAGGCCCAGACGTCGCTCACCTCGAACCGTGCGTCGACCTCGTCGCGGGCAGCTCGCGACTGCGCCACCGTTGGACGCGACCGGATGCACTGCGCAGGCGCCTTGTGATCGTACATACGTTCGACTACGTTGGAGAGTGAACAGATCGCAGCCCTGTTGAGCAGGCCGGC
>CAYYDZ010000103.1:0-9935 GCA_964470715.1 uncultured Microthrixaceae bacterium | reverse complement strand
CCGGGCGAGGCGCCGAAGGTGACCCGGCTGCCGTCGGCCTCCGCACCGAGGTCGGTGGCCAGGTCGAAGTGCTCGGGCCAGAGCTGCACCCGGGCGGGCGGGTCGCCGGCGGGCAGGTCGGCCCGCAGCTGCTCGAGGGCCGCCGCCGCCAGGCCGAACCACTGACCGACCAGCTGCGCCGACGCCGGGTCCACCGCCAGCGGCGCCGAGGGGTCGGCCTCGGTGGCGGGGGCGAAGAGCTCCGTCGGTGCGCCGAGGGACACCCCGGCGGCGGACGCGGCATCCGCCAGGGTGCTCAGGGCGTGGCGGTGCACCCCGCCCCCATCGGTGACGACCAGGTCGCTCCCCTCGACCCGCACCTGCCGGGTGTCGCCCCCACCCCAGAAGAAGGGGGTGCCGAAGCCGCCGCGGGTGAAGCGCAGGCCGATCTTCCCGCTGGCGTGGAAGCGGGACGGGCACACGACGTGCTCGGCCACGGCGTGCAGAGCCAGGCGGGTCGCCTCGAACGTCGACGGCACGCTTGCGGGCAGCGGCGGCCAGGAGGCCAACGAGCGCGCCGCACACCACTCGGCGAGCTCGGCGTCGTCGGCGCAGAGCTCGGACCAGGTGACGGCGCCGTTGCCCACCGGCGACACGAGGGGACGGTCCGCGTCGCGCTCGAGGGGCCCCGGGACGGTGGGGTCGTCGGCGAACCAGGGTGCACCGACGGCGGGCGGGGACGGCTCGAGGACGAGTGCCCGGTAGCGACCGCCGAGGCGGGCCTCGGCCTCCGCCCGGGGGTCGAGCGCCGGTTCGGGGGCGGAGCCCCTGGGATCGTCGGGGACGGTGGGTCCGAGGGGAGCCATCAGAACGCGTACTCCAGGTCGCAGTGGTCGGCGAGGCGGGCATCGAGGGCGACGAGATCGTGGCGATCGAGGTCGGCCAACCGGGTCTTGCCCACCACCCGCACGAAGTCGCTCATCAGGTTCGTGCACTGCACCAGGTAGTTGGTGAGGCGCTGCGCCGACACGTCGATGTCGAGCCGGCCCCGCAGGTTCGGGTCCTGGGTGGCGATGCCGACGGGGCAGGTGCCCCGGTGGCAGGCCCGGTACTGCTGGCAGCCGATGGCCATCAACGAGGTGGTGGCCAACGCGACGGCGTCGGCGCCGAGGGCGAGCGCCTTCGCCATCTCGTCGGGGGTGCGAAAGCCACCCGTGGCGATGAGCTGCACGTCGGTCACGCCCTCGGATTCCATCCAGCGCCGCACCCGCCGGATGCCGGTGATCGAAGGCAGGCCGACGTTGTCCTTCACGTGGGTGGGCGCCGCGCCCGTCCCGCCCCCCAACCCGTCGACGGTGATCCAGTCGGCCCCCGCCTCGATGGCGGCGGCCAGGTCGGCCTCGACGTGGCCGGTGGCGAACTTGATGCCGACGGGCGTGCCGCCGGTGAGCGCCTTGATCTCCGCCACCCGATGCGTCAGATCCGCCACCGAGTTGATGTCGGGGAAGTGGGCCGGCGAGTGCACGTCGGTGCCGGGCGCGACGCCGCGGATGGCGGCGATCTCCTCGGTGACCTTCGGCCCGAGCAGGGTGCCGCCCAGGCCGGGCTTCGCGCCCTGGCCGAGCTTGATCTCGATGGCGTCAGCCGCCTGGATGTTCTCCTCGGTCCAGCCGAAGTACCCGGACGCCATCTCGAAGATGTAGTGGGCGGCGTTGTCCCGCTCGCGGGGGTGGGCACCACCTTCCCCGGAGGCGATGGCCGTGCCCGCCGCCGCCGAGCCTCGGGCGAGGGCCTCCTTGGACTCGGCGCTCAGGGCCCCGAAGGACATGTGGCTGACGAAGATCGGCCGGTCGAGGGTCAGGGGCTTCGTCGCGCCGGTCCCCAGGACGGTGGTCGTGTCGATCGGGATGTCCCCCATGGTCGGGAGCTGGGCGAGCTGCGCCGGCCGGAACACGAGGTCGTCGTAGCTCGGGTACCGCCGGCCCGTGTCGTGGCCGGGCTCGTTGCGCTCGGAGCCCATGGCCTCGACGAAGGCGCCGGCTCCCTCGGCCAGGTGTTGCACGAGGTACATGCCCCGGTCGGTGGCGCCCCGCCGGATCCACGGGCCGAGGTAGACCGGCGGGCGGGGTGCGGTGAGGGGCACGGCGGAGGCGTCCACCTCGACCTGCCCGTCGCGCACCCGCACCGGGAAGGTGGGCACCGAGTCGGCGGGGTTGAAGGGCGAGACGCCGGTGCGCAGGTCGAAGTCCCAGGTGTGCAGCGGGCAGATCGCCTTGCCATCGACCACCTTGCCGTCGCCGAGCTGGCCGCCCCGGTGCGGGCAGAGATTGCCGAGGGCGTGCACGGCGTCGTCCGGCGACCCGTCGCCGTCGCGCATGATGGCGAGGTCGAGGCCGTTGACCACCCGCACCACCCCCCGACCCGGCTCGATCTCGTCGAGGGCGCAGACGGCCATCCAGCCGTCCCCCTCGTGGCGATCGCCGATCCCCATCAGGTGCTCGGTGCTGCGACCTCGCTCGACGAATGCCATGACTCGTGCTCCCCACTTCCGACGACGCCCGGTGCTCCTGTCCCCCGACCGGCCGAGCCGTTACAGGCGCCACCCGGCAACCCCGATGCATCGCCCGCAAGGGTCGGCCAACGGTTCAGAGCGGACGTACACCCCAGATGCTCACCGGGGTGCCCACCGCCGCCCTGTTCCACACACGCCGGGCATCGTCCATCGTGACGTTGATGCAGCCGTGGCTTCCGGGCAGTGTGAACGTGGAGCCGTGGATGGCCTGTCCGCGATGGAAGAACATCGAGTAGGGCATGGGCGAGTCGAAGATCGACGAGACGTGGTCCTTGTCCTTCCAGTAGATCGTGAAGTTGCCGGTTGGCGTCGTCGACGAGTTCGGCAGTCGAGGGTCACCGGAGCGCATGCGCGTGGCCGTGTACGTGCGCTGTCCACCCTTGGCCACCCACAGCGTCTGGCGGGTGAGGTTGGCACAGACCCGCGTGCCCGCAGGGACCGGATCGCCGTTCATGACCCCCCAGGTGATCGGGCCGACCACCCCGTCGACCGTCAAGTTCTTCGTGCACTGGAACGACTTGATGGCATCGCACGTCCCAGGGCCCAGGACACCGTCCTGGGTCACACCCACCACTGCCTGTACCCGGCGGACGGTGGCACCGGCCGCGATGATGCGGCACGGCGCGCCGACCTCGCGGTCGTACCCCGCGGGTGCCCCGTCGGCTCGGGCGACGGGGGCCGTGCCCACCTGCAGCGCCGCCACGACGGCGAACACCATCCCGGCCAAGAGGACGAAGAGCCGAGTCACGAGGTCAGGCTACGGCCGTACCCGGCCATACGCCGTGCGGCGGGTCAAGACACGCCCCGGCGACCCCGCCACCCCCGGAAGCACGCGAGCAGATCGGCCATGACGGCGGGGGGAACCTCGGACTCAGCGAGCGTGCTCGCGGACCGTATGGTCTCACGGAACTGGTCGAGGTAGATCCGACAGCCCGGGCACAGCCCGAGGTGAGCTTCGAAGCTCACCGTGTCGTCGGGACCGAGCGCGCCCTCGAGGTACGCGGTCACGATTTCGACCATCTCATCACAGGAGAGCGGACGGGGGTCGGTGTCGGGTCTGGTCATGGTGAGTGGTCGAGGTCCTCGAGCGCTTGCCGAAGCCGGGTTCGGCCGCGGTGCAGGAGCACTCGCTGGTTGGTCTCGCTGACCTCGAGGGCATTACACACCTCGACCGCCGACCACCCGTACACGTCGCGCAGGGTGACGACCTCGCGCTGCGCCGGTGGCAGGGCATCGAGGGCCACCCGGAGCGCGGTCCGGGTCTCAGCTGCGGCAAGCCGCTGCTCCGGGGATCCCCGCCAGGCGTCGGGCGGCACCGCCCAGTGCACCGGCACCATGGGGTGGTCACTGGGCGCAAAGCGACCGGGGTCGACAAGGGCGAGGTCGACGTCACGGGCCGGATCGAAGACCGACGCGAAGGGGACCGTGCGGCGCTCGCGCTCGCCCCGGGTCTTCGCCCGGTTCACGAGAATGCGGAACACCCAGGTCTTGACCGATGATCGCCCTTCGAACCGGTCGATGCCGTTGAGGACGCCCAACCAGGTGTCTTGCACGACCTCGTCGGCGGCGACGTCGGTCGGCACGTAGGTGCGGGCGACTCGCCGAAGCACCGGGTGCAATTCCTCGACGAGCGAGCGAAAGGCGGCCTCGTCGCCGGCCCGCAGGCGCTCGACCAGGACCGCCTCCTCGTCCGCCGGCCCTGCGCCGTCACACGTCGTGCTCTCCACCGCAGAGCAGGCTACGCGTTGCGTGCCGCACCCCGGGGGTGACGATCCGAGCCGGTGGAGGACGGATGCACGTGCCCGACGCGTGCTTCGGCGCCGTCGTCCTGCTGTCGCTGCTGTGCTCGGGCGAGGACAACACGACCGGTTCAAGGTGGTGCAGCTGGGAACTTCTCGCCGGCCGTCGGCGTGGTCCTGCCCGCTCGCGGTCGCGGGTTTCGATGCGAACGTGGAGCCCCGCGCTGACAGGTCGGCGCCCGTCAGACCAGGTCGAGGGTGGCGCGGATCTGGTCGAGGACGGGGAGTGCCTCGTCCGCGGGCACCGGGGGCACCCGGAACACGATCTCGCTGACCCCGAGACTGCGGTAGTACTCGATCTTGCCGGGGTCGGGCAGCGAGCCGAAGGGCACGATGGACAGCTCGGCCGGGTCGCGGCCGGCGGACTCCATGGCCCGGCGAAGGGCGGGCAGGGCCTCGCGCAGGCCGGCGCCGCCGATGGGGATCCAGCCGTCGGCGTAGTCGGCGATGGCCTCGAACAGCTTCGGTCCGCCCCCGCCACCGATGAGCAGCGGCGGATGGGGCTTCTGCACGGGCTTGGGCCACGACCAGCTCGGCTCGAACCGGACGTGCTCGCCGGAGAAGCCCGCCTCGTCCTGGGTCCACAACGCCTTCATGGCGAGCACCTTCTCGCGCACGACCGCCCGGCGCTCCTTGAAGGCCACCCCGTGGTCGGCCATCTCCTCGACGTTCCAGCCGAAGCCGATGCCGAGGTCGAGCCGCCCCCCGGAGACGAGGTCGAGCGACGCCACCTCTTTGGCCATGACGATCGGGTCGCGCTGGGCGACCAAGGCGATGCCGGTGCCGACGCGGAGGCGCTCGGTGGCGCCGACGACCGCGGCCATGGCCACGAAGGGGTCGAGCGAGCGCTTGTACTCCTCGGCGAGTGGCTCACCGGCGGGTGCCGGCGTCCGCCGGCTGGTGGGGATGTGGGTGTGCTCGGGGAACCACAGCGAGTCGAGGCCGCGGGCCTCGGCCTCGCGTCCCAGCTGCACCGGCCCGATGGACAGGTCGGTGGGGAACATCGTGATCCCGAAGCGCATCAGGTCATCCTTTCGCAGCCCCGCCCGCGCCCGGCGGGCGCGGGACGGGTCGGCGACGGCTCAGACGGGCTCGTCGGCGAGGATCTTGCCGAGCTCGAGCAGGTGCTGGGTGCCCCCGCCGAGGGTCAGCTCGATCTGCTTGGCCCAGAGGAAGTAGCGGTGCAGCGGGTAGTCCCGATCGACGCCCATGCCGCCGTGGAGGTGCTGGGCGGCGTGCACGACCCGCTGGCCACCCTCGGCCGTCCAGAACTTGGCGATGGCCACCGACTCGGCGGCGGGCAGGCCCTCGGACAGGCGCCACACGGCCTGCCAGGCGGTGAGGCGCACGGCCTCGGTGTCGATGTAGGCGTCGGCGGCGCGCTGGCCCACGGCCTGGAAGGTGGCGATGGGGCGCTCGAACTGCTCGCGGGTCTTGGTGTACTCGGCGGTGAGGCGCAGCGCCTCCGCGCACACGCCGACGGCGGTGATGCAGCCGGCGGCGGTGGCGCGCTCGACGATCCAGTCGACGATGGCGGCGCCGCCCGTGGGGTCACCCAGGACGTCGCCGGCGCCCACGACGACACCGTCGAGGTCGAGGCGGGTCTCGGGCTGGCCCGAGGTGGTGAGCAGGTCCTCTTGCGAGACGCCGGCGGCCGACGGGTCGACGAGGAACACGCCCACGGTGCCGGCGCCGGTCGCGGCGGGCACGAGGATCCGGCTGGCCTGGGCGCCGGCGGGCACGCACAGCTTCGAGCCGTCGAGGCGCCACCCCTCGCCCTCGGCGCGGGCCGTGGTGGTGGGCTGGTCGGGAGCGGTGCCGAACTCGACGAGGGCGGCGGTGAGGATGGTGGTGCCGTCGACCACGCCGGGGAGGAGGGCCTCCTGCTGGGCGTCGGTGCCGAACTCGGCGATGGGCAGCGCGCCCAGCACCACGGTCGGGAGGTACGGGATGGGCGCCGCGGTGCGGCCGATCTGCTCGAGGACGAGTGCGGCGGCGACGAAGCCGAGCCCCGCGCCCCCGACCGATTCGGGCAGGGCGATGCCGAGGAGGCCCGCCTTGGCGAACTCCGCCCAGGTGCCGGCGTCGTAGGCCGCACCGCTCTTGTCGAATTCCTTCAGGGCGTCGTTGCCCAGCTGGCCGTCGAGGATCTGCGCCGCCAGCTCCTTGACCGCGTCCTGCTCTTCGGTGAACGAGAAGTCCATGTCGTGGTGTGCTCTTTCTTCCGTGCGTCTCGTGGGCCCGGGCTACCGGGAGGCCCGGGGCAGGCCGAGGCCGAACATGCCGATCAGGTCGCGCTGCACCTCGTTGGTGCCGCCCCCGAAGGTGAGGATGATGAGGCTGCGGTACATCATCTCGAGCCGGGACTTCAGCACCGACTCGGCCGACGCCCGCTCGAGGTAGGCCTGCTGGCCGATGATCTCCATCAGCAGGCGGAAGGCCTCGAGGTAGAACTCGGTGCCGAAGACCTTGATGGTCGAGGCGTCGGCCACGTCGAGCGGGAGGCCTTCGGTGGCGCCCCAGGCCACCTTCCAGTTGATGAGGCGCAGGAACTCGAGCTTGGCGTAGACCCGGGCCAGGTTGAGCTGCACCCACTCCTGGTCGATGACCCGCCGGCCGTCGGCCAGCTTGGTCTGCTGCGCCCACTCGCGGACCTCGGTGATCGAGTTCTCGATCATGCCCGAGGAGCAGAGGGTGACCCGCTCGTGGTTGAGCTGGTTGGTGACGAGGGTCCAGCCGTTGTTCTCGCCGCCGACGCAGTTGTCCACGGGGACCCGCACGTCGTTGAAGAACACCTGATTGATGTCGTGCTCGCTGAGCAGCGACATGGGCACGACCTCGATGCCGGGGGTGTCCATGGGCACGATCACCATGGAGATGCCCTTGTGCTTCTTGGCCTCGGGGTTGGTGCGAACCGCCAGCCAGCAGTAGTCGGCGTCGCTGGCCAGGCTGGTGAAGATCTTCTGGCCGTTGATGACGTACTCGTCGCCGTCGCGCACGGCCTTGGTCTGGAGGGCGGCGAGGTCCGTGCCGGCGCCCGGCTCGGTGTAGCCGATGCAGAAGAAGATGTCGCCCTTGACGATCTGCGGGAGGAAGAACTCCTTCTGCTCCTGGGTACCGAAGTTCATGATGGTCGGGCCCACGGTGTTGGTGGTGAGCATCGGGACGGGGGCGCCGCAGCGCATGGACTCGTCGAAGAAGATGAACTGCTCGAGCGGCGTGCGGCCCTGGCCGCCCCACTCCTTCGGCCACCCGATGCCCAGCCAGCCGTCCTCGCCCATCTGGTGCACGACCTTGCGCATCGCGGGGCCCACACCGTGGCCGTGGTGCAGATCCTCCTGGACCTCCGGGGTCAGGAGCTGGGCGTAGTAGTCGCGCAGCTCCTGGCGCAGGGCCAGCTGGTCTTCGTCGTACCCGACGTACATGGATCGTCCCCCCGGGGTGGGCGTCGCTCGCTGAAACAGGTTCTAGTTTGGCCCGATCGCGGGCGGGCTGTCGATCCGGGGCCGGGCGAACCTTCCGCCCCGCGTCAGCCGCCGTGGGCGCCGATGGCGACGAGGAAGACCACGATGGCCACGAGGGCGAGGAGCCCCCACACCACGCCGAGCGCCGCGGCCAACCCCGAGCCGGCGGTGGCCAGGCCGGCGACCACGAGCGACGACGGCGACGGCGACCAGCGCACCGGCGGCCGAGGCAGGCGCTCGACCTCCCAGATGCGCACGCAGGCGGCGACCACGAGGATGGTGGTCACGACCAGGACCACCGCAAGGAAGCCGGCGACGCTGGCGAAGGTCGCGCCGAGGACGGCGAGGACGATCCCTGGGATCCAACGGAGCGCCCACGACGGCCCGCCCCGCGAGGCCGCGGCGCCTGGCCCGGCGTCGGGCTGGGCGGCCGCCGCCGGCGCAGGGGTGGGCCGTTCGACCACGGTCGGCGCCATCGGCGCCACCGGGGTCGGCGCGGCGACCCGCGCCCCCGTGCCCGATGGTCCCGACGGGCCGGCGCTCGACGCTCCCCCGGCGAGCGTCCAGGTGCGCTCCAGGACCTCGGTGAGGGCGGCGTCGGACGGGACCCCGAGCTCGATGGCGAGCTGTGCCGCGGTCGGGCGCCGGGTGGGGTCGGGATCGAGGGCACGCCGCACCACGGGCAGGACCCAGTCGGGGACACCCTCGAGGTCGAGCTCGCCCCGAGCGGCGCGCACCTGGAGGACCTCCGGGCGACTCCCGCTGACCGGCGGGTGGCCGGTGGCGGCGAAGACCAGCACCGCGGCCCAGGCCCAGACGTCGCTGGCCGGCGTGGTGGCGTCGTCGCCGAGCTGCTCGGGCGCCATCCACGCCGGCGTGCCCAGCACCATGCCGGTGCGGGTCAGCGTGGTGGTGTCGTCGAACCAGGCGATGCCGAAGTCGACGACCCGCGGCCCGTCCGGACCGAGGAGGACGTTGGCCGGCGTCAGGTCGCGGTGCACCACGCCGGCGGCGTGGATGTCGGCGAGCGCCCGGGCGAGGCCCGCCGCGAGCGCGTGGAGGTCGACGCCGTCGCGCGCCTGGCCGAGGGTGGGGCCGGCGACGTACTCGGTGGCGATCCAGGGCCGTTCCGCCTCGAGGTTGGCGTCGAGCACCCTGGCCACCGAGCGGCCGTGCACCCGGCGGACCGCGCCGAGCTCCCGGGCGAAGCGCCGGCGGAACTCGGTGTCGGCCTGGAGCTCGGGGCGGAGCACCTTCACCGCCACCTGCGCGACGGCCGCGCCGGGGCGCTCGTCCACCGCCAAGTGGACCTCGCCCATGCCGCCGCGCCCGAGGGGCCGCACCACGCGGTACGGGCCGATCCGATCCGGGTCGTCCGGGCGGTCGGCCACGGTGACGTCGTGTTCGCTCATCGCTCCCCCCGACCCGCCGGCACCTGACCATGGTCGCAGGTATTCGGTGGTCCGCTCCGCTCCCCCGGGGCCAGACTCCACCCCATGACGGCAGCGTTCACCACCGGGTTCGGCCTCGGCTTCCTCGTCGCCGCCCAGGTGGGGCCGGTGTGGCTGCTCTGCGCCCGCTCGGTGCTGCGAGGCCGCATCGCCACCGGCCTGGCCATCGGGGCCGCCGCCGCCCTCGTCGACACCGCCTACGCCGCCCTCGGCGTGGCCGGCGCCGCCAGCCTCCTGGAGATCGCCGGCCTTCGCGTGGGCCTCGGCCTCATCGGCGCCACCTTCCTGATCTACCTCGGCAGCCGCACCGTGTGGCAGGGCCTGCGGGCCCGCACCGGCATGGAGACCCTGCAGGAGGTGGCCGACCCCCGCAAGGCCTTCCTCACCGGCCTGGCCGCCACGGCCGCCAACCCCTCCACCATCATCTCGTGGGCGGCGATCTTCACCGCCGCCCACACCGCCGACGTGGCCACCTCCGGCGCCAGCGCCGCGGCCATGCTCGTGGCCATCGGCCTCGGCTCGTTCTCGTGGTTCGTGATCCTGTCCCTGCTCACCGGCGCCCTCGGCGCCCGCCTGGGCGAGCGGGTGCAGCGGCCCGTCGACGTCCTGTCCGGCCTTGCCCTCGCCGGCTTCGGCGCCTACCTGGGCTGGGCCACCGTCCGCGACGCCT
>CAYYDZ010000102.1:7238-9942 GCA_964470715.1 uncultured Microthrixaceae bacterium | reverse complement strand
CTCACCCAGCTGCACGACACGCTCGCCGAGCTGTTCTCCGGGTTCGCCGCCGCGGTCACCGAGGCCGACTCGGTCCAGAACCAGAGCATCGCCACCGCCTGCGTGGCCAACCTCGAGAACAGTGTCGCCGACCCCGAGCTGCGCGAACGCCTGCGCCCCGACTACCAGCCGGCGTGCAAGCGCTTGATCATGTCGGGCGACTACTACGAGGCCATCCAGAAGCCCAACGCCGAGGTGGTGACCGAGGGCATCGAGTCCGTGGTGCCCGAGGGGGTGCGCACCAAGGACGGCGAGCTGCACGAGCTCGACGTGCTCATCTGCGCCACCGGTTTCAAGGCCGATGCCTTCATGCGGCCCATGGACATCGTCGGCCGCGGCGGCGTGACCCTGGCCGAGGCGTGGGACCCCCGCCCCAACGCCTACCTGTCGATCTCCCTCCCCGAGTTCCCCAACCTGTTCATGCTCAACGGCCCCAACGGACCGGTCGGCAACTTCTCGCTGATCGAGGTGGCCGAGCTGCAGATGGCGTACTCGATGGGCCTGATCGACGAGCTCGCCGCCGGCCGCGGCACCGAGATCTGCGCCACCCAGGAGGCGATGGACGCCCACGAGGAGGCCCGGGTGGCAGAGATGTCCCACACCATCTGGGTGACGGGCTGTTCCAGCTGGTACCTCGACGACCGGGGCATCCCGGCGACGTGGCCCTGGCCCTTCGAGGAGTTCCGGGCGGCGATGGCGGCGCCCGACCTCGCCGCCTACGACCTTCGCTGACGCCTTCACGGTGCTGGTCAGGGCCCGATCGTGGCGGCAACGATGGCAGATCCAATGGTAGAACATGTGCCATGAAGACGACGATCGATGGCGCCGGGCGGATCGTGGTGCCGAAGGCGATCCGCGAGCGCCTCGGCCTTGGAGGGGGTGCTGAGGTCGAGGTCGTCGAGCGGGATGGCACGATCGAGATCACACCGTCGGCGCTGGCGGTCGTCATCCAGGAGACCCCTGAGGGGCCGGTCGCGGTGCCGGTCGAGCCGGTTCCTCCGCTGACCCAGACCGAGGTGCTGGCCGCGATCGACGCGACTCGGCGTTGACCGCGATCGACACCAGTGTCTGCGTGCCGGCGTTGGCGTCGTGGCACGAGCAGCACGCCACCTGCCGGAAGGCTGCGGCGGGCGCGAGCATGCCGGGTCACGCGCTCCTCGAGACCTATTCGGTGCTGACCAGGATGCCGGCTCCACTGCGGTTGCCCGCCGACACCGCTCAGGATCTGCTGCATCGGTGGTTTCCTCGGGATCGTGTCCTCGCCGCCCCCGCTGCACTCCAGCGGGATGCGTTGGAGCGCCTGCACGCCGCCGGGATCTCAGGTGGGGCGGTCTACGACGGACTCATCGCGCTGATCGTGAAGGAGCACGGCGAGCGTCTGTTGACCTTCGACCGGCGGGCGGTCCGGACGTACGAGGCGGTCGGGGTCGACTTCGAGCTGATCGAACCCTGACCGCCGGCGGGCCGGCGCCTTGCGGCGCCGCTGGGTTCACCGTGACGACCGTGGGCGGCAGTAGGTTCGTGCGACCGGGGAGGTCGGTATGCGAGTGCTGGTGGTCTACGAATCGATGTACGGCAACACCCATGCGGTGGCCGAGCGCATCGGCGCAGGGCTCGACGCCGTGGCGGACGGGGTCGACGTGGTCGCGGTCGGTGAGGTCACCGATGCGCTCCTGCACGCCGCCGACCTTTTGGTGGTCGGTGCACCGACGCACCACCACGGGCTCAGCACCCACCGCACCCGGGACAAGGCCATCGCCGAGGAGACCCTCGCCCACGAGGCCGAGCTCGGCCACGACGTCGAGGTCGACCCGGACGCCGAGGGGCCCGGCCTGCGCGAGTGGTTCGACGGCCTCGACCTCGGCCACCCACTGCCTGCGGCCGCGTTCGACACCCGCCCCGACGGGCTCCCGTTGCTCACCGGCCGGGCCTCGAAGGGCATCCGGCGGCGACTCGAGCACCGTGGCTTCAAGATGATCGCGGAACCCGAGAGCTTCGTGGTCGGCGACGACCTCCGCCTCGGCGCCGGCGAGGCCGAGCGGGCAGTGGCGTGGGGTCGAGGCCTGCTGGGCCACGTCGCCCAGCACCTACCCAAGGGCCGCCCGAGCGAGGACACCGACCACGACGTGCTCGGCGACATCATCGAATCCGGCGGGCGGTTCGCCTCGCCCACCTGAGGCGCCCGCGCCGGCGCCGCCGTCGCTACGGAACACCGGCGTGCCCACCCTCGTCCGATTCGAGGCGCGCCCCCGTCTCTCGCGCGACGAGGGCGCGGATGGCCTCGGCCTCACCGGGGCGCACGTTGGGGTCCAGCAAGCGGTGGGCGGCGACGGCGGGGAGGAACGTGCGGGCTGCCGCCTCGCGACCGGACGAGCGGACGAAGGTGCGCACCAGCCGGGCGCGCAGCCGGGGCTCCGCGGCCCGTTCGACCCTCGTGACGAGGCGGTGGGGCAACGAGCCCGTCGGCGGCGCTTGGTCGTGGTCGAACGCCGCCATCAGCAGCCAGGTGAGGGCCACGTCGGCGTCCGGGTCCGCCCGCCGGGCGTTCGTCCAGTCGATGACCACCGGGCCGGCAGGGGAGAGCAGGACGTTGCCGGGGTGCAGGTCCTGGTGGACGATGGCGTCGCCGGCGAGTGCTGCCTCGGCGTGGCGGGCCAGGTCGGCC
>CAYYDZ010000102.1:2122-7138 GCA_964470715.1 uncultured Microthrixaceae bacterium | reverse complement strand
CGGCCAGCACCGGCCCGAGCTCGTCCTCCGGCGTGCGCCGCTCGTCGACCTCCATCTCTGCCGACGCTACGCCCCCGCCCGGTTCTCGCGTTCTGGCGCCTGATCTACTGGTCCTGGCCCGCAGATCAGGCGCCAGAACGGCGGGTCAGGCCAGCGCCGCCGTGATGCGGGCGAGGACCTCGTCGTCGAGGAGGGGGACGACGTCGAGGGCGGCGAGGTTCTCCTCGAGCTGGCTCACCCGGCTGGCGCCGAGGATCACTGACGAGACGTTCGGGTTGCGGGCGACCCACGCGATCGCAAGCTGGCTCATCGAGCAGCCGAGATCGTCGGCGATCGGGACCAGGGCCCGCACCTTGTCCAGGGCGCGCTCGTCGGTGATCAGGTCACGGAGCCACTCGTAGCCTTCGAGGGTGCCACGGCTGCCCTCGGGGACGCCGTCCAGGTACTTGCCGGTGAGAAGTCCCGAGGCGAGGGGGCTCCAGGTGGTGAGGCCGTAGCCGAGCTCCTCGTACAGGCGGGCGTAGTCGGTCTCGACGCGGTAGCGCTCGAGCAGGTGGTACTGCGCCTGCTCCACCACGGGCTTGTGGAGGTGGTGGCGCTCGGCGATCTCCCACGCTGCCCGGATGTCGCCCGCCGACCACTCGGACGTGCCCCAGTAGAGCGCCTTGCCCGCGGCGACGATGTCGTTCATGGCCCACACCGTCTCCTCGATCGGGGTCTCCGGGTCGGGGCGGTGGCAGAAGAGCAGGTCGACGAAGTCGAGGCCGAGGCGCTCGAGGCAGGGGTCGATGGCCGACAGCAGGTACTTGCGGTTGAGCGTGTTCTGGAGGTTGACGTCCTCCTTGATGCCCCAGAAGAGCTTCGTGCTGATGACGTAGGTGTCGCGGTCCCAACCCAGCTCGGCGATTGCCTCGCCCATCACCCGTTCGGACTCGCCGCCGGCGTAGGTCTCGGCGTTGTCGAAGAAGTTCACGCCGGCGTCGTGGGCGGTGCTGAGGCACTCGAGGGCGACGTCACGCCCGATCTGCTCGCCGAAGGTGACCCACGATCCGAACGACAGCACGCTGAGCTTCAGGCCCGATCGTCCGAGCCGGCGGTACTCCATCTCCATGGGGACTTCTCCTGAGGTCGAGGCGGTCGGCCCAACGCTAGGGGCGGCGGCGAGCCCTCAGGTCGGCCGGCGAACGAACGTCGGCGTGATGGGGACGTCGCCGCGCTCCTGGAACCCGTCCATCAGCCGCTCGAGGGCGTGGGCCATCTTGCGGGCTTTGGCCTTGGCGACGTCCGCGGTCGGCCCCACGAACCACTCGTCCACGGTGTCCTCGAACAGCGTGAGCCAGCGGGCGTAGTGCTCCGGGCGGAACGGCGTGTCGGCCTGGAGCGGCCGGTGGGCCAGCAGGGGGTTGCCCTCGTAGCCGCGCTCGCCGAAGAGCTGACCCGCCCAGAAGTCGACGAGCTTGGGGATGTGGCCGGCCCAGTCGACCTGCGCCGCCTCGAACACCGGGCCGAGCAGGTCGTCGGTGGCGGCCTGCCGGTAGAACGAGCGCACCAGCACCTCCAGGTCGGCGCGATCGGACAGGTCGCGCGACGGCGTCTCGTCCTCGCCGAGGAGGTGGGCCCAGCAGGCCGGGTCGCCGCCCTCCTCGAGGGCCATCAGCGGGCCGCGGCCGTGTCCTCGAGGGCGACCACCGCGGGGAAGAGCACGTTGTTCTCCTTGTGGACGTGGAGGTGGGTGTCGGCTTCCAGCTCGGCGAGCCCGTCGTAGAGGGCCCGGTAGCTGACGCAACCGTCGTCGGGCACTTCGTACCCGTTGGTCAGCCGGCGCAGTGCCGAGAGCAGCTCACCGGCACGGTCGTGTTCCAAGGACATGACCCGGATGGGGCCGTCGCGGAGCGACCCGCAGTGCGGGGCGGGCCGGTCGGCGCCCTGCGAGGCGAGCTCGCGGATGAGGGGGAACAGGACGCGCTCCTCCTTCATGAGGTGGGGCTCGAGGTCGTCGCGTAGCTCGCCATACGTCGCCTGCACCTCGAGGAGCTCGGGGTGGCGTTCACCGTGGACCGACGCCACCTTGTCGGCCAGCGCGGTCAGCCGGTCGAACTCGGTGTGCAGGTAGGCGTGGTGGGTGGCCTCGAGGTGGTCGACCAGCTCGGCGGGCGACATGGATGCCCAGTCAGGGATGGCGGCAACCGGAGCGGCGGCGAGGGCGTCGGCGACGCCGGCCGGGTCCACGCCAGCCTCACCGCAGGCCTGGACCAGGGTCCGCCGGCCCCCGCAGCAGTAGTCGAGGCCGAAGCGCTCGAGCACGCGGGCCGCCCCGGGGTCGGCGGTGACGAGGTCGGCGAGGGTGCGATCGACGGTCGGCGGGGTCGAGGTCGGGGTCGCAGTCATGGCGGGCTCCTTCATCGATGAGCTGGCGTGACGGGCGCCTGCGAGGCAGGCGTGGGTGACGCCAGAACGGCTGGTTGGACGGGGCAGCGCCGGACAGGGCTCATGCGAGGATCGCCCCGGCGGCGGTGACCAGCACCACGCCGAGGCCGAGGCCGAGCTGGCGCAGGCCCACGACCTTCGGGACGGGGACGGGCCGGCGGGCGCCGAGACGCTGGACGACGACCACGACGACGATGGCCAGGGCGCCGGCCACGAGCGAGGTGTCGAGCGCCACCGCGGTCGCGGCGAGGGCGAGGGCTGCGAGGTCGCCGACGGTGGTGGCGGCGGGGGAGACGGCGCGGCCGTGGAGCGATGCGATCTGGGCACGGACCTGCGGGATGGAGGTGGCCCCCCGGGCGGCCAGCACGAGCCAGAGCCCGACCGCGAGCGGCAGCGGCGCGCCGCCGGCGACGGCGATGGCGGCCGCGGCGGCGCTCACCCCGATGGCCCCCGCGAGCTCGGGCACCAGCCGCCGCCCGCGCGACCGGATCTCGTACCAGGCCTCGACGGCGACGAGAGGCGCAGCGGCGACCACGGGCAGCCAGAGCCTCGGCCCGGCAAGGGTCGTCGCCAGCACCGCGAGGCCGACGAGCACGAGGCCCTCGACCACGGCGATCCGGGTGGCCAGGGCGGTGCGCTCGAGGTGCCGGCCCCGCCGCCGGTCGACAAGGGCGAGCTTGAGTGGGGTGCGCACCAGGAAGGCGAGGAAGGTCGCAGCCGCCAGCGCGGCGCCGGCGATGCTCGGGGCGACCAGCAGGCCGAGCAGGCAGGGCTCCAGGGTCAGTCCCCAGCCGCCGTGCTCGGCGGGGAGCGCCACCGCCTTCCACGGCGCCCGAGCGGCCGGATCGGCCGGCGCCGCCGCGTCCGAGCCGCTGGCGTCGTCGGCGCCTGCGGGGCGGGCACGCGTGACGCCGGAACGGGGGGTCATCGGGTGCTCCGCGAGCGGAGGCCGGCGAGGGGGGTGTCGGCCAGGCGGCCGAGCAGGTCGGCGCGGGCGTGCACCCACGGCTGGTGGAGCGCGCACGGCCCCTCGGCGGCGCAGGCCCGGTCCTCGAGGACGCACCGGCCGTTGTCGGTCGGACCCTCGATGGCTTCGATCACGTCGAGCACGCTCACGTCGGTGAGGTCGGCCACGAGCCGATAGCCGCCGGCCGGCCCCGGGTCGGAGCGGACCCAGCCCTTCGCCACCAGCGGGGACATGGCCTGGGAGAGGAACCCGGGGGTGGTGCCCACGGTCTCGGCCAATGCGGAGGCCTTCGTGCGCTCGTCGGTGCCCTGCAACGCGAGGAGGGCCCGGGTGGCGAGGTCGGTGCGGCGCGTGATCTCCAGTCGCATAGTCGCAGACTAGATGATTTGCGCCCCACCTCGGCAGGGCCGAAGGTCCCGCCCGCCGGGGCTCCTCGGGTGGCTCCTTCGGTCGTCCGTCAGCGCCGGCGGGCGGCCACAAAGGTGAAGGGTTGCGGCGCACCCCAGGGCGTGGTGTGGACGTCGCGACGGTCCGCGACCACCTCGAAGCCGGCATCGGCCAGCAGCGCGCCCAACTCGTCGGCGCCGTAGCGGCGGACGGGCAGGCCCGAGCAGGCCTCCGGCCCGTCGCTGGCGAAGGCGCCGATGATCACGGCTCCATCGGGCACAGCGGCGTCCAGCGTCGCGAGGTAGGCGTGGCGGGCGTCGTCGTCCACCAGGAAGTGGAGCACGGCTCGGTCGTGCCAGAGCCCGTAGGCGTGAGGTGGCGACCAGGTGCACACGTCGGCCACCACCGTCCGGAGGCCGGCGGACGTTCCGGCTGCGGTCACGAGCGCGTCGAGCGCCCTTGCGGAGAGGTCGACCGCGGTGAGGTCGCGGAAGCCCTGGCGGTGCAACGCGGGGAGGAACGGCGAGGCGCCGGCGCCGACGTCGACCACGGCGACGTCCCGGCTGACGTCCAGGAGGTCCACGAGGGCGAGCGAGACGGTGGCCTGGGCCTGGAACCAGCTCAGCTCGTCGGTCGCCTTGGCCCGGTACACGTCCTCCCAGTGCGCCTGGCGTCCGCTCATACCCGGGAGGGTATCGAGCGACCGAAGGTGACCTACGATGCGCCCATGTACTCGAGGCTCGTCAACCGGTTCTCCGCCACCAAGGCGGGTTCGTGGCTGGTCAAGCACTGGGCGGCGAAGGTCGACCCCAAGATCTTCAAGTGGACCAACGGTCGCTTCACCAGCACGGGCAAGCCCACGCTGCCGATGCTCGCGGTCACGGTGATCGGACGGAAGTCGGGCGAACCCCGCACCGTCCAGCTCGCCTACCACCGCGACGGCGACGACTGCCTGGTCGTCGCCAGCGCCATGGGCCAGGAGCGCCACCCGGCCTGGCGCTACAACCTCGAGGCCAACCCCGATGTCGACGTCCAGGTGAAGGGGCGCAGCTTCAAGGCCCACGCCACCGTCCTCGACGACGACGAGAAGGAGCGGCTGTGGCCGGCGATCGCCGAGACCATCCCCCAGATGCACACCTACGTGGAGCGCACCGACCGCAACATCCGGGTCTTCCGCCTCACCGAGACCGGAGCGTGACGCCATGAGCAAGAAGCACGAGAAGCACGACAAGAAG
>CAYYDZ010000102.1:0-2022 GCA_964470715.1 uncultured Microthrixaceae bacterium | reverse complement strand
ACCGAGACCGGAGCGTGACGCCATGAGCAAGAAGCACGAGAAGCACGACAAGAAGCACGGCAAGAAGCACGACAAGAAGAACGGCAAGAAGGGCGAACACGGCGTGGAGGGCGGCGAGACCGTCGCCCCCCGTCCCAAGCTGACGCGCAAGGAGTACGAGCGCGAGCTGCGCAGCCTGCAGGAGGAACTGGTCCAGGTGCAGCTCTGGGCCCAACGCACCGGGGCGAAGGTGTGCATCGTGTTCGAGGGGCGTGACACCGCCGGCAAGGGCGGTGTCATCAAGCGCATCACCGAGCGGGTCAGCCCGCGGGTGTTCCGGGTGGTGGCCCTTCCTGCGCCGACCGAGCGCGAGAAGACCCAGATGTACGTCCAGCGCTACCTACCCCACTTTCCGGCCGCCGGCGAGATCGTGATCTTCGACCGCAGCTGGTACAACCGGGCCGGCGTCGAGCGGGTGATGGGCTTCTGCACCGAGCGGGACGTGGAGCACTTCCTCGCGATGGCCCCGGGGGTCGAGAAGGCCATGGTCGACTCGGGGATCATCCTGCTGAAGTACTGGCTGGACGTCAGCGAAGAGGAACAGACCCGCCGCCTGCACGCCCGCGAGGACGACGGCCGCAAGCTCTGGAAGCTGTCGCCGATGGACCTGAAGTCCTACGCCCACTGGTACGACTACTCACGCGCCCGCGACGACATGCTCGCCGCCACGGACACCTCCTGGGCGCCGTGGTTCGTGGTCGATTCGAACGACAAGAAGCGGGCGCGGCTGAACGTGATCAGCCACCTGCTCGATCGCCTCCCCTACGAGCGCACGCCCCACGAGAAGGTGCACTTCCCGGCCCGCCAGGAGCCGGGGGACTACGTCGAGCCGTCGCTCCCGCTGCGTCGGGTGCCCGAGCGCTTCTAGGTCGCCCGCTTCGAGCGTCGGGGCCGCCGGCGCCTGGGGCTCAGGACCACGTCGTGAACGGCCGCCGGGAGAGGTGGTCGTTGTAGTAGCGGTCGTCCTCGGTGACGTCCCGCCCGCACCAGGGAGCCGGGGCGATGGTGGCGTCGGCGCGGGTGAGCTCGGCCTCGGCGAGCACCAGGCCGGTGTTGGCGCCGTGGAACACGTCGAGGATCCACTGCACGCCGTCGGCGTCGCCGGCGGCGAGGACGTGGCGGGTCTTGTCCACGACCCGGCTGCCACAGGCGGCCAGCAGCAGCTCCGCGACCTCGGGCGACACCTCGCACTCGGCCTCGGGTCGCGACATCCCCGACCGGGGCCCCTTCACGGTGAGCACCGCCCGGCTGTCGTCGGCCCAGCAGCGGATGCGGACGCTCTGGTCACCGGTCTGCTCGAGGTAGCCCTGCATGAGGTGCACGCCGGGCTCGGCGCCGGCGAGGGCGGCATCGACGTCGTCGACGAGGAACTTGCGCTCGACCTCGACGCCCTGGGTGGCCACGTCCCCATCATCGTGGCCCGGGAGCGCGGTTCCACCGCGGCGTGCGGCCGACGGGCTCAGACCAGGTTCAGGGCGAGGCCCACGAGGCCGCCGGCGAGCAGGCCGGCGCCGAGGCCGGCGGTGACGTCGAGCGGGTTGTGGGCGCCGACGTAGACGCGGCCCACCATCACCGCCAGGACCAGCAGGACGGGCAGGCCCAGCCAGGTGGCGGCGAGGTCGTCGACGATCACGGCGGTGATGGCGGCCACGAGCACGATGTGGCCCGAGGGGAAGCTCATGCCCGACGAGGGCACGTCGTCGCCGCGGAGGTGGGCGCCCGGCTCGCTGGTGCCCGGGCGCTGGCGCACGGAGAGGTAGGGCGCCATCCAACGACGGATGAGGCGCTCGGCGAGCAGCTTCAACGCCGCCGCGGCGACCACGCCGATCGCGAGGCGGGTGTCCCCCCACGCGAGGGCGAGGGCGAGGCCGGCGGCCGTGCCCACCACGAGGTTGCCGAGCTGCATGGGGAGCCAGAGGGGCCAGTACAGCCAGTCGGGCAGACCGTTGACCGCCCGGAAGACCCGTTGCTCGGCGGGGTGGA
>CAYYDZ010000101.1:0-10053 GCA_964470715.1 uncultured Microthrixaceae bacterium | reverse complement strand
CGGCCAGCTTGAACTGGATGGCCTGGTGCTTGGCGATGGGCACCCCGAAGGTCTCCCGCTGCTGCGCGTACGCGAACGCGGCGTCGTAGGCGGCTCGGCCCACACCGACAGCCCGGGCGGCGATGTTGATGCGACCCAGTTCGAGGGAGCTGAGGATGAAGTGGAGGCCCCGGCCGAGGCCCTCGTCGCCGCCGAGCACGTTGGCGGCGGGGACGCGGTGGTCGGTGTAGGTCATCTCCACGGTCTCGATGCCCTTGTACCCGAGCTTCTCGATGTGGCGGCTGACCCCGATCCCCTCGAACGATGCGCCCGGCTCCTTCTCGACGATGAAGCAGGTGATGCCCTCTGGCGTGCGGGCGGCGAGGGCGACGAGACCGGCACGCTCGCCATTGGTCACCCACATCTTGGTGCCGTTGACGACGTACTCGTCCCCGTCGGGTACGGCCTTGGCGCGGAGGGCCTGGGTGTCGCTGCCGGCGTCGGGCTCGCTCAACGAGAAGGCGGCGCGGACGTCGCCGGCGGCGAGCCGGGGCAGCCACCGGGACCGCTGATCCTCCGTGCCGAAGCGCTTGATGAGGTTGCTGGCGATCATGTGGGTGTTGAGCACCCCCGACAGCGTCATCCAGCCGTAGGCCAGCTCCTCGACGATGCGCGCGTAGGTGCTCACGTCGAGCTCGAGACCGCCGTACTCGGCGGGGATGGTGGCGCCGAAGAGCCCGAAGGCCCGCATCTGCGCCACCATGTCGGCCGGGTACTCGTCCGCGTGCTCGAGCTCGGATGCGTTCGGTATCACGTCCTTGCGCACCCACGCACGGATGGTGCCCACGAGTTCGTCGGCCAGTGCCTCGTCAGTCGCCATGACCGGATCGTAGGCCCATGAACGAACGGTGAACGCCGGCGTCACGCGCTCCGCTACTGTGCGCCCCCTCACCGGGGGACGAGACGCAGGAGGCGTGGCGATGCAGCGGTTCTGGATGCGGTTGGCGGTCTGGTTGGGCAAACGAGCGGGCGTGGTGGCCGTGCTCGGCCTGCTGGTGACCCTCTTCCTCGGCTTCGGCATCACGCAGCTCGAGTTCCAGACGGGCCAGGACAGCTACTTCAACAAGAGCGATCAGGTCTACAAGGACAGCGTCGCCTACCAGGACCTCTTCGGCGGCCAGGCCATGCTCACCCTCGTCACCATGGACGAGGGCCACACCATCGACGAGCTGTTCACCGAGGCGAATCGGGCCAAGTTCAACGACGTGGCCGAGCAGCTGCGGGCCGACCCGTCCGTCGAGACCGCGATCACCCCCGTCGACGTGATGGACTTCAACGCCGCCCTGGTGGCCAGCGACAGCGGCGACGTGACCCAGAGCGTCGCGGGGGCCGCTCTGCTACGGGCCACCACGGAGGACCCGAGCGAGGAGGGCCGCGCCGCCCGCCAGGCCGACGCCGTGGCCACCCTCGAGCGCATCAACGCCATCCCGGCCGACGAGCGCAACCTCGACAACCCCGAGTTCGTCGACTTCCTCCTTCGGGACAACGAAGGCGAGATCCGCCTCGCCCTGCGCTCCTTCTTCCCCGACGACACCCACGCGCAGCTGGTCACCCGGCTCGTGGGGAACGCCTCGATCGACGAAGAAGGCGCCGGCGCCGACGCCACCAAGGAGGCGACCAGCCAACTGGAGTTCGACAACGCGTCCGTGGTGACCACCGGCGCCCCGGTGCTCCTGCAGGACATCAACGACTACCTGACCGGCGGCATGTTGACCCTCGGGGCCATCGCCGCCTCCATCATGGTCCTGATCCTGCTCATCTTCTTCAACGTGCGGTGGCGCCTGCTCCCGTTGGGCGTGATCCTGGTCGGCCTCGTCTGGGCCTTCGGCACCGCCGGCTACCTGGGCATCCCCCTCACCATCGTCACCATCGCCGGCCTGCCGGTGATGATGGGCATCGGCATCGACTACGCGATCCAGATGCATGCCCGGGTGGAGGAGGAGGTGGTCATCGACCACATGCGCCACCCCATCCAGGAGACGGCACGCAACCTCTGCCCCGCCCTCCTCGTGGTCACCTTCGACGCGGTGTTCGCCTTCTGTGCGCTCCAATTCGCCAAGGTGCCGATGATCCGCGACTTCGGCTTGCTCCTCGCCGTCGGCATCGCCGTGATCTGTGTCTGCAGCATCATCGTGCCCCTCGCCTCGCTGGGCATCCGTGAGTTCAAGTCGCCCACCAAGGGTCGGGACTTCCGCGAGGGCCCCCTCGGCCGTCTCACGGTGTGGATGGGGTCGGTGCCGGCCTGGGCCGCGATCCCGCTCGCCCTCGCCAGCATCGCCATCTTCCTCGGCGGCATGGCCGTCGAGGACGACTTGACCCTCCAGACCGACCCCATCAAGTGGGTGAACCAGGACACGCAGGTGATCCGCGACATCAACACCCTGGACGAGGAGGTGGGCAGCTCCAGCGAGCTGGGCATCTTCATCCAGAGCGACGACGTCTTCAGCGACGAGAACGTGACCTTCCTGCACGAGTTCACCCAGGACCAGCTCGCCCTGTACCCCGAGGACCTGATCACCTCGTCGAGCATGGTGGCCACGGTGAGCGACCTGCTCGTCGTGCCGGGCGCCTCCTCGGTCGCGCCCACCGGCGCGGAGGTGCAGGCCGCCTACGACGTGGCGCCGCCCGACATCCAGCAATCCCTCGTCTCGTCGGACGGTCAGGCCATGAACCTGATCTTCCGCACCGGCCCGAGCGCCCTCGAAGAGCGCGCCAAGGTGGTTGACGAGATCAAGGCCACCGTTGACCCGCCCGCGGGCATCGAAGCGACCCCGTCCGGTCTCGCGGTGGTGGGTGTGGGCCTGCTCAAGAACCTCGAGGCCAACCGCATCGAGCTCACCTACATCGCGCTGCTGTTCGTGTTCCTCTTCCTCACCATCCGTATGCGCAGCATGGTGCGAGCGTTGCTGTCCCTCGTGCCCGTGCTGATCGCGGTGGGTACGGCCTCGCTGGTGGCCTGGACGTTCGACCTGAAGCTGAGCCCCATGACCGCCATCGGCGGCCCCCTGGTGATTGCCGCCTGCACCGAGTTCACGTCGCTGATCCTGCTGCGCTTCGTGGAGGAGCGTGAACGTGGGGCCTCACCACGGGAGGCGGTCGACACCGCCGCCGGGCGCACCGGCCGCGCCTTCATCGTGTCGGCCATGACCGCCATCTCCGGCGTGGCGGTCATCGCCACATCGTCACTGCCCCTCCTGCGCGACTTCGGCATCCTCGTGGCCATGAACGTGGCCGTCGCCCTGTTCAGCGCCCTCGTGGTGCTGCCCCCGATGCTGGTCTGGGCCGACAGCCGCAAGCACGCCTGGGTGTCGAAGGGCCTCGCCAAGCCCGGCCGGGTGGTGGAGTACATCCCGACGCCGCCCGGCCCCCATGACCCCGATGGCGCGCACGCTCGGGTCTGACCCACTGCTCCGGGGTCCGACACCACCTGCCCGGGGCCGGAACCACCCTTCCCGAACGTGACGCACGGGCGGTCCCCGGCAACCGACCCCCACGAGGGGCCGGCGCCGGGGACCGCCGCGTCGCTACGGCGCCGTCGTGGTGGTGGTGGTGGTGGGCGGCGCCGTGGTCGTCGTCGTGGGCGCCGCCGTCGTGGTGGTCGGTGCCGCCGTGGTGGTCGTGGGCGCCTGGGTCGTCGTGGTGGGCGCCAGGGTCGTGCTCGTCGACGTCGACGTGGTGCTGCTCGACGTGGTCGACGACGTCGACGAGGTGGTCGTGGTGGGCGAATCGTCGTCGCCACCACTGGCGAACACCGCCACCGCGATGGCGATGAGGAACACCAGCACCAGGACGATGGCCACGATGACCGAGGTCTTCTGATACCACGGCGGCTCTTCCTCATCCGGCGTGTAGGGGCCACCCGGACCGCCTGGCCCGGTGGGGCCACCGCCGTCCGGAGGAAGCGGAGGCTGGGGCGGCACGTCGTAGTGCACGGCCTCGGTCCCCCCTGCAGGGGTGACCGCGCCGGCGATCTGGGTGGGGTCGCCCACCGGGCCGGTCGCGCCGGTGGGACCCGCCGCGGGCTGGGTCGGTGGGCCCGCCGGTTCGCCGAAGACGGAATTGCCCGGTTGGGTGGGATTGTCGCTCATCGAAGGCTCCTGGCCGCGTCGGTGCAGGGGACGGGGTCGACGGTACTCCTGCTCCCTGGTCGCGAGGGTCGACCCTCGGCGCGCAGCCGGTGACTACGGTCACTGGTGAGGGCGACGAAAGGGGAACCCGATGAGCAACGCCCGTGCACTCGGCGCCGAGGCGCTCGGCACCTTCTGGCTGGTCCTCGGCGGCTGTGGCTCGGCGGTGCTCGCCGCCAAGTTCGGGGCGGCCGACGGACTCGACGGCATCGGCATCGGCCTGCTCGGGGTCTCGTTGGCCTTCGGGCTCACCGTGGTCACGGGCGCCTACGCCTTGGGCCACATCTCCGGCGGCCACTTCAACCCGGCCGTGACCGTCGGGCTGTGGGCGGCCAAGCGCTTCGAGGGCCGGAACGTCCTGCCGTACGTGGTCGTGCAGGTGATCGGCGCCATCGCCGCGGCGGCGACGCTCTTCCTCATCGCCGACGGCGGCCCTGGGTTCGAGCGTGAAGGCAACTTCCTCGCCGCCAACGGCTTCGGCACCACTGGCTCACCCGGCCAGTACTCGATGCTGTCCGGCATCGTCGTCGAGGTGGTGTTCACCGCAGTGTTCCTCTGGGTGATCCTCGGCGTGACCGATCGCCGCGCCCCGACGGGCTTCGCCCCCCTGGGCATCGGCCTGTCGTTGGCCCTGATCCACCTGGTCACCATCCCGGTGACCAACACCTCGGTCAACCCGGCCCGCTCCACCGGCCCTGCGCTGTTCGTCGGTGGCGACTGGCTCGGGCAGCTCTGGTTCTTCTGGCTGTTCCCCATCGTCGGCGCCCTCATCGGCGCCGGACTCCACCGTGCCCTGTCCGGGCACCACGAGCCCGGCGACGCCGAGATCAGCTGACTTCCGGCTGGGGGTCCGTCAGGGCCGCACGGTGTTGACGCCATCGCTCGACACCAGGTCCAGATCGGCGCCCACCCACTCGGTGGCCTCCATCTCCGCGAGCAGCCCGGCGTCGGCGACGCGGGCGTAGCAGCGGTCGCCCTCGGGCAGGTCGGCGATGACGAGGCCCCATTCGGGTGCCCCGTCGCGCCCGTGGGCGACGGTGTAGCTGGCCACCGTGGCCGCTCCCGAGGCCTCATCGCGGATGGCGCGGACAGGCAGCTCGTCCACCGCACCCTGCACCTCGGACTCGGCCGGCCAGTCGACGGGCCCGGGCGTGGTGGAGTAGACGCCGAACGCGTGCTTGGTCATGTGCATGCCCACGCCGGAGACCAACCCGTACGAGCCGGGGTCCTCGCGGAGCACCTGCGCCATCGCTGCCAACGACTGGGTGACGTAGTTGCTCCCCGCTCCCCCGGCGAAGGGCAGGCCCCCGGTGACGGTGAGGGAGCGCTCGTCGTCGACCGAGAGCCCGAGGGCATCCGCCGCGAAGTGCAGCGAGCTGGCGAAGCACGAGTAGAGGTCGAGGTGGGCGACGTCGTCGATACCCACCCCGGCCGACCGGAGCGCCTCCGCCCCGGCGCCGGCCATGGCCGGCGAGCGCCAGAGGTCCTCGCGCTCGGCCAGATAGAGCGGGTCCGAGGCGTAGCACCAGCCGCGGAGGTAGACCCGCTGCTCGGGCGGCACCCCCAGCTCGTCGGCTTTGGCGTGGCTGGCCACGATGACGGCAGCACCGAGGTCGACGTCCATCACCGACACGGTGAGCTTGGTGTACGGGTAGCCGACGAGGCGGTTGTCGGCTGTCGGCGTGATGAGCTCCTCGGCGCTGCGCTCGGTCGGGAACCAGGCGAAGGGGTTGGCCGCGGCCACCGCGGTCATCGGGGCCATCAGGCGGCCGATGGCGGCGCGGTAGTCCTGGGGCGCGACGCCCAAGTGGGCGCGGCGGGCCACGTCCCAGACCGGGAAGGTGAGCCAGGCCTGGAACACCTGATGGGCCACCTCGGCCGGGTGGAAGGGGTCCTCGAAGGGGAAGGGGTTGCGGTCCGCCGCCGGGTGGCTCCACTCGGGCTTGCGTCCCTCGCTTTTCATCCGACGCTTGGTGGACAGGGCCTCGGCACCGACGATCACGCCGACGTCGATGTCCCCCGCAGCGATGACGTCGGCGAGGTGCTGCACCAGCAGCTGCGGGGTGGTGCCGCCCATGCCCGAGTAGTGGCCGTGGCGGCAGTCGACGCCCAGGCGCTCGGCCAGGCGGGCCGCGGGATCGTCGTACTGCCAGCTCTGGCAGTGGACGACGTTGAAGCTGTCGATGGCCTCGAGCACCCCCCGCCCCCGGCTGTCGGCGGCCGCGTCGCGCACGACCTGCTCCCAGACCGCGAGCGGCTCGGGCGAGTCACCGTCCTCGGGGCGCACCACCGACTGGGCCACGCCGATGAGGCAGGCGGAGCGGGGGTCGGGCACGCTCACCGGCCCGTCACCGGCCCGTCCACTGCGGCGGGCGCTTCTCGGCGAAGGCCCGTGGGCCCTCCTTGGCGTCCTCGGACGAGAACACCACGCCGCTCAGCTCCTCCTCGACCTTGTAGGCGGCCTCGAGGTCGAGGGCCAGGCCCCGCAGGACACTCTCCTTGGTGGCCTGGACCGCCAGCGGGGCGTTGGCGGTGATGCGGTGCGCCCAGTCCCGGGCCCGGTCGAGCAACTGGTCGGGCTCGACGATCTCGTTCAGCAGCCCGACCTCCAGCGCCCGTGACGCCGGGAACGCTTCGGCGGTGAGCAGGAACTCCATGGCGGCGGGGAAGGCGAGCTGGCGGGGCAGGCGCACGGTGGTGCCACCGCCGGCGAAGAGGCCCCGCTTCGGCTCCATCACCCCGAAGGTGGCGTTCGGCGTGGCGATGCGCAGGTCGACGCCACCGAGCATCTCCATCCCCCCGGCCACGCACGGCCCGCCCACCGCGGCGATGATCGGCTTGTAGATCTTGGCGTTGCGCAGCACGGCGCGGGTGCCATCGCTGAGGCGGCACCCGTCGATCTCGGTCACCTCGCCGCTGGCGATCTTGGTGTGGAGCTCGGTGATCTGCGGGATGTAGGTCTTGAGGTCGGCACCGGCCATGAAGGCCCCGTCGACACCGGTGACGATCGCCACCCATGCCTCGTCCTCGTCCTTGAACCGACGCCAGGCGGCCGCCAGATCGCGGAAGTGGTACATGTCGAGGGCGTTGCGGGTCTCGGGCCGGTCGATGGTGATGAGCGCGACGTGATCGTCGCCGAGGTCGTAGTGGATCGGCATCGCGGCACACCGTAGCCACGGCGGCCTCTAGGGTCGGTCGCATCACCACCGCCTCCCCGAACGTCGATGCGATCCCCCGCCGAGCCTGGCTCGTGCTCTCGGTGGCGAGCATCGCCGGCTTCGCGGGCGCGTTGGACCTCTCGATGCTGTTCGTGGCCTACCCGGCCATCAGCGACGCCTTCCCTGCGACCCCGCCGGCGCTGCTCTCCTGGGTGGTGACGATCTACAGCCTCGTCTTGGCCTCGCTGCTGATCCCGAGCGGACGCCTGGCCGATCGGCTGGGGCGACGACGCATGTTCCTCGTCGGCACCGCCGTGTTCGGCTTCGGTGCGCTGGCCTCCGGTCTCGCACCGGGCCCCGTCTGGCTCATCGCCGCCCGGGCCGGCCAGGCCGTCGGCGGCGCCCTGATCCTGCCGGCATCGATGGGGGTGCTCCTCTCCGAGTTCCCGGCGTCGCGCCGGGGCACGGCCATCGGCACCTGGGGAGGAGTGGGCGGCATCGCCACGGTGGCGGGACCGGCCATCGGTTCCGCCCTGTTGGCTGCCGGCGGCTGGCGGTGGGTCCTGCTCGTCAACGTGCCCCTGGCCGCGGTGGCCTTCTTCGGCGGCGCCCGGGTGTTCCGTGAATCCGTCGATGCCGATGCCCGGGTGGGCGACCT
Source organism: uncultured Microthrixaceae bacterium (assembly GCA_964470715.1). Classification (GTDB taxonomy): domain Bacteria; phylum Actinomycetota; class Acidimicrobiia; order Acidimicrobiales; family DATDAH01; genus JAEUJM01. The sequence continues at coordinate 2,071 of CAYYDZ010000101.1, read as the reverse complement.
CGCCGGCTCGGCCATCCTCATGGTCGCCGTCGCCGCCATGGCACTGTCCATCACCCAGGGCCCCGAGCGGGGCTGGACCGATCCCGTGGTGCTGGAGGCGGCGTTCGTCGCCGTGCTCGCCGCAGCGGCCCTGGTGCGACGATCGTCCCGCCAAGACGACCCGGTGCTGGACCTCGACCTGCTCGCCGACCCCCTGTTCCGGGCCTCGAACCTCGTCGCGTTCACCTTCTCGACCGCCTTCTTCGCCATGTTCTTCGGGCTGGTGGTCTTCGCCACCGAGGTCTGGGACGCACCCCACTCCCGGGCCGGGCTGTACGTGATCCCGGCACAGGTCACCGCGGCCACGCTCTCGTTCGCCGGGGGCAAGCTGGCCGACCGGGTCGGCCACCGCCGGGTGATGGTGCCGGGCGCGCTTTCCTTCGCGGCCGGCAGCCTCCTGCTGCTGGTGGGCGTCGGCGGGCGCGACACCTTCGGGACCTGGGTCGTGGCCCTCGTCCTCATGGGAGCCGGGATCGGCACCGTGTTCCCGTCGTTCCAGAGCGGGGCCGTCCACGCCGTCGCCAGCACGAAGTTCGGCATCGCGGCGGCGACCACCCAGACCAACAGCCGGATCGCCGGCACACTGGGGGTCGCCGTGGCCGTCGCCCTCGTGGGCGGTGCCACCACCGGCGACCCCGCCGACTTCGACCTGTTGTGGCTCTTCCTCGCCGGCCTCGCCGTGGTGTCGGCGATCGCGTCGTGGCGGGTGGACACCCGAGCGACCACGCCCGGGCGGGCGCCCGCCATCCCCTAGTCTCCCCCCCATGGGGGACCTCTGGTACGAGACCGATCTGTTCATCGACGGGGCGCGGGTGGCGGCCGAAGGCGGCGCCACCTACGACAACGTCAACCCGGCCACCGGTGAGGTGCTCGGCGTCGCCGCGGACGCCTCCGAGGCCGATCTCGACCGCGCCATCGGTGCGGCTCGCAGGGCCTTCGACGAGACGGGCTGGTCGACCGACGTCGAACTCCGGGTGCGCTGCCTGCGCCAGCTCCACCAGGCGCTGGTCGACCACCAGGAGGAGATCCGCGCCATGACGGTGGCCGAGGTCGGGACGCCCGTCGCCCTGACCTACGGCCCGCAGCTCGACGTCCCCCTCGAGTTCCTCACCTACTACGCCGACCTCGCCGAGCGGTACGCCTGGAGCGAGGACCTCGGCAACGCCGAGCCGATGGGCATCCCCTCGCACCGGTGGATCGAGAAGGAGGCCGTCGGCGTGGTCGGCGCCATCACCGCGTGGAACTTCCCCCACCAGCTCAACCTGGCCAAGATCGGCCCCGCCTTCGCCGCCGGCAACACCGTCGTGTTGAAGGCGGCACCCGCCACCCCGTGGTCGGCGCTCGTGCTCGGGCGGCTCGCCGAGGAACACACCGACATCCCGCCCGGCGTGTTGAACATCATCACCGCCGAGCGCAACGACATCGGCGAGGCCATCACCACCGACCCGCGCGTCGACCTCGTCACCTTCACGGGGTCCACCGCGGTGGGGCGGCGCGTCATGGCCGCCGCCGCCGACACGGTGAAGAAGGTCTTCCTCGAGCTCGGTGGCAAGTCCGCCTTCGTGGCCCTCGAGGACTGCGACATGAGCGGTGCCGCGGGGGCGGCGGCGTTCGGGGTCTGCACCCACGCCGGCCAGGGCTGCGCCATCCCCACCCGGCTCCTGCTCCCCCGCTCCCGCTACGACGAGGGCGTCGAGATCGCCAAGAGCGTCCTCGAGTCGATGCCCTACGGCGATCCCACCGACCCCGCCAACTTCATGGGCCCCCTCGTCACCGAGCGCCAGCGGGAGCGGGTCGACGGCCTGGTGAAGGGGGCCGTCGACGAGGGCGCCACCCTCGTCACCGGGGGCAAGGCACCCGAGCACCTCGACCGGGGCTGGTTCTACGAGCCCACCCTGCTCGTCGACGTCGATCCCGACGCCACCATCGCCCAGCAGGAGGTCTTCGGGCCCGTGCTGGCAGTGATCCCCTTCGACGGCACCGACGACGACGCCGTGCGCATCGCCAACAACTCGATCTACGGCCTGTCCGG
>CAYYDZ010000100.1:0-10084 GCA_964470715.1 uncultured Microthrixaceae bacterium | reverse complement strand
ATCGTGGACGCCGGGCCGGACGCCTTCGACGACGCCGCCGTCGGCACCCTCCTGGAGGGCTCGGTGGGGATCGTGTCCGCCCTGAGCACCGGGGAGTGCGACGGCTTCCTCGACTGAGGTCCGCCGCGGTCGGTCAGCCCACGACGCCGAGGCCGTCGCCGATCAGCTTGCCCCCGATGAGCAACAGGATGACCATCATGATCGCGGCGTTGTGGATCGACATGTAGGCCTTCACGTCGCTCAGCACCTTCGTGGCCCGGCTGCCCCCCACGAAGTACAGGACGACCGCACCGACGGTCGTGACCGAGGCGATGGCCACGAAGACGGCGACCGCGACGGCTTCCTCGCCCGTGGTGATCTCGGGTACCTGCGCGATCGACGCCGCGGCCGCGAGGGTCAGGATCAGGTTCTTCGGGTTCAGACCCGACAGCAGGACGCCGGCCCCGAGTGCTTCCCCCGGGGGCAGCTGGTCGATCTTGGCCATCCAGCGCGGCAACTCCGGCTCGGTGCCAGGCGCCGGGCGCTTCTGCCACTGGCGCTTGGCCATCACCAGCAGCACGACGCCCAGGCCGACCTTCATCCAGCTGATCGAGTCCGAGGTGTTGCTGCCCACGTCAGCGGCATCGCCGGCGGCACTGGTGACGGCCACGACGGCGATCGCCACGACGGACAGGCCCAGTACCCACCCGAGGGCGAACGCCGGGCCGTCGGTCCGGGCCCGAGGGGTCCCGAGCATGAGGATCACGGCCACGATCGGAATGGGGCTGAGGGCGACGCCGAGGGCCGACGGCAGCACGCTGCTGATGGCCTGGGTCAGTGCGGACGCGAGCATGGCCGATGTCTAGTGCACCGGGGTCACCGACCAGTGCCGAAGCGACGCCTACGCTCTCTTGAGCCGCAAGGCCACGAACAGGAGGGGAGGCCGTCATGGAGCCACAGGGGAGCGCCGGTCTCAGGGTCGGCGACGCAGTCAGCTACGGCTGGGCGGCGTTCAAGAAGTCACCGGGACAGCTGGTGGTCGTCGCCTTGGTCGTGCTCGTGGTCGGCGCGCTGACCTCGGGCATCGGCAACGCCGTCAGCCGTGAGTCGGCGATCTTCGGCGTGCTCGTCCAGCTCGCCGGCTACATCGTCTCGATGATCCTGTCGCTCGGCCTCATCCGGGTTGCCCTCAAGGTCACCCGCGGTGAAGAGGTCGACGTCGCCGACCTGTTCAAGAGCGATCAGCTGGGGCCGTACATCGGCGCCTCGATCCTCTTCGGCCTCATGGTCGGGATCGGCTTCATCTTCTGCATCGTGCCCGGCGTGATCCTCGCGGTCATCTTCGGCTTCTACGGGTACGTGATCCTCGAACAGGGCGTCGGGGTGGGAGAGGGGTTCTCGCGCGCCGCGGAGATCACCAAGGGGCAGCGCGGGACGGTCTTCCTGCTCGTCCTGGCCGTGGTGGGCATCAACCTCCTCGGCGCCATCGCCTGTGGCGTCGGCATGCTGGTCTCGTACCCCGTGACCGTCGTCGCGGGTGGTTACGCCTACCGGGTGCTGTCCAACGAGCCCGTGGCGCCGATCGCTCCCTGAGGTCGAGGCCCCCTGGGGCTGTCAGTGGCCGACACCTTCCCGTACGACCACGACGGGGCAGGGCGCGTGGTTGACCAGGTGCGTGCTCACCGAACCGAGCAGGGCGCGCCGGATGGCGCCGTGACCGCGCGAGCCGACGACGATGACGTCGGCGCTGCGCTCATCGGCCAGGGCACAGAGGGTCGGGCCGATGTCCCCGTTCTCGACCAGGGTCTCGACCGTCGCGGTGGTGGCGAGCGCGGCGACCGTCAGTTCGAGCGCCGTCACCGCCTGTGCGTTCGCCGCCCCCCAGGCGGCGTCGATCTCCTCTGGAGCGGCGACCCCGCCGGCGAACCCCGATTCGAAGCCCTCGGCCGCGATGGCCGGTGGTTCGGCCACGCAGACCACGAGGACGGTGTCGGGGACGGCGAGGAGCGGCAGGGCCCGTCGGGCCGCGTCGAGCGCGGCGTCCGAGCCGTCGGTGCCGATCAGGACCTTCATGGGTGCTCCTCGGGATCAGGGGTGGGCGTCCTCAGCTTCGCGCGGTGCCCGACGGCAGTCGCGGCGAGGACCCTGCCGCCTCGGTAGGTTGGCCCCATGGCCACGCCGGACATCGCCGCCGTGGCCCCCGGCGTGGGGAGCGTCGCCGCGGGGGAGGGCGTGGTCAAGCGCTTCGGCAGCACCACGGCGCTGTCGTCGGCGACCTTCTCGATCGGCCACGGCGTGACCGGGCTGTTGGGACCGAACGGCGCCGGCAAGACCACCCTCATCGGCCTGCTCCTCGGTCTGCACCGCGCCGACGCCGGTCGGGTCAGCGTCCTCGGACTCGACCCCGGACGCCTCGGCACCGAGGTCCGCGAGCGGGTGGGCTACGCACCGGAGCACCACCGCCTGCCACCGGACGTCAAGGCGCAGGACTTCGTCCGCCACCTCTGCGAGGTGCACGGCCTGCCGCCGCGCGAGGCCGCCGCCCGGGCCAGCGACGCCTTGTGGCAGGTGGGTCTCGGCGAGGAGCGGTTCCGTCCCCTCGGCACGCTGTCCACCGGACAGCGCCAGCGGGTGAAGATGGCGCAGGCGGTGGCCCACGACCCGGCCCTGGTGCTGCTGGACGAGCCCACCGACGGCCTGGACCCGGTGCAGCGCGACCAGATGCTCGCGCTCATCCGGCGGGTGGCCGACGAGTTCGGCATCGACGTGATCCTGTCCTCCCACCTCCTCGACGAGGTCGAGCGCATCTGCGACGCCGCGGTGATCCTCAGCGACGGTGCGGTGGTCGCCGCCGGCTCGCTGGACGAGCTGCGGGGCGACAGCCAGGGGCTGGTGGTCGAGCTCACCGCGGGCGTGGAGCCTTTCGCCACCTGGCTCCTTCAGGCCGGTTGCGAGGTCGCCGCCGACGGACCCCGCGTCGTGGTCACCCGTGGTCGGGCGGCCCCGGAGCACGACCTGGCCGACCTCGTGCGTGACGCCGCCGCCGCGAGTCACGCCCCGCTGCGCCGCCTCGTGCCGCAGACCGTGACCCTCGAAGAGGTCTTCCTGGACGTGTCGGCGTGAGCCCGAGGGACGAGGGCGCGGGCCCCGGTCTGCGTGGCCCGAACGCAGGACGAGCGGCCCGACGCCTGCGTGGCCGAACGCACGACGGGTGGACGAGCCAGGAGCGGGAATCGTGAGCACCGCAGATGGCGCCCGCATCATCGAAGGCGGGTATCGCCGTTACGACGGCGAGCGCTCCGGCTCGTCGGGTGCGGTCGAGAGCGTCGCCCTGCACACCGCCCAGCGGGCCCTCGGGCTGCGGCGATCGGCTCGCTACAAGATCCTGCCCATCCTCGCGGCGGCGCTGGCCTACGTCCCGGCCATCGTCTACGCCGGCCTGGCCGTGCTCATCCCTGACGAGCTCGGGCGCAACGAGATCCTGCCGACCTACGCCGAGTACTACTTCTTCATCACCGCGGCCATCGTGGTCTTCACGGCCTTCGTCGCCCCCGAGGTGCTGTGCACGGACCGACGGACCGGGATGCTCGGGCTCTACCTGGCGTCGCCCCTCACCCGCACGACCTACCTCGCCGCCAAGGCCACCGCCGTGCTCGGGGTGCTCGCCATCGTCACCCTCGGTCCACCGCTGTTCCTGCTGCTCGCCTACGTGCTGGTCGGCAGCGGTCCGGACGGTCCCGCCGACATCCTCCTGTTCGCCCTGCGCATCGTGGTGGCCGGCATCTTGCTCTCGGCCTTCTTCGGTTCGCTGTCGATGGCGGTGTCGAGCGTGACCGACCGAAAGGCGGCGGCCTCCGCGGCGGTCGTGCTGCTCCTGCTGTTGAGCGCCGCGGTGACGGGGACCCTGGTCGAAGGCGCGGGCGTCTCGCACTACGTCATGCTGGCGGACCTCTTCGGCCTGCCCTTCGAGGCGGTCGTCCGCATCTTCGGCGAGACCTCGCAGAACCCGAACCTCGCCGACGTGGGCAGCGCGCTCATCATCGGCGCCACGGTGGGGTGGACCCTGTTGGCCTCGTCGGTGGTCTGGCTGCGCTACCGGGCCCTCGAGGTGACGCGGTGAGCGCCACCCTGCCCCCGGACGGTCCCGGGACTACTCCACCTCCACCTCCTCCACCACCACCGCCACCCCCACCGCCGGTCCCGAGACCGGCGCCGCCCCTTCGGCTGGTGGGCGCCTCGAAGTGGTTCGGCGACGTCGTGGCGGTCTCCGACGTCTCCTGCGCGGTCGGTCCCGGCGTCACCGCGCTGTTGGGGCCCAACGGCGCCGGGAAGTCGACGGTCCTGCGCCTGATCTGCGGGCTCACGCCACCCTCGCGCGGCGAGGTGCAGGTCTTCGGTGCCGACCCGCGCGCCGACCTCGGCCTGTTCGGCCTCATCGGCCTCGTGCCCCAGCAGGAGTCCGTGTTCGAGTTCCAGCGGGCCATCGACTTCGTCCGCTTCGCGGCCGTGCTCCAAGGGGTCCCGGACGCGGATGCCGCGGCCCGGCGCGCCCTCGCCATCGTCGACCTGGACCCGGCCATGAAGCGCCGCGTCGGCGCCTTCTCCAAGGGCATGCGCCAGCGGGTGAAGGTGGCCGCTGCCCTCGTCCACGACCCCGCCATCGTGGTGCTGGACGAGCCGCTCACCGGACTCGATCCCCGCCAGCGCATCGCCATGATCGAGCTCCTCCAACGCCTGGGGGACGAAGGTCGCTGCGTGCTGGCGTCGAGCCACGTCCTCGACGAGGTCGAGCGCTTCGGCTCGCGCGTGCTGGTGATCGCCCGCGGTCGCCTCGTGGCCGAAGGCGACTTCCACGCCATCCGCGCCCTGATGGACGACCGCCCCCACCGCATCCGGGTCCGCACCGACGATCCCCGGCGGTTGGCGACCGGGCTGCTGGCGGCGGGCGCGGCCGTCGGGGTCCGCCTCGACGGAGGTGCCGTCATCGTCGACACCGAGGACGTGGCCACCTTCCGGCGAGCCATCGCCCCCGTCGCCCGCGAGGCCGGCGTCCGCCTGGAAGAGGTGGCCCCGCTCGACGATGACCTGGAGTCGGTGTTCCGCTACCTGGTGGGAGAGCGATGAGCCTCGACCCCGCGGCCCAGTCCACCGCCGGCGTCCACCCGGCCACACCGCAGGTGCGCTCGCTGTCGGTGTTCCCGGCCATCTACCGGGTGCTCCTCGCCAGCCAAGTGACGCTGGCCCGGCTGCTCGCGCTCGGGGGCCTCGGTCTGGCGGCAATCGTGGTGGGCTGGGCCATCGGCCAGTCCGACCCGGTCGACGCCAGCGCCACCGGAGCGCAGTTCGTCAACGTCTTCGGGCTGTCGCTCACGGTTCCCGTCACCGCGCTGGTGTTCGCCAGCGCCGCCCTCGGCGATCTCACCGACGACGGCACCCTCGTGTACCTCTGGCTGCGTCCGGTGCGGCGGGGCACCGTCGTCGTGGCGGCCTTCGCCGCCGCTCTGACCGTCACCATCCCCCTCGTCGTCGTGCCCCTCGTGGTCGCGGCGGCCCTCACGGGCGGGGGAGCGGACCTGGTGCGGGGCACGGCGCTGGCCGCCGCGCTCGGCACCGTCGCCTACGCCGGCCTGTTCACCGCGCTGGGCCTGCGCGTGCGGCGAGCCCTGGTCTGGGGCCTGCTCTACATCTTCATCTGGGAGGGTTTCGTGGCACGCGGGGGCGACAACGCCGCCCGCCTCGCGGTGCGCTCGATCACGGCCACGATCCTCCAGGCGTGGTCGGGCAGCGAGCTGCGCCTCGCGGTGCTGGCCACCCGCACGGCCTACGTGGCGCCGTTCGTGGTGGCGGCCCTCGCCCTCCTCTACGCCACCTGGCGGCTGAACCGCCAAGACGTCGCCTGAGCCGCGTCCTCGACGAGCTCAGACCGGCGCGGGGACGTCCTGCATGCCGTCGAGCAGGTCGCCCATGACCTCCTCGAGGAACTGCACGACCTCGGGGGTGGCGCCGCCGGGCACCCCGCCGTAGATGGCGCCGGAGAGGGGTTGGTCGTTGGGCGGGTTCTTGGCGTACTCGACGCCCTCGGCGAGGTCGGCGCTGAAGGCCTCCACAACGCCCGGCTTCGTCTGGGGCCGGGTCACGCACATGTGGATGGCGTTGGGGTACTGCTGGCCGTTGAAGCGCCAGCCCTTCTGCGCCATCGAGTCGTTCACGTGGTACACGTCGAACTCGTCGGAGCGGAACGAGAAGCACCAGGTGGGCGAACCCATGATGAGCAGCTCGGGGTGCAAGCGCACGGCGTCCTGCATGGCGAACGACGTCTCGAAGATCGAGCGGGCGTACTTCAGGTAGCCCTCCCGCCCGAGGCTCACCATCGATGCCCAGGTGGCGGCGATGAGCCCGCCCGACCGACTGCCGGCCATGCCGGGTGAGAGGTACTTGCCGCCCACCCACTCGGGCGTCATGAAGTAGGCGTGGCGCCGGAGGGCCTTCGAGCGATAGCTGAGCACCGACGTGCCCTTCAGGCCGTACCCGTACTTGTGGGTGTCGGCGGAGATGGTGGTGACGCCGGGCAGGCGGAAGTCGAAGACCGGGATGTCGTAGTCGAGCTGCTGGCCCCACGGGAGGATGAAGCCGCCGAGGCAGCCATCGACGTGGAGGCCGACGCCCCGCTCGACCGCGAGGGCGGAGAGCGCCGCGATGTCGTCGATGGTGCCGTAGGGGTAGTTGCCGGCCGAGCCCACGAGGGCGACGGTGTTGTCGTCGATGTGGTCGGCGACCCAGTCGACGTCGACCAGGGTGGTCTCGGGGTCGATGGGGGCCTTGCGCACCTCGATCCCGAAGAGGTGACCGGCCTTGTCGAACGCCGGGTGGGCGGTCGTCGGCATGATGAAGTTGGGGGAGGTGATGCCCCGGTCGGCGCGGCCCAGGTCGCGGTACACGAGCATGGCCGTGAGGATCGAGTCGGTGCCGCCGCCGGTGATCGAGCCGCACGGATCCTCGGCGGCCTCGCCGTGGAACAGGTCGAGGGTCATGGCCGTGATCTCCGCCTCGAACTTCGTGATGCTCGGGCAGATGTCGCGCTGGAGCGCGTTCACGTGGGAGAACGCGCTGAACACCTGGTTCAGGAAGGCGTAGTGCTCGACGTCGCCGCAGTACATCGTCCCGGAGCAGTGGCCCTGGTTCCAGGAACGGTCTTCCTGCTCGCCCATCCAACGGACGTCGGCGAGGATCTCGTCGCGGGGGCGTCCCTGGTCGGGGATGCCGCGGATGATGGCGAAGCGGTCCTCGTACGGGTAGCTCATGACGGCGACGCTACCGCAGGGCGGCGGCGGCCCTCCTGGTCGTCGGGGGGGTGCGCGACGGGCCGTGGCAGGATCTGTGGGGAACTGGTCATTGCTGCCAGACGTCACCGATCGTACGGTGGCCGGGTGCGCAGCCGACCAGTCGTCCTCGTGGCCTACGACGGCGTGCAGGGCCTCGACGTGACCGGGCCCTTCGACGTGTTCTCCGGGGCCAACGACGCCCTTGGGACCACCGCGTACGAGGTGGGCCTCGCCGCGACGGTCCCGGGCCGCATCCGCACCGCGAGCGGCATGGCCCTGGTCGCCGATCTCGCCCTCGACGACGAGCTCGACATCGACACGCTGGTCGTGCCCGGTGGCCGAGGGGTCCACACGGCGCGTCGCGAACCGCTCACCGTCACCGCCGTGGCCCGTCACGCCCGGTCGGCGCGCCGGGTGGCCTCGGTGTGCACCGGCACCTTCCTCCTCGCCGAGGCCGGTGCGCTCGACGGCGGCCCGGTCACCACCCACTGGGCCCACGCCGACCGGCTCGCCGACGAGTTCCCCGACCTCGTGGTCGAACGGGACCCCATCTTCGTCCGCAACGGCCGGTGCTGGAGCTCCGCCGGGGTCACCGCCGGCATCGACCTGTCCCTCGCGCTGGTCGAGGAGGACCACGGCGCCGAGGTGGCGCAGACCATCGCCCGCCACCTCGTCATGTTCCTGCGCCGTCCGGGCGGCCAGAGCCAGTTCGCCACCGCGGTGTGGTCGCCGGCCGCTGATCCAGGGCCGATCCGCGCCGCCCAGGACCAGATCCACGGCCATCCCGCCGACGACCTCTCCGTCGAGGCCCTGGCCGCCCGGGTGGGGCTCAGCCCCCGCCACTTCCAACGCGAGTTCGTGCGCCGGGTGGGGGAGACCCCCGGCCGCTACGTCGAGCGCGTACGCGTCGAGGCCGCCCGCCGGGCGCTCGAAGACACGCCGGACGCGCTCGTGGCGGTGGTGGCCCGGGGGGCCGGGTTCGGCAGCGCCGAGACCCTCCGCCGGTCGTTCGTCCGCCACGTCGGGGTGCCCCCCGACGAGTACCGCCGGCGCTTCGCCACGACCGCACCGGCCCCGTGAGCCCGGCACCGCCACCCGATTCGTTCCCGGACCAGAAAGGCACCACCGTGCAGATCGCCATCCCGCTCTTCCCGCAGTTCACCGCCCTCGACGGCATCGGCCCCTACGAGGTGCTCCAGCGCATCCCGGACTTCGACATCACCTTCGTGGGTCACGAACGCGGCGAGGTCCGGAGCGAGAACGGGTTCCTCGGCATCACCGTCGACGCCACCTTCGAGGAGGTCCCGGATCCCGACGTCTTGGTCTTCCCCGGCGGGGTCGGCACCCGGCCGCTCGTGCACGACGAGCGGGTGCTCGAATGGGTCCGGCACGCCCACGAGGGCACGCGCTTCACCACGTCGGTGTGCACCGGCTCGTTGGTGCTCGCCGCCGCCGGCCTGCTCGACGGCCTCACCGCCACCACCCACTGGTCCGTGCTCGAGGAGCTGCGGGCACTCGGCGCGGAGCCCACCTCGGACCGCGTGGTCGAGCACCTCGACCGGCGCATCATCACCGCTGCGGGCGTCTCCTCGGGCATCGACATGGCCCTGCGCCTCGTCGAGGTGCTGGTCGACGAGACCGCGGCGAAGGCGTCGCAGCTGATGATCGAGTACGACCCGCAGCCGCCCTTCGACGCCGGGGCCCTGGCGAAGTGCGATGCCACCGTGGTCGAGCGGGTGATCGAGTACGCCGCGCTGCGTCAGTAGCAGGTGCGGCCGCACCGGCACGTCAGCGGGGCGTCAGCGTGCGGCCAGCGTCGCGACATCAGAACGTCACCCACGTAACCGGGGGGTTGCTACACGGACCCGGCGCCGACGGTGCTACGTTGCCGCGCGACTGAGAGACCGCCCCGGGAGGGAAACTCGGACTCGGCGCCCCTCAGGACCATTGATGCCGACCGACAAGGGGGGTCTCGTGACCCGTAAGACATTGGCAGGCCGCTTGCTGGCACTGCTCGTCGCCCTGATGCTGATCGCCGCCGCCTGCGGTAGCGACAGCGACAGCGGAGACGAGTCCAGCAGCGACACGACGTCGGGATCGTCCTCGGACGACACCGCCGCACCTGAGACCCAGGCCGGAGGCGAGTTCATCGACCTCGGCACGTTCGTGGGTGATCCGCCGGAGCACATCGACCCGGCGCTGAACGTGACCCTCGACGCGTACCAGGTCATCAACGCCCTGTACGACGGTCTCACCGACATCGACACGACCGACCCGGCCAACCCGGTCGTCGTGCCCGACGTCGCCGAGTCCTACGAGGTGAACGACGACGCCACCGTCTGGACCTTCACGATCCGTGACGATCAGGTCTTCTCGACGGGCGAGCAGGTGCTGCCCAGCAGCTTCAAGGCCAGCTGGGAGCGCGCCGCCACCATGGCCGGTGACTACAGCTACCTGATGAACTTCATCGACGGCGGCATCGACGTGGTGAACGGCGACGCCGAGGAGATCAGCGGTGTGGTCGCGGACGACGAGGCGATGACCCTCGAGGTCACCATGTCCGAGCCCTACGCCAACTTCGATGCCGTCGCCGGCTTCCAGCTGTTCTTCCCCATGCCGACCGAAGCCCTCGAGGCCGACGACTTCACGGAGTGGGAGAACGGCGTCATGATCGGCAACGGCCCGTACAAGATGGCCGAGCCCCGCACCGACGAGCAGATCGTCATCGAGAAGAACGACGAGTGGGACGGCAACTTCAACGGGGACACCTTCCCCGACCGGCT
>CAYYDZ010000099.1:0-10473 GCA_964470715.1 uncultured Microthrixaceae bacterium | reverse complement strand
GCACCGTGCCCTCGGGGAGCGGGTCGCCGGCGATCACGCCGTCGGGCCACGCCACGACGTAGCCGGCCGGGATCGGTGGGGTCTGCGCAGACGCTGCCCTCGTGCGGAGCCCTACGGCGGCGACCGCGCCGGTGGCGCCGATGAGGGCGAGGAAGCGCCGCCGGGTCAGGGGTCCGAGGCCGGCGACGACGTCGCCCGTCCCCGTGGTCACGTCGGCGCCACCTGCTCAACGGCGGCGGGGCGCCAGGCGGCCAGGGCAAGGACGAGGGCCAGCGCCACCTGGGCCACGAGCATCCCGTTGTTGTAGAGGTCCTCGCCCGAGGACAGCTCCGGTGCGTCGTGGGTGAGATGGTGGATGGTGTGGGGCACGGCGAAGGCAAGGTAGGTCACCAGCGCCATCAGCACGAGCTCACGCCGGGGGAGGACCGCCGCGATGAGCAGCGCCACCCCGGTGGCCAGGAAGGCGCCGGCCGCGTCGGCGGCGAGGTGCTGGTTGAAGGGCGGGATGGCAGCCACCAGATCCGGACCCACACCGGGGAAGTTCTCGTACCAATTGCGGGTGGCCAGGAGGCCCCACACGCCGATCACGAGCTGGGGGACGGCCAGCATCACCAGCAGCGTCCACCGCACCCAGGCGCGCACCGGCTCCCCCATCGGCGCACACCCTAGGCGAGGCGCTGATCAGTAGGAGCGGGTGTCGACGACGTTGCCGTTGGGGTCGAGCAGGAAGGCGGTGTCGCCGTCGTTGTTCCAGATCGCCGAGCCCTCGTTGCACCAGAACAGGTCGGTCGAGGAAGCCGTCCCGCACCCGGTGTGCACGGAGACCGAAGCGCCGGCCGCCAGCGTGAAGCCGACGGGAAACGGGAATCGGTGGGTGGCGGTCTCGTCCTTGAGCACCCACCCGGTGAGGTCGACGGTGCCACCCGAGCGGTTGGCCACCACCGCGTACTCGGCGTTGGCGTCGAGGGTGTCGTCACCCGGCGGATCGGGCTCGATGCGCTCGACCACCAGGGCGCCGGCGTCGGCATCCACCCGGCCGCAGGCGTCCGGCGCCCAGAGTCCGCGTCCCCCCGCCTCAGCCTCGGCCTGCGCCGCATCGAGCGCGTCGGCCCGGGCGACGTCGGGCTCGTAGCGGTAGGCCTGGGCGAAGCCGCCCCGCACCAGCGCCTCGTTCACGAAGGTGTCGCCCACGAACACGTAGCGCAGGAGCCGTCCGTACTGGTCCCGGTCGCTCTCGTCGCCGACGAGGCGCACCGACCGACCTTCGACGAGGTCGGCCAGCGCCGCAGCGGCCTCCGCTGAGAAGCACTCGCCGGTCTCAGGGGCGTTGATGCCGATCAGGCGGACGGTCTCGTCGGCGGCGACGCCGACGCGCACGTCGATGGTGTCCCCGTCGGTGACCCCCCTGACCTCGGCGCGGGTGCCACCCGCCGACGGCGTGGACGCGACGGCCGCCGTGGTCGAGGTCGTCGTCGAGGTCGTCGTCGCCGGCCCGGCGGAGGGCTCGGTGCCCGCGCAGCCGACGAGCACCGCGGCCGCCACGAGCACCCCGAGCAGACCCCTCACATCGACGTCCTACCACCGGGCCGTGACCGGCGGGCACCAGTAGGGTCCGCGCCCATGCACGAGCATGTGGACCCGGCCCGGCCCTGGTGGCACGAGACGACGATCTACCAGGTGTACCCACGGTCGTTCGCCGACTCGAACGGCGACGGCATCGGGGACCTCCCTGGCATCACCGCCCACCTCGACCACCTCGTGGACCTCGGCGTGGGCACCGTCTGGGTGTCCCCCTTCTTCGCCAGCCCACAGGCCGACTTCGGCTACGACGTGAGCGACTACTGCGCCGTCGCCCCGGAGTACGGCACCCTCGCCGACGCCGAGGCCCTGATCGAGGCGGCTCACGAGCGAGGTCTGCGGGTGATGCTCGACCTGGTCCTCAACCACTCGTCCGACCAACACCCCTGGTTCCTGGAGTCCCGAAGCTCCCGGGACAACCCGAAGGCCGACTGGTACCTCTGGCGGGACGGCCGGGGGCCGAGCGGGCGCAAGCCCCCCAACAACTGGAAGGCGGCCATCGAGATCAAGGGCGCCTGGCAGTGGGGCGAGGAGCGCCGGCAGTGGTTCCTGGCCTCGTTCCTGCCCTGCCAGCCGGACCTCAACTGGCGGAACCCCGAGGTGAAGGCGGCCATGTTCGACGCCGTCCGCTTCTGGCTCGACCGGGGTGTCGACGGCTTCCGCCTCGACATGTTCGGCTCGATCATGAAGGACCCCGACTTCCGGGACAACCCGCTGCGCCCGACCATGTCGAGGGTCACCCCGCCCCGCCTGTACCCCCACGAGTTCACCGAGAACACGCCGGACAACCTCGCCCTGGCCCGCGAGCTGCGCGCCGTCTGCGACGAGTACGAGCCCGACCGGGTGCTGCTCGGGGAGGTCTTCGGCTCGGCCGAGGTGCTCCAGGGATACACGGGTGGCCCCGAAGGCGCCGGCCTGCACCTGGCCTTCCTCTTCGAGTTCCTCGTCTTCCGCTACGACGCCGGCTGGTTCCACGACGTCATCGCCCGCTTCGAGCACGCCTTCCCACCGCCCGCGCAGCCCACCTACGTGGTCGAGAACCACGACCGCAGCCGCAGCATCGACCGCCTGGGCGGCGACGAGGAGAAGGCCCGCGTGCTGGCCACCGTCTTGTTGACCGTGCGGGGCGTCCCGACCCTCTACATGGGCCAGGAGCTGGGCATGGCCAACACCTACCGACCCCTCCGCGACGCCCTCGACCCCATCGCCCACTCCTTCGCCTGGATCCCCGAGACCGTCTCGAAGCGCCTACCCGAGCGCCTCAACCGCGACGAGGTGCGTTCCCCCATGCAGTGGGATGGCACCGTCCACGCCGGCTTCTGCCCGCCCGAGGCCACCCCGTGGCTGGCGGTGAACGCCGACCACCGCACCCGCAACGTGGCCGACCAGGCGGGCCGGCCGTGGTCCATGCTCGAGTGGTACCGGCACCTGCTCCACCTCCGTCGCGCCCACCCGGCCCTGCACGCCGGGGACCTCCACCTGCGCAGCGGCCTGGGCGCCGGGCTTCTCGCCTACGACCGCCACTGGGGCGCCGACAAGGTCACCGTGGCCGCCAACCTCGGGGCGTCCGCCGCCTGGGTCGAGGTGGCGGGCGATCTGCGTCTCTTGGCGGCGAGCGCCGAGGACGTCCGCCTCGCCGACGGTCGCCTGCACCTTCCCCCGGACCGCGCCGCGATCGTCGGCTCCCCGGGTCCGGCAACGGGGTAGGGACGAAGGACCCTGGTCGCCAGGGCGCCGTCGGGGTTCGCTGAACATGGAATGAGAAACCACCGACCCCTCGATCCGAACCGGCAGCGGGCGCAGATGGTCTCCCGTGATCTGGTCCGCCGAGGCATCGCCGATCCTGCGGTGCTGGACGCCATGAGCTCGGTCCCCCGCGAGCGCTTCGTCGAGCCGTGCCTGGTCGAGGCCGCCTACGACGACTGCGCCCTGCCCATCGACGCGGACCAGACCATCTCGCAGCCCTACATCGTCGCCCTGATGACCGAGGCCCTCGAGCTCGGCCCGGGCGATCGGGTGCTCGAGATCGGCACCGGCTCGGGCTACGCCGCGGCGGTGCTCGGCCGCATCGCCGACTCGGTCTGGACCATCGAGCGTCATCGGTGCCTGGCCGACCAGGCTGCCGAGCGGCTCGCCGCGCTCGGGGCAGACAACGTCACCGTGGTGGTGGGTGACGGCACCCTCGGCTGGCCCGATGCCGCGCCGTACGACGCCATCGTGGTGACCGCCGGCGGCCCTTCGGTCCCCGCGGCACTGATCGACCAGCTCGCCGACGGCGGACGCCTCGTCATGCCGGTCGGCACCGAGTGGCGGGATCAGGAGCTCGAGCGGGTGCGCCGTCATGGAGCCGACCTGCACACCGAGTCCCTCGGCCCGGTGCGCTTCGTCCCCCTCGTGGGAGAGCAGGGCTGGGCGACCGAGGAGCCGCCCAGCACCTACCCGTTGGCCCTCTGACGACGGCCTCCGGTCCGCGCGGGACGGGACGGGTTCGCACGAGGTGTGGGCGCTGGTGTTCGGTGCAGACGGTGGCGCGAGCAGGCAGGGCTCGGAGCCGCGAGAATCGCGCCATGGACCTGACGGTGGGCGCGATCCCCTTCTACTTCTCGAGCATGGGCGCCGAGGCCTGGTACCTGAAGCGCCGGGCCGAGCGCGAAGGGCCGTCGAGCTCGGACTACGAGCGGGACGACACCCTCGCCAACCTGGCCATGGGCACCCTCAGCCTCGTCGTGCCCCTCGCCACGCGGGCGCTGGCCGAGAAGATCGCCCCGCAGCGCTCCAAGGTGGGCAAGGGCCTCGTGGCCGCCGCCGTCGCCGGCGCCGCGGTCACCACCTGGGCCGACCGTCGTGCCCGCAAGGCCCGCCGGGCCGACGAGCGCGAGCAGGCCCGCCAGGTGGCCCGCATCGCGGGCCCCACCACCATCGCCGTCGGCGGCCTCGCCGCGGCCACCGCCTTCGCCACCGCCACCAGCCCCAAGGCCCTCTGGGGCTCGAAGGGACGGCGGGGCCGTGACCTCGGCACGGGGGCCGTCGCCCTCGGCGCGGCCATCGCCGGCTGGGACTTCATCTACTACTGGAACCACCGCTTCGACCACGAGACCCGCTACCTGTGGGCGTACCACGTGGCCCACCACTCGTCCGAGCGCTACAACCTGTCCACGGCGCTGCGCCAGCCCGTGGCCGACGTGTTCAACGTGGCCGTGCCCTTCGGCGCCCTCAGCCTGCTCGGGATCCGGCCGGCGCTGATCGAGACCGCCCGCCAGATCAACCTGATCTACCAGTACTGGATCCACACCGACGTGATCCGCACCCTCGGCCCCGCCGAGGAGGTGCTCAACACCGCCTCGCACCACCGGGTGCACCACGGCAGCAACCGCCGCTACATCGACCGCAACCACGGCTCGATCCTCATCGTCTGGGACCGCCTCTTCGGCACCTTCGAGCGCGAGGACCCCGACGAGCCCGTGGTCTACGGCCTCACCAAGAACATCAAGTCGTTCAGCCCCGTGCGCATCACCGACCACGAGTACGTCGACATCGTCCGCGACGTCGCCGACTCCGACAACTGGCGGGACCGCTTCTCCTTCGTCTTCCGCGGCCCCGGCTGGGCCTACGCCCGCCGCGCCGAGCTCGACGCCGAACCGGCCGACCGTGGCGCCGAGGCCGTGCCCGCGGCCTGAACGCTGCCGATCGGCCCTATCCGCCGGACGGGCCATGCCGTAGAACCAGCCTATGAGGGGGGTGCAACGGCTGGCGTCGGTCTCGACGCTGCAAGGCTACCGGTGGCGCAACCTGCGCCACGACGGTCCCGCCGGCCTCGCCCTCACCGCGCTCCTGCTCCCCCAGGGCATTGCCTACGCCCGGCTGGCCGGCCTGCCCCCGGTCACCGGCCTGTACACCACCATTGCCTGCCTGACGGCCTATGCCCTGATCGGCCCGTCGCGCCTGTTGATCGTCGGCCCGGACAGCGCGGTGTCGCCCCTCGTCTTCGCGGCGATCGTGCCGCTCGTCAGCACCGATGACCCCGCTGCCGCCGTGGCCCTGGCCGGCATGCTGGGCCTGCTGGTGGGCGGCCTCGAGGTGCTGCTCGGCATCGGCCGGGTGGGCTTCGTGGCGACCCTGTTGTCGAAGCCGGTGCGCATCGGGTTCCTGAACGGCCTCGCCCTGGTGATCATCGTCAGCCAACTGCCGGCCCTCTGCGGCTTCTCCAACGGCAACGACGGCGCGCTCGGGGCCGCCGGGGCGTTCGTGCGCCACCTCGACGAGTTCGACCCCTGGGCCTTCGCCTTCGGAGCCGGGACGGTGCTCGTCATCCTGGCGGTCCGCCACTGGTGGCCGCGGGTCCCGGGCGTGTTGCTCGCGGTGGTCGCGGCCACCGTCGCCAACGTCGTCTTCGACGGGGCGGGCCACGGGGTCCCGGTCCTCGGCACCCTGCCGCAGGGCCTGCCCGACCTCACCCTGCCGTGGGTCCCGGTGGACGACCTGGTCCCCCTGATGACCGCCGCGGTCGGCATCGTCCTCATCTCGCTGGCAGACAGCATCGCGGTGTCGTCGACGCTGGCCGGCGTGACCGGCGACCAGGTGGACCCTGACCGGGAGATCGTGGCCATCGGCGGCGCCAACCTGATGGCCGGCCTCTTCCAGGGCTTCCCGGTGTCGGCGAGTGCCACCCGCTCGGCGGTGGCCAGGGACGCCGGCGCCCGGACCCAGATGGTGGGGCTCGTCGGTGCCGTCGGGGTGACCACCCTGCTCGTCGCCACCCCCGGCCTGCTGGCCGAGATGCCGCTCAGCGCCCTGGCCGCCGTGATCATCGTGGCCGCCGCGGGCCTGGTCGACGTCGCCACGCTGCGCCGCCTCTCGAGGGCTCGGCCCACGTCGCTGGTACTGGCCCTCGTGGCCACGCTGGGGGTGGTGGTGCTCGGCGTGCTGCCCGGAGTGGGAGTGGCCGTGGCCCTCTCGGTCGTCTTCTACTTCCGGCGGGGCTGGTGGCCGGAGGCGGCCGCTCTGGGGCGGGTCCCCGGCCTGCGCGGCTGGCACAGCGTGGCCCGGTACCCGGACGCCCGCACGATCGTCGGCGTCGTCGTGTTCCGCTGGGACGCCCCGTTGTTCTTCGCCAACGCCTCGCTGTTCCACCAGCGGGTGCGCACCATGATCCTGCAGACCGACCCCCGGCCCCACCACGTGATCATCGAGTGCTCGGCCGTCACCGACATCGACGTCACCGCGGCCGACATGCTGGTGAGCCTCGACCGCGAGTTGGCCGAGCACGGCGTCACCCTCGTGTTCGCCGACCTGCGGGACCGGCTCCGTGAGCTGCTCTCGGCCTACCGGGTGGCCGGCGGCATCGACGAGGGGCCGTTCTACCGCTCGATCAAGGAGGCCCTCGAAGCCATCACCGGCGAGGACCTGGACGACCTCGGCCTGGGCTGACGTCGAGGTGAGGCTCCCCAGGGGGAGCCGGGATCGTCACCGGCGGCCTACCCTCGCCCCCATGTTCTTCTACGGGCTCGGGATCTTCTTCATCGCCGCCATCCTGCTGATCGTCGCGTTCGTCAAGGTCAAGAAGCGCGACCGCGCCTACGGCCGCGGCGAGGGCTTCGACGAATAGGCGCCCGGCGGGCCGTTCGCCTCTGGCCCGGACGCCGGGCGGCCGCCAAGGTGGAGCCGTGACCCGGCCTCTCCCCCCGACGCTGACGTTCCTCGGCGCCGCCCGCACGGTCACCGGCAGCAAGTTCCTCGTCGAGTCCGGCGAGCACCGGGTGCTGGTCGACTGCGGGCTCTACCAGGGACCCAAGCGCCTGCGGGAGCGCAACTGGCTGCGCCTGCCGCTCGACCCCTCGACCTTCGACGCCGTGGTGCTCACCCACGCCCACATCGACCACTGCGGGTACGTGCCCCGCCTCGTGCAGGACGGGTTCAGCGGCCCGGTGTACGCCACGTCGGGCACGCGCGCCCTCGCCGGCATCGTCCTGCCCGACAGCGGCCACCTCCACGAGGAGGAGGCACGCTTCGCCAACCGCCGGGGCTACTCGAAGCACGACCCGGCCCTTCCGCTCTACACCGAGGATCAGGCCCGGGCCTCGCTCGAGCAGTTCGTCGACCTGCCGTGGGGACGGGAGACCGAGGTGGCCCCCGGCGTCGCCGTCACCCCCCGTTGGGCCGGCCACATCCTCGGCGCCGCCTCCCTGTCGATGCGCCTCGGGGACCGACGGGTGGCCTTCAGCGGCGACCTCGGCCCCCACGACCACCCGATCCTCCCGCCGCCCGACCCGATCGGCGAGGCCGACCTGGTGCTGGTCGAGTCCACCTACGGGGACGAGTCACGCCCCGAGAGCGACGCTCCCGACCGCCTCGCCGAAGTCGTCACCCGGGTGGCGGGCCGCGGTGGTGTCGTGGTCATCCCCGCGTTCGCGGTCGACCGCACCGAGGTCGTGCTCTGGCACCTCCAGGAGCTCCAACGGGCCGGCCGCGTGCCGGCGCTCCCCGTCTTCGTGGACAGCCCGATGGCCAGCCGGGCCCTCGCCGCCTACACCGAGGCCGCCGCCGAGCACTCGAGCGACATCCGCCCCGAGTTGTGGGACCAGCCCCTGTTCAGCGACCTCCAGCTCCACCAGGCCCACACGCGTGAGGAGTCGCAGGCCCTCGACGAGCGCCACGGTCCGTTCATCCTCGTCTCGGCCTCGGGCATGGCCACCGGCGGACGCATCCTCCACCACCTCGCCGCCCGCCTCGGCGACCCCCGCAACGCCGTCGTGCTCGTCGGCTTCCAGGCGCCCGGCACCCGCGGGGCGGCGCTCGCGGAGGGCGCCCGCACCCTCAAGATGTTCGGCCTCTACCACCGGGTGCGCGCCGAGATCGCCCGGGTCGTGCTGTCGGCCCATGCCGACCGGGACGACCTGCTCGCCTGGCTGGGAACGGCGTCCACGCCACCCGAGACGGTGTACGTGGTGCACGGTGAGCCCGAGGCATCCGAGTCGCTGGCCGACGCCGTCGACCGAGACCTCGACTGGCCCGCCGTCGTCGCCCGCAACGGCGAGCGCGTGCGCCTCGACGCCCCCCGTTTCCCCGCGGTTGAACCCCGCTCCGTTGGGTAGGTTGCGGGCATGGCACGAGACCCTTCCGCAGTGTTGGCCAAGCGGGCCGCCCGCCGGTTCGCGATAGCGGGGTCGGTCGCGGTCGCCCAGGAGCTCGCCCCCGAAGCCACTGAGGCGGGCCGCAAGGTCCTCTGGAAGGTGGTCGCCTTCGGCTCGGGCAGTCTCGCCGCCCTCGCCGCCCACCAGGTGGTCAAGGTGGTGTTCACCAAGGTCACGGGCACGAAGGAATCCCCCGACCCGATGGACCCCGATACCCCGCTGTCGCTCGCGGTCAGCTGGGCGGTGGCCATCGCCGTCGGCGTGGTCGTGGGCCGCCGGGTCGGCCAGCGACTCGCCGCGAAGGGCTGGGAGAAGGCGTTCAACGAGCCGCCGCCCACGGCCGCCGCCCACGTCGCCTGAGCGCCCCGCCCGTCGTCCTACGATCGGCGGGTGACCACCGACACCCGCTCGATCCCCCCGTCCGCGGTCCCGGCCTGGGACCACGAAGCGGACGTCGTCGTCGTCGGCCACGGTGGGGCGGGCGCCTCCGCGGCCATCGAGGCGGCTCGGGCCGGGGTCGACACCCTCGTCCTCGAGCGCCAGACCCGCGGCGGCGGCACCACCGCGCTTTCCACCGGCGTCGTCTACTTCGGGGGTGGCACGCGCGTGCAGCAGGCCTGCGGGTTCGAGGACTCGGTCGAGGAGATGATCAAGCACGTGCGCCTCGCGGCGGGCCGCAACGCCGACGAGGAGAAGGTGCGGCTCTACTGCGAGGGCAGCGTCGAGCACTTCGAGTGGGTCAGCGCCCTCGGGGTCGACTTCGCCGACTCGTACGCCCCCGAGAAGTCCACCCACCCGTTCGGGGCGGAGACGCTCTACTACAGCGGCAACGAGAAGGTGCACCCCTTCGCCGAGCACGCCGTGCCCGCGCCCCGGGGCCACAAACCCGCCCGGCCCGGCGAGGTGGGCGGCTACCTGATGGAGTTCTTCCTCCAGGCCACCCACGCGGCCGGCGCCCTCGTGGTCAACGAGTGCCGGGTCGAGCGCCTCGTGCAGGACCCGGCCACCCGGCGGGTGGTGGGCCTCGTGGCCGACCACGACGGCATCACCATCCACGTCCGTGCCCGACGCGGGGTCGTCCTCGCCGCCGGCGGCTTCATCATGAACAAGGAGATGCTGGCCGAGCACGCGCCCGACCTCCTCGACTGCAACTGGGAGGCGGCCTCCCCCGCCGACGACGGCCTCGGGATCCGGGTGGGCCAGGGCGCCGGCGCCGACGTGGCCAACATGAGCGAGGGCCTGGTGGTCAACGCCATCTACCCGCCGGGCACCCACTGCATGGGCGTGCTCGTCAACGCCCAGGGCCAGCGCTTCATCAACGAGGACGCGTACGTGGGGCGGACGACCGACGCCATGCTCCGGCGGGCCGACGGCCGCTGCTGGATCATCCTCGACGACGAGATCCACGGGCCGACCCAGGCCTTCCACAAGGTCGCCGCGGTGGAGAGCACCATCGCCGAGCTGGAGGCCGCGCTGGGCATCCCGGAGGGCCAGTTGCAGCACACCGTCGAGACCTACAACCGCTTCGCCGCGCAGGGGAAGGACCCGCTGTTCCACAAGGCCCCCGAGTTCCTGCGCCCGCTCGGCGAGGGCCCCTACGGCGCCCTGGACTGCACGACCGCGAGCTCGATCTACGCCGGCCTCACCTTCGGCGGACTCACCACGCGGGCTACCGGCGAGGTGCTCGACACCGCCCGCGTCCCCATCCCCGGCCTCTACGCCGCCGGCCGGGTGGCCGCCGGCCTCCCCCTCGAAGGCCGCACCT
>CAYYDZ010000098.1:9483-10542 GCA_964470715.1 uncultured Microthrixaceae bacterium | reverse complement strand
CGACGTGCTCACCGACGACGGAGCCGGTGACGACGACGGGCCGCCGCCCTAGATCTGGCCCGGGTTGGTGACCAGCACCTCGTCGGGGTCGATCAGCAGCAGGCGCTCGCCCAGGCTGAGGCGGCCGCCCTCGTCGATCGCCACCCAGCGGGCTCCGAGGTTGGGGATGCGCTCGAAGCCCGCACCAAGGTGGCGCTCCACCGCGTAGATCACGCCGCCGTGGGTGACCACGACCACGTCGTCGGCGCCGGCGAGGTCGGTGGCGATGCGGTCGATGGCGCGCAGCACCCGCTGGAGGAGCACGTCGTCGTGCTCCCAGCCCGGCGGACGGCGGCGGTCGTCGCCCTTGTCGTCGAGGTAGCCGGGGTACTGCTCGTCGATCTGGGCCCGATTGAGGCCCTGCCAGTCGCCGGCGTGGCGCTCCATGAGGTCGGTGTCGACGAGCACAGGGCCCACCCCCACCGATTCGCTGATGGCGCTGGCGGTGAGGAACGCCCGCTCGAGGGGTGAGGCGACGACGGCGTCGACCGCGCCGATGGCGGCGCCCGCAACCAGCGCCTGGCGGCGGCCGAGGTCGGACAGCGGTGGGTCGGCCTGGCCCTGCCAACGACCGTCGGCGTTCCACTCGGACTGGCCGTGGCGGACCAGCAGCAATCGCAGCATGGATCGAAGGTACCGGCCGCCAGCACCTACGCTCGTCCGAGCATGGATTGTCCGACGATTCGCCGGGTGCGGTAGAACGCGTGGCCGTGCTCCGCCTCTTCGCCGCCGCCCGTGAGGCCGCGGGCACGGGTCGCGAGGACGTTCCCGGCGCGACGGTGGCCGAGGTGCTGGCTGCTGCGACCGAGCGCCACGGCGAGCGGTTCGCCGCGGTGTTGGCCGACAGCCGCGTGTGGCTGAACGGCGAGCCCGTGGTCGGGGCTGAAGCGGTGGGGCCCGACGACGAGGTGGCGGTGCTGCCCCCGGTCAGCGGCGGCTCGGCGTGATGGCCGAACCCACCAAGGCCACCAAGGCCGCGACCTCGCCGAAGGCGGCACAGGCCACGAAGGCGACGAAGGC
>CAYYDZ010000098.1:1178-9383 GCA_964470715.1 uncultured Microthrixaceae bacterium | reverse complement strand
ACGAAGGGCACGGGATCGACGCGGTCTGCCCGGCCGGCGCCGCCGCCGGGCGCGCCGCCTGGGACCCGCGTCACCAGGTCGGGCAAGGTCAAGAAGCCCACCCGCAAGCAGCGCCGCATCAACAAGATGCGGTCGCGCCCGCCCACGCGCTTTCTCATCACCTACGACATCAACGGCCCGAAGGTGCGCCTGGGCATCGGCTGGGCGCTGCTCATCGGCCTGGCCACCCTGGGTCAAGAGACCGGCCTCGCTGCGCTGTACGGCGCCGTGGCCGCCCTCGGCGCCTGGCAGGCGGCGCGAGCCTGGAAGAC
Organism: uncultured Microthrixaceae bacterium; assembly: GCA_964470715.1. Taxonomy (GTDB): domain Bacteria; phylum Actinomycetota; class Acidimicrobiia; order Acidimicrobiales; family DATDAH01; genus JAEUJM01. The sequence goes on along the minus strand of CAYYDZ010000098.1, from coordinate 9,072 downwards.
CTGGGGCGCGAATCCCGAGGAGTACACCGCCGGCGCCATCGCCGGCGGCATGGGCGCGGCCTCGGCCGTCGGCTTCGCGCCGGTGGGCCTCGTGGCCCTGGCGGCCATCCCCCTCGCGCTCCTGGCCGGGTTCTCCACCGACGGCACCCGTCGCAACTACCTGGGCTCGGTCGGGCTCACGCTCCAGTGCGGGCTGTTCCTGGGCGTGGCCGCGGCGTCGCCCGCCCTCACCTACCGCATCGACCTCGGCGGCTTCGTCGCCCTCATCGTGTTGGTGTGCGTCTACGAGATGGGCGACTTCCTCATCGGCTCGGGGTCGAGCAACCACATCGAGGGCCCGCTCGCGGGCATCGCCGGCATCGCCGTGTTCACCTTCGCGATGGCCGTCGTGCACCTGGCCCCGTTCCAGGGCTACGAGATCGTGCTCTTCGGCGCCGTGGCGGCCGCGCTGTGCCCCCTCGGTCAGCTCTTCGGCTCGGCCATCCTGCCCCGGGCCGACGCCACGGCGCCGGCCTTGCGCCGCTTGGACTCGATGCTCCTGCTCGGCCCGGTCTGGGCCTTCGGCCTCCAGCAGTACCTGACCTCGCGCGGGCGATAAGGTCTCGCCCACATCCGAGGGGATCTGGGAGGCAACACCAAGATGGTCATCATCAAGTCGTTCGGCGACGTCTACACGGGCTTCGAGACGCTGTTCCGGTGGTTCCACGTGCTGGGCGGCATCACATGGATCGGCCTGCTCTACTTCTTCAACTTCGTCCAGGTGCCGGCCTACGCCGAGCTCAGCCCGGCCGCCCGCGGCGAGGCCTTCGACAAGCTCACGTGGCGGGCACTCTGGTGGTTCCGCTGGGCCGCCGCCCTCACCTTCCTGACCGGCATCTTCATCCTGGGCATCCAGAAGAACCTCGGCCCCAACTTCGCCGACTACTTCGCCGCACCCCAGGGCACCTCGATCGCTTGGGGCGCCATCCTCGGCACCATCATGTTCCTCAACGTGTGGGGCATCATCTGGCGCAACCAGAAGGTGGTCATCGCCTCCGAACGCGACAAGCTGGCCGGCGGCCAGGGTGATCCCGAGCAGCCCAACGCGGCCAAGCGCGCCGCCAGGGCGTCACGGGCCAACGCCCTGTTCTCCATCCCCATGCTGTTCTTCATGCTCTTCACGAGCCACTTCTCGAACGCCTACGCCGACCCCAACGGTGGCGTGCTCTTCGGGGCGTGGGGCATCTTCGTGGTGATCGTGGGCTTCATCGAGCTGAGCGCCCTCGGCTTCCTCGGTGGCCTGGACAACGGGTTCAACAAGAACGTGTTCGACAAGCACCGCAACACGATCATCGCCGGCTTCGTGGTCTGGGCGCTGCTCTTCCTTGGCGGGTGGGAGATCGTCATCGGGTCATGACCACCCTCGCGGAGGTCCTGGACCCGGGCTATGTGGCCGACCTGGGTGACAAGGACCTGGAGGAGGTCCGCTCGAGGCGAGACCAGGCCCAAGCGGTGGAGAACGGCGTGTCGTACCTGCGCCGCCTCGCCCAGGGCCACCTCGACATCGTCAACTACGAGCGCACCCGGCGTGGCGAGGGCGGTGAGGCCGGCGACCTCTCGGATCTCATCGGCCAGCTGCCCGACATCCTCGCGGAGCACACGCGGGGCCCTGGCCTCGGGCGGCCCCCGCAGGACCTCGACCCCACGGTGGTTCCCGCGGAGCTGGAAGCGGGCCTCGAAGCCATCGTGGCCGACGCCGACCTCGCCGATCTGCCCACCCTCGACGACGCCGCCCTCGACGTCCTGGCCGGACGCCTGGGGGCCTTCGAGGCCGAGGTGTCGGGTCGCCGGCAGCAGCTCCACGTCTGCATCGACACCCTCCAGAACGAGATCAAGCGGCGTTACGGCGAGGGTGAGGCGACGGTCGACTCGCTGCTGAGCTGACCGCACCGGCGCTCCACGGTGCTTGCCATCGTTTGGGGGATGCTCGCGACTGTCGCGTAGAGTTTTCCCCATGCGCAACGATCTCGAGGAGCGTTGGCGCGACCTGGGGGAGTTCATCCGAGAACAGCGCAAGGTCGGCCAGCTCTCGCTTCGCAAGCTCTCGGAGATGGCGGGGGTGTCGAACCCCTACCTGAGCCAGATCGAACGGGGCATGCGCAAGCCGTCGGCGGACATCCTGCGCCAGATCGCGCGGGCCCTCGAGATCTCCTCGGAGGAGCTCTACATCCGGGCGGGCATCCTCGAAGAGCGCGACGGCGAGCCCGACCTGGTGGCCGAGATTCGCCGCGACCCGTTCATCAGCGAGGACCAGAAGAAGACCCTCGTCCACATCTACGAGTCGTTCCGCCAGAAGCAGGGTCCACGCGAACTGGGGCAATGAACGGCTCCGGGACTCCTCCGACGAAGCGCGGTCGAACCGGAATCCCAGCGGTGTCCGCGGTGTTGGCCCGTCCGTGACCAACGTTGCGGTCCTCTCCTTGCACACGTCCCCGCTGGTCCAGCCGGGGTCGGGCGACAGCGGCGGGATGAACGTGTACGTGCGCGAGCTCGTGGGCTCGCTGGCTCAGGCCGGCGTGGCCTGCAACGTCTACGTGCGGCGCTGGCGCGCCGATCTCCCCGAGGTCGTCGACGTCGAGCCGGGCTTTCGGGTCGTGCACGTCCCCGCGGGGCCAGTCGGGCTCGCGAAGGAGGAGCTGCCGGCGGTGGTCGACGAGTTCGCGGACCGGGTGGCGGAGCACATCGCCGCCGCCGGCGACATCGGCACCCTCCATGCGAACTACTGGCTCTCCGGAGTGGCCGGCCACCGCATCAAGCACGCCCTCGACCTGCCCCTGGTGTCGACCTTCCACACCCTGGCCCGGGTGAAGGCGGAGACCGGCGACCCCGAGCCTGACCGCCGGGTGCAGGCCGAGACCGAGGTCATCGCCTGCTCGGACGCCATCCTTGCGTCCTGCACCGCCGAGGCGTCGCAGCTCACCCAGCTCTACGGCGCCGACCCCGACCGCATCGAGATCGTTCCCCCGGGCGTCGACCACGCCTTCTTCTCTCCCGGTGATCAGCGGGGTGCCCGCGCCGCGCTCGGGCTCGGCGACGAGCCCGTGCTGTTGTTCGTGGGTCGCATCCAGCCCCTCAAGGGCGTCGACGTGGCCGTGCGCACCCTGGCGGCGGTGGCCCATCCCGACGCCGTGCTCCTCGTCGTGGGCGGTGCCAGCGGCGCGGTCGGCGATCACGAGGTCGAGCGCGTGGAGAAGCTGGCCGCCGACCTGGGTGTGGCGGATCGCATCCACTGGACCCCACCCCAGCCCCATCACCTGCTCTCCACCTACTACCGGGCCGCCGATGTGTGCCTGGTGCCCAGCCGTTCGGAGTCGTTCGGCCTCGTGGCCCTCGAGGCGGCAGCGTGCGGCACCCCGGTGGTGGCCGCCGCGGTGGGGGGCCTGCGCACCGTCGTCGCCCACGGCGGCACCGGCTTCCTCGTCGACGACCGCGACCCCGCCGTGTTCGCCCACTACACCGAAGAGCTGCTCGACTCGCCGGTGCTGCACGCAGAGCTGTCGGCCGCCGCCGCGCAACGGGCGGCGGGGTACACCTGGTCCACCACCGCCGGCCGTCTGCGTCGCCTGCACAACGACCTGAAGGCCCGGTCGCTCGTGCAGTGCGCCTGAGTGGTGCCCGACCGACCCTCCTCGCCTGAGGAGCTCGACCATCTCACCGCACTCATCGACGGCTGGCTGGCCGTGCAGCTCGACGAGAACCCGACGGTCGAGGCGGTGGACCACGGCGAGCCGGGCGAGCGCCGCTGGTACGTGCGCCTCCGCGGCGAGGAGAAGTCCACCACCACGATCTGGTTCACCCTCGGCCAGCGCACGCTGCACTACGAGACCTACGTGATGCCGGCGCCCGAGGAGAACCACGCGGCGTTCTACGAGCACCTTCTGCGACGCAACCTCAAGCTCTTCGGGGTGGCCTTCGCCGTCGGCGCAGAGGACGCGGTGTTCCTCGTGGGACAGCTCCCCAACGCCGCCGTCGACCACGACGAGCTCGACCGCATCCTGGGTTCCCTGTACGCCCACGTCGAGCAGTTCTTCCGGCCCGCCCTGCGCATCGGCTTCGCCAGTCGCTTCGCCCCATGAACATCTTTCAGACCTTTTCATTGTATTTCGATTTGAACGGGTCTACGGTCCAGAGCGCTCCCGGGGCCCGGGCCAGCACGCTCGGATCGGGGAAGTGCGGGTGACGGCGGTGCGGGCTCCGGGGGCACGGCGCCACGTCCGACCGGGGCCGCCGCCCCTGGTGCTGATCTACTCGGTGACGGTCACCGGGATCCTCAACAACACCCTCATCGGGCCGGCCATCCCCGACATCCTCGCGGCCTTCGACCAGCCCGACAGCCGGGCAGGGGTCCTGGTTGCCTCCGGCGCGCTGCCGGGGATCGTGGTGGCGCCGATCATCGGTGTGCTGGCCGACCGCTTCGGGCGGCGCCAGGTGCTCACGCCCTGTCTCGTGGTGTTCGGCGTCGGCGGCGGACTGGCCGCCCTGGCGCCCTCGTTCGCGCTGCTGTTGCTGTTCCGCCTGCTCCAGGGGGTAGGGGGCGCCGGCCTCATCAACCTCGCCGTCGTCATCATCGGCGACCACTGGACCGGCACCGAGCGGGCCAAGCTCGTGGGCCGCAACGCCGCGACCCTCACCATCTCGCTGGCCATCTTCCCGGCGGTCGGGGGCCTGCTCACCGAGCTGGGGAGCTGGCGGTGGTCGTTCGCGCCCTACCCGCTGGCCTTGGTGACGGCCGCCCTGATCTGGCGCATGCTGCCCGACATCGAACTGCACCCGCAGCCGGCGGTGTCCAGCCAGCTGCGCGACGCCGGCCGGGTGCTGCGCCAGCCGTTGCTGGCTCGGGCCACCCTGGCCGCGTTCGGTGTGTTCTTCCTGATCTTCGGCCTGTACCTCACCGTGCTGCCCGTGCTGCTCGAGAACCGCTTCGGGCTCTCGGCCGGCGCCCGTGGCCTGGTGCTGGCGGCGCCGGCCCTCAGTTCGACCGCGGCGGCGCTGGTGGTCGGGCGTCTGCGGGCGGGCTACGGCGGCCGGGCCCTCGTGCTGGTCGGCTCGGTGTGCTTCACCGTCGCCTTCGTGACCATCGGCCTCGCCCCCAGCCTCATCGTCGTGCTCCTGGGTGGGCTCTTCTACGGCTTGGGCGAGGGCCTCTCCATCCCCACGTACCAGGACTTCGTCGCCGGCTCGGCGCCGGCCGCCAGCCGGGGTGCGGTCGTGGCCGTCTGGGTGGGCGCGGCGCGCGCCGGCCAGGTGGCCGGGCCCCTCGCCGCCGGCGTCGCCCTCAGCACCCTGCTGCCCGGTGCGGTCTTCGTGGTCGGCGGTGCTCTTGCCGCCGCCACCCTGGTGGCGCAGCTGCGGGCCGACACGTCGGTGCGCCCTGCCCTCCATGGGGCGCCCGCGGGCGAGGGGTAACGTCGCCGCCCATGACGGCGAAGCTGCTGGTGGTCGGGGGCGGGAAGATGGGCGAGGCGCTGGTGGCGGGCCTCGTCGCCGCCGGCTGGGCCGCCGCCGACGAGCTGGCCGTGGTCGAGCGGCTGCCCGAGCGCCGGGCCGAGCTGGCCGAGCACCTCCCCGGCCTCGTGGTGGTCGACGCCGCCGTGGACGCCGAGGGCGTGGTGCTCGCGGTCAAGCCCCAGGACGTGGTGGCCGCCTGTGCCGAGCTGCACGCACCCGCCCGAGTGCTGTCCATCGCCGCCGGGGTCACCATCGCCACGCTCGAGGGTGCCCTGCCGGCGGGAACGGCCGTGGTGCGGGCCATGCCCAACACCCCCGCCACCGTGGGTGCCGGCGCCGCGGCCATCGCCGGCGGCACGGCGGCCACCGACGCCGACCTCGACTGGGCCGACGCCATCTTGTCGTCGGTCGGCATCGCCGTGCGGGTGCCCGAGGAGCAGCTCGACGCGGTGACGGGGCTCTCCGGCTCCGGCCCCGCCTACGTCTTCCTCGTGGCCGAGGCCCTGATGGAGGCCGGCGCCGCCGTCGGCCTCCCCGAGGACGTCACCGAAGCGCTCGTCAACCAGACCCTCCTCGGTGCCTCCCGGCTGTTGAGCGAGACCGAACACGGCCCGAAGGACCTGCGCATCGCGGTCACCTCGCCCAACGGCACGACGGCGGCGGGCCTGGCCGTGCTCGACGCCAACGAGGTGCGCCGGGCCATCGTCGACGCGGTGGTCGCCGCCACCGAGCGCTCCCGGGAGCTCGGTCGGGCCTGATCTCGGCCGTGACCGCCGGGCCACACCAGCCCCACTTTCCCCACCAGCAACGCTCCGCTAGCGTGCGCTGCAAGCGGAGAAGGGGTAGAGCCCTTGGCACAGCCAAACGCGCTCCCGCGGCTGCTCACCGTGGCCGAGGTGGCGTCCCTCATGAGAGTCTCGACGATGACCGTCTACCGGCTGATCAAGGCGGGGGACCTCGCCGCGATCCGGGTGGGCAAGTCCTACCGGATCAAGGAGAACGACATCGACGACTTCATCGCTGCCCGCTACACCGAAGCGGGCTGACGGCCGGCGGGGCCCGCCCGCATGCGGCTCCTCGTCGCCTTCGCCGGCGGGTACGGCCACGTGGCCCCCATGCTGCCCGTGGCGCACGCCGTCGTGGCGGCCGGCCACGAGGTCGCCGTCGCGCCTCGGCCGGCGCTGGCGGCGATGGTCGAGGCGGCGGGACTCCCGGCTTTCGCCACGGGTGATCCGGCCCTCGACCCGGTGCCCGTCCGTCGCCCGTTGCGTCCCATCGACCCGGCCGCCGAGGACCGGGTGCTGGTCGAGGGCTTCGCCGGCGTCGTGGCCCGGGACCGGGCCGGTGCGCTGCTCGACCTGATCGGGCGGTGGGCGCCCGACGTCGTGCTCTGCGACGAGGTGGACTTCGGCGCCATGGTGGCCGCCGAGCGTGCCGGCGTCCCGTATGCCTCGACGGTCTCGATGCCGGCGGGCACCTTCGTGCGGCGGTCCCTTCTGGCCGATGCGCTGGCGGCGCTGCGAACCGAGCACGGCCTCCCACCTGACCCCGACCTCGCCCTGCTGGACGGCCAGTTGGTCCTCGTGCCGGCGCCCCCCTCGTTCCGCGACCCCGCGGTCCCGCTTCCCGCGCTGGCGCGGTCGATCCGGCCCGCCGATCCCGAACCTCACCGCCGGTCGAGCGGTTGGGGTCTGCCGGACACCGGGCGCCGGCTCGTCTACGCCAGCCTCGGGACGGCCTTCAACCAGGAGGCGGGGGACCTCTACGCCCGGGTGGTGGCGGGGGTGCGGGATCTACCGGTCGACCTGCTCGTCACCGTCGGCCGCGAGCTCGACCCCGCCGAGCTCGGCCCGCAGCCCGGGAACGTGCGGGTCGAGCGCTACGTCCCGCAGTGGGCGGTCCTGCCCCACGCCGCGGTGGCCGTCACCCACGGCGGCTCGGGCGGGGTCCTCGGCGCCCTCGCCCACGGCGTCCCCGTGGTGGCGCTGCCCCTCGGTGCCGACCAGCCCTCCAACGCCGCACGGGTCGAGGCGCTGGGCGTGGGGCTCGTGCTCGATGCGGTGACGGCCACCCCGGCCGAAATCGGTGCCGCGGTCGCGCGGGCGCTGGATGACCCGGACGGCCGGGCCGCGGCCGAGCGATTGCGCGACGAGTGCGCGGACCTGCCCACACCGGCTGAGGCGGTGGGGTGGCTGGAGGCGCTCGCCGACGGTCAGGTGGTGTTCCGTCAGACCGAAAGGCGCTCTTGAAGGCGGCGTTGCCCGGCGCGGCACGGTGAGTGGCCGAATGGTGGTGGTCGAAGCCGTTCACGGCCGCACTGGAGGAAATGGCAGTCACCGGTGACTGCCATTTCCTCCACCTCAGCAGTTGACGGGCCAGTTGGCCACGGAGCGTGAGATCGGAGGCC
>CAYYDZ010000098.1:0-1078 GCA_964470715.1 uncultured Microthrixaceae bacterium | reverse complement strand
GCTCGAGCCGGGAGGCTGACAACGACTGCACGACGTGGGTGACGCGCCGGCCGAGGAGTCGACCGGAACGGCCGACCGATAGCGTCGGGGCCGCGATGCCGCTGCGCTACGACACCATCACCTTCCTCTCCGACTACGGGCACGCCGACGAGTTCGTGGGCGTCGTCCACTCGGTGATCCGCTCGATCACGCCCGAGGCCGCCGTGGTCGACCTCACCCACGACATCGCCCCCCACGACGTGCGGGCCGCCGGCCTCCTGCTGGCGCGCAGCGCCCAGTACCTCTGCCCGGGCGTCGTCCTCGCCGTGGTCGACCCCGGGGTGGGCGGCGATCGCCGCGCCGTTGCGGTCGAGGTGGGCGACGGCGTGTCCGTGCTGGTGGGCCCCGACAACGGCCTGTTGGCACCGGCGGTGGCCATGGTCGGCGGTGCCACCCGGGCCGTCGAGCTCACCAACACCGACTTCCACCTGCCGGCGGCCGGCGCCACCTTCGCCGGCCGGGACATCTTCGCCCCGGTGGCGGCCCAGCTCTGCCAGGGCGTCGACCTCGCCGAGCTCGGCGAGCGCGTCGAGCCCGGCCTGCTCCAGCCCGGCGTCCTCCCCCTCAGCCGGGAGGAGGACGGCGTCGTGATGGCCCAGGTGCTGTGGGTGGACCGCTTCGGCAACGCCCAGCTCAACGTCGACCCCGACGAGCTCGCCGCCTTCGGCGACCGGGTCCGCCTGCGCTTCGGCGACACCACCCGGTCCGCCCGCCTCGGCACCGCCTACGCCGAGCTCGGCCCCGGCGACGTCGGTCTGCTGGTCGACTCCTACGGCCTGCTCGCCCTCGCGGTCAACGGCCACTCCGCCGCCGCCACCCTGGGGCTGGCCGAGGGTGACGAGCTCACCCTCGAGCCCCTCGAGGGTGACGACGTCGCTCGTTCCGCCGGCGTCTCCACGCCGGTGACCCTCTCCGACCCCACCACTCGATGAAAGGCGCGCCCCGATGAGGAAGGGCACCACCATCGCCATCGGCCTGCTCCTGCTGCTGATCCTGGGCGCCACGACGCTCCAGCTCTTCTTCCTCGCCCGCTGATTCC
>CAYYDZ010000097.1:1393-10698 GCA_964470715.1 uncultured Microthrixaceae bacterium | reverse complement strand
CGTGACCGCCTTCCCCACCCGCTTCGAGTCCACCCTCGACCTCGCCCGCCTCCCGTGGTTCGAGGTGCGGGGCGGCAGCCGCCTCGCCATCGCCGCCGACGTCGCCGAGGCGGTCGGCCCGGTGATCGACATGCACACCCACCTGGCCATGGGCTACCTGCGCAAGCTGGCCGTGGACGTGACCGTCGAGACGCCGGCGACGTCCTACTACTTCCCGGTCACGCTGCCCGTGGACCTCGAGGGGTACGCGAACGTCAACTTCGACGCCGCCTCGCTGTTCGCCATGCGCATCGACCTCTCGGCCATGAGCCTGACCGGCACGGGCATGCGCCGTACCCACACCGTCCCCAACCTGTTGCGCGACATGGGCGACCTCGGCATCGCCCGGTCCGTGGTGCTGCCCATCGACTGGCCCGTCGGCCCGCAGAACACCGACGTGGTGCTCGACGCCTGCCGTCCCCACCCCGAGCTGGTCCCCTTCGCCTCCGTGCACCCGATGCGCCGTGACGTGGACGCCCACCTCGAGCGCCACCGGGCCGCCGGCGCGAAGGGGGTCAAGGTGCACCCCGCGGTGCAGGGGATCCCGCCGGACCACCCGCGCACCGTGCACCTGTGCGGGCGTTGCGGCGCCCACGGCCTGCCCGTGCTCTTCCACTGCGGGCCGGTGGGCATCGCCGGCAAAGGGGCCGACGCGCGCTGCCAGGTGCCCCGCTACGAGCAGGTCATCGCCGAGCACCCCGAGACCACCTTCGTGCTGGGCCACTCGGGGGCCCTCCAGATGGAGCAGGCCGTCGCCTACGCCGACCGCTACCCCAACACCTACTTCGAGCTCGCCAGCTTGGGCGTCGACGCCGTACGCACGGTGCTCGACCGCGTGCCGCCGGATCGCGTCGTCTACGGCACCGACTGGCCCTTCTACCACCAGGCCCTCACCCTGGCTCGGGTGCTCATCGCCACCGACGGCGACGACGCCCTGCGGCGGGCCGTCCTGCACGACAACGCCGCCCGTCTCCTCGGCCTAGACGAGTGAGCTCCACGAAGATCACCGACCTTGGTCCCTGCCCCTCAGCGCCCCGGGGCGCGATCATCCAGGTAGCGGCGAAAGGGGAAGCGCGATGCGGCCACTGGTCGATCGGGACCGACGTATCGGTCGTGGTCGCCGGGACGGCCCCCAGGCCCCGGCGGTCACAATCGACGCGTACGGAGAGACATGACCCCGAACGAGCGTCCGGAGCGCCCCGACGAGGGGCCGGCGGATGCGGGGTCGCTCGACGGATCCGAGCACGAGGCGCTGGAGTGCGCCGAGCTGGACGACGAGAACGGTGACGCCCCCGTCGCCATCGACATGCGCTTCACGGTCATCGACCGCCTCGGCGGCAGCGTCCACCTCCTCAGCGAGGGGGGCGGCGTGCTGTTCGCTCACCCGGCCATCTCGGACGCGGTGTGGGACGCCGCCCTCGACGAGGTGCCCGACGCGTGGGAGATCGTCGACCTGCCCGAGGCCATCGCCGACGTCGTGCCGAGGTACTGGCACCCCTCCCAGGGGTGCGGGGAACCGGATGTCGACGGCCTCGATGCCGACGAGTTCGCGCTGCGGCAGTTCGAGCTGCTGACCTCGTTCGTGCGGGCCGGCTTCGACCGTGCCGAGGCCATGGCCCTGGTGCTCGAGCTGCTCCGCTCGGAGGGTCCCGACCTCTGACCGTCGTCCAGCCGCTGGTCTTCGGCGCGGACGTGGCTCGTAAGATGGGGGTACGACGGTGGCCTCGACGGGCGCCGGTACCGGAGTTGGGGGGTTCGTTGCGTCAACGAGTGGGCAGGTTCGTCAGGTCGCCGGCGGCGCTCTTGCTGCTCGTGCTGGTGGGCGCCGCCGTGTGGGTCTCGCGCGACCAGTGGACCTGGCTCTTCCAGGAGGGTGACGCCCAGACCGTGGGTGCCTTCGCTCCGGCGCTGCCGGATCTCGACGAGGACACCGAGCGCCTCTACCGCATCACCAGTGGGAACGGCTCGACCCTCACCTACGAGATCGAGGAGAACCTGGCCGGCGAGGACAACCTCGTACGGGGGACCACGCCGGCCGTCGCGGGCGACCTCGCCGTGAACGTCGACGACCCGAGCGCGAGCCGCATGGGCACGATCGTCGTCAACGTCGAGCAGTTCGAGTCGGACTCCAACCTGCGGGACAAGCGCATCCGCCACGACTTCCTCGAGTCGACCCACTATCCCTATGCCACCTTCCAGGCGACGAGCATCGAAGGCCTCCCCGATGCGATCGACGGGGAGGCTGAGACGACTGCCGATCTCACCATCACCGGCGATCTGACCATCAAGGAGACGACCGCTCCGATCACCTTCACCGGGACGGCGACGGTGAGCGACGACCGCCTCGAGGCATCGGTGTCGGGCACCGTGGTCATGTCCACCTACGACATCGGGCCGATCCACGTTCCCGCGCTCGCCCACACCGGTGACGAGGTGGGCTTCGAGCTCGAGGTCGTGGCCGAGCGCACCGACGTCGGCGAAGAACCGCCCGCGGGCGGCGACGAGGGCGTCGCCGCCCCCGAGATCCCCGCGGGCGAGTTCGCCGAGACGGTGCAGCCCATCCTCGAGTCGCGGTGCGTCACCTGTCACGAGGAGGACGGGCCCGGCTTCAACACGGTCGAGCTGGCCTCCGCGGGTGATGCCGCCGAGATCGCCGAGGACCTGGCCCTCGTCACCGAGACGCGCTACATGCCGCCGTGGCCGGCCTCGGATCTCAGCCCCGAGTTCGAGCACGACTTCTCCCTCACCGACGACGAGATCGCCGCGATCCAGGAGTGGGCCGACGCCGGCGGCGGCCTCGACGTCGATCCCGACACCGAGCTCGTCGCGGAGGACGAGCCCTTCGAGCCTCTCGAGCGCGATCAGGTGGTTCCCTCGAAGGGCGCGTACGTGGGCGACCTCGACGTCAAGGACGACTACCGCTGTCAGATCCACGAGGTCGAGGACCCCGAGGGCGACGGCGAGTGGATCGCCGGCATGGCCTTCGAGCCCGACGAGGAGGACATCGTCCACCACTCGATCGTGTACCGGGTACCCGCGGAGGGCATGGAGGAGGCGCTCGAGCTCGACGGTGCCGACGGCCGTGCCGGGTGGACCTGCTTCGGGCGCTCCAACATGCGCACACCCGGTGTCGTGTCGATCGGTGGCTGGGCGCCGGGCCAACAACCACGGGTCTACCCCGAAGGCGTCGGCCTGCACCTCGAGCCGGGCGACTTCATCGTCAACCAGATCCACTACCACTTCGACCACGAGAACCCGCCCGACCGCTCGACCCTCGTGCTCGACACCCTCAGCCCCGAGGAGCTCGCCGCCCGCGACGAGCCCATGACGGGCATCACGGGAAGCACCTACCTCACCCCGGCCGAGGGTCCCTGCACCCCTGAGGAGTCCGGACCACTGTGTGATCGGGAGACCGTCCTCGACCAGATCGCCGACAATTACGGCATCCAAGCGAGGTTCATCCCCGATGCGCTCATCGGGGCCTGTGGCGGCACGGTCGACGACTACGACGACCTCGACGGCACCCGGTTCGGAAGCTCCTGCGACATGCGGGCTCGGGACTTCGGCACGCTGCAGTCGGTACTGGGCCACATGCACGAGTTCGGCGCGGCCTACCGCATGACCCTCAACCCGGGCACGCCGGACGAACGCATCCTGCTCGACATCCCGAACTGGAGCTTCGACTGGCAGCTGTACTACGTGCCCACCGAGACCATCCGCATCGAAGAGGGCGACGTCATCCGCTTCGAGTGCACCTGGGATCGTGCCAACGCGGCCATGGAGGAGCCGCGCTACGTCACCTGGAACGAGGGGACGGTCGACGAGATGTGCTTCTCGAGCGTGTCCGTCGTCCCCGACGTGAACGTGGAGGGCGAGCCCAACCGCTTCGCTCCCTGACCGCTCGGACCGCCGGCGTTCAGGTGAACGCCGAGGGCGCCGACGTCAGGGCGCGGCGGTGGTCGGCGCCGGCTCGGTCACCGGCGGGACCGTCACGGGCGCCTCGGTGACCGGCGGCTGCGTGACGGGAGCGTTGGTTGCCGGCGTGCCCGCGGTGGTGGGCGTCGTGGGCGTGTCGTCGCTGTCGCTGGTGAGCAGGAAGAAGATCCCCACGGCCAAGGCGACGACGAGCACGAGGCCGATGATCACCGGCGCTGCGGAGCGGTTGGGCGCCGCCGGCGGGGGTGCCGCCGTCGCGGGCGTCGGGGCCCGGAGCTCGGTTCCGGGCACCGGAGGGATGGTGGCCTGGGTGGGGTCGGGAGGAAGGTTCAGGGTCACGCCGCCCCGGGAGATGGCGTCGGTCCACTGGATGCCGTTCCAGTAGCGCCCGTCCCCCTGGCCGAAGGGGTCGCGGTACCAGCCTGCGGGGGTGGTGTTCGAGTCGGACATGGTGCATCCTCCGGTCACTTGCGCGGCACTCGCCGTCCCCGCACCGTACGCGGGGGCCACGCGGCGGACGCGCACCCTGGGGAGGCTCCCTACCTACCGGTAGGTAGGCTAGGTCCGTGGCTCTCCTGAACGACGACGCAACCGCCCTCGAAACGATGCGGAGGCGCGACGACGAGCGGGTCAACTGGAAGTCGTCGACGCCGTTCCTGCTGGTGCACGCCACCCCGCTCCTGCTGCTGTGGACCGGGATCTCGGCGACCGCGGTGGTCCTGCTGCTCGTCACCTTCTGGGCCCGGATGTTCTTCATCACTGCCGGCTACCACCGCTACTTCGCCCACCGCACGTACACGATGCGCCGGGTGCCCCAGTTCCTCATGGCCCTCGGGGGCACCATGGCCCTGCAGAAGGGGCCGCTCTGGTGGGCCGCCCACCACCGCGACCACCACCGCTGGTCCGACACCGAGCGCGACATCCACTCGCCGCAGAAGGGCTTCTGGTGGAGCCACGTCGGTTGGATCCTCTGCGACAAGTACAGCGATACGAAGACCGACCGCATCCGGGACTTCGCCGAGTACCCGGAGCTGCGCTTCCTCAACCGCTTCGACTGGCTCGGGCCCCTCGGCCTCGCGGTGGCGTGCGGCCTGATCGGCGGCTGGTCCGGCCTCGTGCTCGGCTTCTTCGTCTCGACCGTGCTGCTGTGGCACTCGGTGTTCTTCGTGAACTCTCTCGCCCACGTGATGGGCCGCCGCCGCTATGCGACCGAGGACACCAGCCGGAACTCGGCTCTGATCGCCGTCCTCACCCTCGGGGAGGGCTGGCACAACAACCACCACTACGCCCCCCGGTCGTGCCGCAACGGCTTCTACTGGTGGGAGTGGGACCCGACGTTCTACGTCCTGTGGGGCCTGAGCAAGGTCGGTGTCGTGAGCGATCTCAATGCCCCGCCCGAGGGGGTCCGGGAGACCAACCGCCTGCGTGACGGGGCCTTCGACATCGGGATGTTCCGCGCCAACTGGGCCAAGGCGGCCCGCGCGGTGTCCGATGCCGGCGCCTGGCTCGATCGACACACCCCCGATCGCCATCTGGACCGCGAGGTCGCGGCCGAGGGTGAGTACGAGCCCGCTCCGAGCGTCGTCGCCTCGAAGGCCGCGCTCGAGCGACTCGTCCACTCGTCGCTCGATTCCGCGTCGGAGCTCGCCGCCGTCATGCGGGCCGCCCAACGTCGCGCCCGCACCGCAGGCACACCCGCCTCGTAGCCGGCTGGACCGCACCCTCCACGTCGGCCACTACCCTCCGGTCGTGGATTCCGGGGCGTCTCGCACCCTTCACGACGTCGTGATCATCGGCGCCGGCGTGGTGGGGTGCGCGATCGCCCACGAGCTCAGCCGCACGCCGCTGCGCGTCACCCTCGTCGAGCAGGCCACCGAGGTCGGGTTCGGCACCAGCAAGGCGAACAGCGGCATCATCCACGGTGGCCACCACGCCAGCCCCGACACGCTCAAGGGTCGTCTGGAGTGGGCGGGCAACCAGCTCTGGGACGGCCTCTGCGCCGAACTGGGCTTCGGGTTCGCGAGGGTGGGCGAGCTCACCGTCGCCCTGGGCGAAGAGGACGAGCCCGCCCTCGAGCGCCTGCTGCGCCACGCAGAGGAAAAGGACGTCCCGGGGGTCGAGCGCTGGACCCGTGAACAGGTCCTGGTCGCGGAGCCCGCCCTCAATCCCGAGCTGGTGGGGGCGGTGCACGCACCGACCACGGGCGTGATCAACCCCTACGAGGCCTGCTTCGGCCTGGCCGAGAGCGCCGTGGCCGGCGGCGTGGAGGTGCAGACCGACTGCCCGGTGATCGGCCTGCGCCCGCTGCCGGGTGACGACGCCGGATGGGTGGTCACGACGGCGAAGGGCACCATCGCCGCCCGCGTCGTGGTCAACGCTGCCGGTGTCGGTGCCGGTGTCGTCGCCCGGATGGCCGGGGTCGAGGGCGTGCACATCCGTCCCCGCAAGGGCGAGGAGTACCTGCTGGACAAACGGCTCGCCGGCCTCGTCCACCGGGTCATCTACCCGTGCCCGTCGCCCACGAGCAAGGGCACGCTCGTCATTCCGACCTACGACGGGACGATCATGATCGGCCCCACCGCCGACCTGGTCGACGATCCAGAGGACCTGACCACGTCGGCGGCCGGTGCCGATCGCATCCTCGCCGCCGCCCGCCGCCTCGTGCCGGGTATCAGCGAGCGCGATGTCATCGCCCAGTTCGCCGGCCTGCGGGCGGTGCTCGACGACGAGGACTTCCTCATCGGGCCCACCGAGGCCCCCGGGTTCTTCAACGTGGCCGGCATCCAGTCCCCCGGCCTGACCGCGGCGCCGGCCATCGCCCGCTACGTGGCCGAATTGCTCGGCGACGCCGGCCTCGACGTCGAGCCTGTCCGCGCGGCCGAGCGGGTGGCGCCGCCCGTGCGCTTCGCTCACCTCTCCGATCTCGAGCAGCAGACCCTGGCCGCGGACGAGCCCGCCCACCGCCGTATCCTCTGCCGCTGCGAGCTCGTGACCGAGGGTGAGATCCGCGAGGCCGTCCACCGCGGTGCCCGCACGCTCGATGGCCTCAAGTTCCGCACCCGGGTCGGCATGGGCCGCTGCCAGGGTGGCTTCTGCACCGACCGCTGCATGGCCGTGCTGGCCGACGAGACCGGCCTGGCCTTCACCGCGGTCACCAAACGAGGGGGCGGCTCCTGGCTCGTCCTCGAACGAGAAGCGCTGCGCCCGTGACCACCCGGACAGCACGGCCATGATCGACCGGCGTCCGCATCTGTTGCAGGATCGCTACGACGTGGTGGTCGCGGGTGGCGGTCCGGCCGGGCTCGGTGCCGCCCTGGCCGCTCGGCAGGCCGGCGCCGAGCGGGTGCTCGTGGTGGACCGGGAGCCGGAGGCGGGCGGGATCCTCCTGCAGTGCATCCACGCCGGGTTCGGTCTGCACCACTTCGGTGAGGAGCTCACGGGCCCGGAGTACGCGCACCGGGTGCTGCACGATGCGCTGGACCACGGGGTCGACGTCCTCTGTGACGCCTACCTCATGGATCTCGCCGGCGGGCGGGTGAAGCTGCTGTCCGCCGAGCACGGCGTCGCCTTCGTCGAGGCGGCATCGACGGTGTTGGCCATGGGGGCACGAGAGCGCACCCGCAGCGCCATCCGCATCCCGGGGGACCGCCCTGCCGGCGTCTTCACCGCCGGCTTGGCTCAACGGTTGGTCAATCTCCGGGGGGTGCTGCCCGGCCGGCGCGTGGCCATCCTCGGGTCGGGGGACATCGGCCTGATCATGGCCCGCCGCCTTGCCCTCGAGGGCGTCGAGGTCGTCGGTGTCTTCGAATTGCTCGCCCATGCGAACGGGTTGGCCCGCAACATCGTCACCTGCCTCCACGACTTCGACATCCCGCTCCACCTGTCCACGACGGTGGTGGGCATCCACGGCCGCGACCGGGTGGAGCGCGTCACCGTCGCCCCGGTCGACGATCACCTCGAACCGGTGCTCGACCGCAGTTGGGACGTGCCCTGCGACACCCTGCTCATCTCGGTCGGGCTCATCCCCGAGAACGAGTTGTCGCGCCAGTTGCGACTGCGTCTCGACCCGGTCACCCAGGGGCCCGTGGTGACCAGCACCATGGAGACCTCCCGGGACGGGGTCTTCGCCTGCGGCAACGTGGTGCACATCCACGACCTCGTCGACTACGCGAGCACCGAGGCGGCCCTCGCCGGCGCGTCTGCCGGCCGCTACGCCACGGGTCACCGCCCGGCGGCCGACAACGTTCGCCTGCAACCCGCCACCAACGTGGCCTACTGCGTGCCCCACACCGTCTCGACCCACCACGAGCAGACGGTGTACCTGCGCGTGCGCCGGCCCCTGGAGAAGTCCACGCTGCGCCTCAGCACGACCGACGGGCGGATCGTGCACGAGCGCAAGCTCCGCTACGTGGTGCCGGCCGAGATGGTGAGCCTCAAGCTGCGGCCGGCGGTCCTCGCCGACTTCCACGGCGATTCCCTCCAGGTGGAGGTGTTGGCCCGGTGACCGCCGACCGTGCGTTCGAGACCTCTGGCTCCGCGTTGCGCGCGGGTGACCTGGGGGAGCCTGTGGAGGTGACCACCTACGGCTACCTCTGCGTCGGGTGCCCCCTGGGGTGCCGGCTCGAGGTGGACGAGGACCCGGCCGGTGACGTCGTCGAGGTCCGAGGCTTCAGTTGCCGCAAGGGTCGTACCTTCGCCCTGCAGGAACACACCGATCCCCGCCGCCTCGTCACCACCACCGTGGCCGTCGACGGCGGCGTCTGGCCCCGGCTGCCGGTGCGAACGGTCGAGGCCGTCCCCAAGGCGCTCATGTTCGAGGTGTGTCACGCGCTGTCTGCGGTCCGTCTCCACGCACCAGTGGCGCTCGGTGACGTGGTGCTGGCCGACGTGTGCGGCACCGGGGTCGACGTGGTGGCCACCCGGGACCTGCCCGCGCTCCTCCCGGACTGATCGCCTGCGTTCCGCCGCGCCCGGGTCAGGGCGAGGTGGCGGCGGGCGAGCCGGCGCCGGCTGTGCCCGTCGACCCGGCGGCGTCGCGGGCCCGAGCCTTGGCGGGCGCGGTCGCCGACGCCGTTCGGGGGTTGGCTCTCCTGGTGCCCCCGGTGCGAGTCGGCGCCGATGGTGCGTCCTCCTCGGCGTCCATCGCGGCGTCGGTCGCGGCGGCCAAGGGGAGCTCCAGATCCTCCCCCGCCTCGGGCGCCCCGCCACCGAGCGCCGCCTCGGGCTCGACCTCGGCGTCCTCACCGGCGTCCTCACCGGTGTCGTGCCGAGCAGCGGCGACCGCGTCCGTGTCGTTGCCCTCCAGCGTGGTCGACGCGTCCGTCCCCTCC
>CAYYDZ010000097.1:0-1293 GCA_964470715.1 uncultured Microthrixaceae bacterium | reverse complement strand
GGCGACCGCGTCCGTGTCGTTGCCCTCCAGCGTGGTCGACGCGTCCGTCCCCTCCCGGTCGGCGTCGTCGGTGGCCTGGAGCACCGGCACCGAGCGCAGGCGGTCGAGGCCGAACTCGGCTTCGAGTTGCTCGAGCGAGAGCTTGGTCTCGTCCGATGTCCGCTCGTCGACCGCCGCCTCGGCGGCCAGGCGGGCCTCGTCGACCACATCGTCGAGCTCGGCGACCGCCTGGTCGGCGGTGGCGCGCACCACGGCGTACGCCTCCAGCAGTCGCTCGCGACCCACGCGGAGCTGCCCGAGGTGCACCTGCGCGTTGCGGCGGTGTCGGGCGAGGTCGCGCAGCACCTGCTCGCGCGCCGCCATGGCTTCGGCCACCAGGCGTCGTCCGGCGACGCGACCTTCTTCTTCGGTGTGCTGGGCCCGTTGCTCGGCATCGAGGCGCATGCGCTCGGCATCGGCCTCGGCGGCCGCCAGCAGGCGGGAGATCTCGGAGTCGGCGTCGGCTCGGTTGGCGGCGATGGCCTCCTCGGTCTCGCGCAGCACCCGCGCCACCCTCGCCTGGGTCTCAGCCTCGATCGCCTCGGCCTCTGCCCTCGCGGTCGTGATCAGGGTCTCGGACTTGGCCCGGCTACGTGACGCGTGCTCGTCGGCCGCCGCGGTGACGACGCCGGCCGCCTTCTCCGCCTCGGCCGTGATCTCCTCGGCCTGCATCCGTGCGGTGCGCAGGGTCTGCTCGCTGTCGGCCCGAGCCCGACCGGCCTCGGAAGCCGCAGCTTGGGTGACCTGCTTGGCCCGCTGGTCGGCCTTGCGCTCGACCTCCTCGGCCCGCTCCTTCGCCGACCGCAGCGTGCCTTCGGCCTCGGCCCGCATCCGTTGCACGTCCGCGGTGGTCTGATCGATGAGGTCGCGAGCCTTCTCGACCGCTCTGCGGTGGATGTCGGCCGCCGCGTCGCGGGCCGACTGCAGCACTTGTGTCGTCTTCTCACCGAGGATGGCGGTCAGGTCGGCCTCGTCGATGTCGTCGATGCTCGGCGCCGGGGGCTTCGCCGCTTCCGCCTCGGCGAGGCGGCGCCCGAACTCCTCCTCGCGGGCGTGCAGCCGAGCCAGGTTGTCGGCCACCTCTCGCAGCAGGGCTCGCACCTCGGCCGGTTCGTAGCCGCGTCGTGCGAGGTTGAACTCCGCGGTCGCCACGTAGTCGGGGTTCAGGTCGCCCGCTGCTTGTCCCATCGCCATGGGCGCGATGGTAGGACGGGCGTCCGAGGCGTGCTCGGACGACAAGTGATCGGTCAGGAG
>CAYYDZ010000096.1:2581-10819 GCA_964470715.1 uncultured Microthrixaceae bacterium | reverse complement strand
CGGGTCAGCGGGTAGATGGCCTTGCGCAGGTTGGCCATCTCCTCCCGGCTGGCGTGCATGAAGTCGACGTCCTCGGGCAGCGGCTTGCGCAAGGTCTTGGCCATGGCCTCGACGCCCCGGTCGGCCACGAGGCGCCGGCGGATCTCCGCCTCGACCTCCTGCTTCATCTGCTCGAGGCGGTGCTGGTACTCGTCGGCCTCGAGGCGCTCCTCCAACGGGCTGAGGGGCTCCGGTGACTCCTCCCGGGAGTGCTCCATGAGGCGCTCGAAGAGCCCGTCGAGGTCGAGGTTCCGCAGGGTGCGGTAGAGGTAGTAGGTGCCGCCCACGGGCCGACCCGGCTCCATCCCGGCGAAGCGCTCGACGGCCTGGCGGGCGATGGCGCGCATCATGGCCTCGTCGCCGCGCATCAGGGCCCGGTAGAGCATCTCGGCGAGCTCGTCGTTGCTCATGCGCCCGCCGGCGCCGCCCTGGCCCTGCATGGGCTGGTCCCCGGCGTCGGCGTCCCCGGCGGCGCCGTCACGCTCGTCGTCCTCGCCCTGGTCGATCAGGTACTCCTTGCCGCGCAGCGAGAAGTACACCTCGAACACGGTCTCGAACGACCGCCAGTGGGCGTTGTTCTTCACCAGGGTGGCCGCGAGCGCGTACTTGAAGGCCTCACGATCCTCGAGGGGGATGTGCTTGATGGCCTCCATCGCGTCGAGGTTCTCGGTGAGGCTGACCGGCAGGCCGGCCTCGCGCAGCTCCTGGATGAACCCCGCGAGGAGCTCGAGCATCGGCGAGGGCGCGACGGTGTCACTCACCTTTGCGCCTCCTCCGTCGGCGCCCCTTCGGGATCCGGTACAGCGCTCGACGCTGCTCCGCTCCGCTCCGCAGCCTCCCTCACGGTCAGCTCTTCTGTGAGGACGGGGTCTTGCCGCCGCGCACCCAGGCCTGGCCGTCGCCGCCGAACTCCTTGATGGCCTTGGCGATGTCGGTCTGGTACTTGAGCAGGATGTTGATGGTCTCGGTGGCCTGCGCCTCGTCCACCTGCTCGATGCCGAGCAGCACGAGGGTGCGGGCCCAGTCGAGGGTCTCGGACACCGACGGCGCCTTCTTCAGCTCGAGCTGGCGGATGGACCGCACGATGCGGGCCACCTGGTCGGCGAGGCTCTCGGTGATGTCCGGCACCTTGGTCAGGACGATCTGCTTCTCGCGCTCGAGGTCGGGGTAGTCGATGTGGAGGAACAGGCAGCGCCGCTTGAGGGCCTCGGACAGCTCACGGGTGTTGTTCGAGGTGAGGAACACCAGCGGGATCTGGCGGGCCGACACGGTGCCCAGCTCGGGGATGGACACCTGGTAGTCGGAGAGGATCTCGAGGAGCAGGGCCTCGGTCTCCACCTCGACGCGGTCGACCTCGTCGATGAGCAGCACGACCGGATCCTCTGCGCGGATGGCCTCGAGGAGCGGGCGGGTCAGCAGGAAGTCGTCGGAGAAGATGTCGTCTTCGATGTCGTCCCAGGTGCCGTCGGTGTTGCGCTCGGCCTGGATGCGCAGGAGCTGCTTCTTGTAGTTCCACTCGTACAGCGCCTTGGACTCGTCGAGACCCTCGTAGCACTGGAGGCGGATGAGCCGGGCGCCGGTGATCTCGGCCACCGACTTGGCCAGCTGGGTCTTGCCCGTGCCGGCCGGCCCCTCCACGAGGATGGGCTTCTGGAGTCGGTCGGCCAGGTACACCACGCCGGCGATGCCCTCGTCGGCGAGGTAGTTGACGTCGGCCAGGCTCTCGCGCACCGCCGGGACCGACTCGAATCGGGGTTCCATGGCGTTGATCGTACCCACCGGTCTTGACCGCACGGTCAAGATTCCGCCGGCGGGCCCACCGCCGGCGGGTCAGCCCCGGATCTGGCCCTCGCCGTGGACGACGTACTTGGCGGTGGTGAGCTCGCGCAGCCCCATGGGGCCGCGGGCGTGGAGCTTCTGGGTCGAGATGCCGATCTCGGCGCCGAAGCCGAACTCCTCGCCGTCCACGAAGCGGGTCGAGGCGTTGACCAGCACCGCGGCGGCGTCCACCTCGGTGGTGAAGCGCTCGGCCGACTCGAGGTCGCGGGTGACGATGGCCTCGCTGTGGCCCGAGCCGTAGCGGTTGATGTGCTCGATGGCCTGGTCGAGGGAGTCCACGACGCGCACCGAGCACTTCAGGTCCAGGAATTCGGTGCCCCAGTCGGCCTCGGTGGCGGCGCCGGCCGCGGGCAGGATCGACCGGGTGTGGTCGTCGCCGACGAGCTCGACGCCGTCGAGGGCGGGGGCCAGTCGGGTGAGGAAGGGCTCGGCCACCTTCTGGTGCACGACGATGGACTCGAGGGCGTTGCACACCGACGGGCGCTGGGTCTTGGCGTTGACCACGATGGCCTCGGCCATGGCGAGGTCGGCCGATTCGTCGACGTAGACGTGGCAGTTGCCGTCCCCGTCGATGACGAAGGGCACGGTGGCGTGCTCACGGATGGACGCGATGAGCGAGGCGCCCCCGCGCGGGATGAGGCAGTCGATGGTGGCCCGCTGCTGCATGAACTCGACGGCCCCCTCACGGGTGGTGTCCTCCACCAGCACGACCGAGTCCTCCGGGAGGCCGGCGGCCGCGAACGCGTCGCGCAGCACCTTGGCGATGGCGATGTTCGACGTGATGGCGCCCGAAGAGCCCCGGAGGAAGGCGGCGTTGCCGGCCTTCACGCACAGGGCCGCAGCGTCGCTCGTGACGTTGGGGCGGTTCTCGTAGATGATGGCCACGACCCCCAGGGGCACCCGCACACGGTGGATGCGCAGGCCGTTCGGTCGGGTCCAGCCGTCGAGGATCTCGCCGACGGGATCGGGCAGGGTGGCCACCTGGCGCAGACCGCCGGCCATCCCCTCGATCTTGGCCGGAGTGAGGCGCAGCCGGTCGACGACGGTGGCGCTCACGCCCTCGGCCACGGCCCGCTCGACGTCGACGGCGTTGGCCACCAGGAGCTCGTCGGCGCACTCGAGGAGCCCGTCGGCGGCCAGGAGCAGGCCGGCGTCCTTCTCACGGGTGGACGCCGTGGCCAGCGCCCGTGAGGCGGCCTTGGCCCGGAGTCCCAGATCAGCGATGGACATGCCCCCGAGGTTACCGGCGGGTTTCGTTACGATCCCCACGTGGATCGCGACCGTGCCCTCGCCGACGCGGTGCGCGCCTTCGTCGACGAGCTCAGCCCGGTGATGGCCGAGATCGCGGCCGACCTCGACGGGGTCGACGCCGACGACCTGCGCCAGGACGTCGTCCTCGAGGCCTACAACCTCAGTCTCGCCTTCATCGACTGCGACGACCGCCAGTCCGACGACGAGCTCCTCGGCCTCATCGAGGCCTTCGGGCCGCGCCTCGACAGCCAACTCGATCACGCAACTCCCGCCGTGATCCGCGACGCCGGCCTGGTCACGGGCAAGAAGTCCGGCCTCGCCGAGACGACGGTGCTCTTCGACATCCTCCGCAAGGCCGACGAGCGCCACGGGACCACCCACGCCCGCCGGTACTACGACCTCGCCCTCCAGATCGCCTACACGGTGGCGTCGCTCGACGCCCGGCCCTCCGACGCCGAGCTCCGGGCCATCGACGACTACCGGGGCCTGCTGCTGCACGCCCTCGACGGCATCCGGGCCCTCCCACCCGAGCGCAAGCACACCGCCGACCCCGCCGTGCCCGGCGCCCCGGCCGGTTCCGAGCCCGCCACCGCCGCCAGCGCGCCGAGCACCACCGCCCCGACCGCGGAGGAGGCTCCCCTGCCGCCCGCCCGGCCCCTCGACGAGCTGCTGGCCGAGCTCGACGGCCTCGTCGGCCTCGCCGGGGTGAAGGCGGAGGTGAAGCTGGTCTCCGACCTCATCGCGGTCCAGAACCTGCGGCGCGAGCGGGGCCTGCCCGTGCTCGAGACCAGCCGTCACCTCGTCTTCACCGGCAACCCGGGTACGGGCAAGACGACGGTGGCCCGCCTCGTGGCCCAGATCTTCCGCACCCTCGGGGTCGTCGAGAAGGGCCAGTTGATCGAGACCGACCGGTCGCAGCTGGTCGTGGGCTACATCGGCCAGACCGCCACCCGGGTGCGAGAGGTGTTCGACAAGGCCGACGGCGGCGTGCTGCTCATCGACGAGGCCTACGCCCTGGCCCGGGGCGGCGAGCGCGACTTCGGCATCGAGGCCATCGACACCATCGTCAAGCTGGTCGAGGACCGGCGCGACTCGGTGGTGGTCATCGCCGCCGGGTACCCCGACGAGATGGCCGACTTCATCAACGCCAACCCCGGCCTCACCTCCCGGTTCCCCCGCACCATCGCCTTCCCCGACTACTCGGACGACGAGCTGCTGGCCATCTTCACGGCGCAGGCCGAGGACGGCGGCTACCGCTGCATCCCCGAGGTCCTGGCCCGGGTGCGGTCATGGTTCGAGGCGCAACCGCGTGGCAAGGGCTTCGGCAACGGCCGCCTGGCCCGCAACCTCTTCGAGGAGGCGGTGGGCCGCCAGGCCAGCCGCATCGTCGCCGGCGCCACCCCCACCGACGAGCAGCTCGGCGCCTTCGCCCCGGAGGACGTCCCCGAGCCCGCGCCGGCGGCCACGACGTGACCGCCCGGGGCCCGAGGGAGTCGACGTGAAGCGGCTGTTGGCGGTGCTGGGCGCGGTGGCGATGATCGGCGGCGCCGTGCTCGTGCGCGGGGCACTGACCGGCGACGACGGGGATGGCGGGAGCGGCGGCAACGGGTCCGGGGGCGACGGTGCCACCCACCTGATCTGCGCCACCGAGCTGGCCGACACCTGCGCCGCCCTGGCCGAGGAGGATGGCGACGTCACCTTCGACGTCGAGCCCGCCGGCGACACCGCCGAGCGCCTGGTCGACCCCGCCTTCCGCCCCGACGAGGCCGACTTCGACGGATGGCTCACCCTTCAGCCGTGGCCCGCCCTGGTCGAGCTGCGGCGGGACCTCGCCAACCAGGGTGCGGTGCTCGGCGAGACCTCCGACGTCCTCGCCACCGCGAAGCTCGCCCTGGTCGGCCCCACCGAACGCATCGACCAGCTGGTGGCCGCGTGCGGGGGTGAGGACGAGACGAGCTGGCGCTGCCTCGGGGACCTCGCCGACGACGCCTGGGCCGACCACGGCGGAGAGACCAGCCAGGGCCGCATCGAGGTGGGCCACGACGACCCGACGCAAGAGGCCACCGGCCTGCTGGTCCTGGGCCAGGCCGCGTCCGACTACTTCGGGACCACGGACTTCGCCAGCAACGACTTCGATGCCGACCCCGGGTTCCGGGACTGGCTGGAGCAGCTCGAGAACGCCGACCCCGGGCTCCCCCCTGCGGTGGCCGCGCAGCCGGTCATCACCCAGCTCGAGCAGTTCCCGAACGCCTCTTGGGACGCCGTCGGCACCCTCGACCCCGAGGCCATCGCCACCAAGGCGCGCACGTCCGACGCCTTCACCGTCCTCTACCCTTCGCCCATGATCCGGGCCGAAGTGGTGCTCGCCCCGATCCGGGGCCATGAGGTCGACCTCAGCGACGACGACCTCGACGCGGCGCTGGAGGACACCGGGTGGACCCTCGGCCCCGCACCCCAGGACGCCCCGGTAGGGCCGTCGGTCGGGGTCTACGAAGCGTTGATCGACGAATGGAAGCTGGCGACATGACGAGACGCATCGGAGCGATCGTGCTGTGCGCGCTGCTCGCCGCGGGCGCGGTGGCGTGCTCCAGCAGCGGCGACGAGAGCACGTCGGACACGATCTCGGAGGACGGGCTGCTGGGTGAGGACCCGGGCGACTGCCTCGTGGTCGACATGGCGGTCTCCCCCGAGAAGATCGACCTGATGACAGACCTCGCCCGCACCTTCAACGACTCGGACGACGCGCAGTTGGGCGACCAGTGCATCTTCGTGCGCCCCCAGCGCAAGTCGTCGGGCGCCAGCGAGCAGTTGCTGCGCGACGGCTGGGACGAGGCCACCGAGGGCCCCCTGCCCGTGGTCTGGTCCCCCGCATCCAGCGCCTGGGGCGCGGTCCTCAACCAGCAGCTGACCGACCAGGGCGAGGAGCCCATCGCCACCGAGGGTGAGCCCTTCATGCTCACCCCGCTCGTCATCGCCATGCCCGAGCCCATGGCCGAGGCCCTCGGCTACCCCGACGAGCCCATCGGCTGGGCCGACGTGCTGCGCCTCTCGCGCGACCCCGAGGGCTGGGCCGCCTTCGGCCACCCCGAGTGGGGGCCGTTCCGCCTCGGCAAGACCAATCCCAACTTCTCCACCAGCGGCCTCTCGGCCCTGATCGCCCAGGCCTACGCCAA
This sequence comes from uncultured Microthrixaceae bacterium, assembly GCA_964470715.1. Taxonomy (GTDB): domain Bacteria; phylum Actinomycetota; class Acidimicrobiia; order Acidimicrobiales; family DATDAH01; genus JAEUJM01. Next base: position 4,517 of record CAYYDZ010000096.1, on the reverse strand, counting down.
CACGGGCAAGACCGAGGGTCTCACCATCGAGGACCTCGACCAGCCCGACGTGGCCCAGGCCGCCCGGGACGTCGAGTCCGCGGTCGTGCACTACGGCGACACCACCCTCACCTTCCTCAACAACATGTACCGGGCCGACCAGCGGGGCAACGCCCTGACCTACGCCTCGGCCATCGCCGTCGAGGAGAAGTCGGTCATCGACTACAACACCGGCAACCCCGACGGGGTGCTGGATCCCGGCGAGGAGCCCCGCCCGCCCCGGGTGCCCCTCGTGGCCATCTACCCCGAGGAGGGCACGCTCTTCAGCGACAACCCCCTCATCACCCTCGACGCCGAGTGGGTCTCGCAGGACGAGAAGGACGCCGCCGCCAAGTTCATCGAGTTCGTGCAGGAACCCGAGAACCAGCAGCGGGTGCTGGAGTTCGGCTTCCGGCCCGGCAACCCCGACGTCGCCCTCGGCGACCCGATCGTGGCCGAGAACGGGGTCGACCCCGACCAGCCGCAGACCCTGCTCGAGGTGCCCGAGCCCGAGGTGATGGTGGCCCTGCTCGACAAGTGGGACCGCCAACGCAAGGGCGCCCAGGTGGTGCTGCTGATGGACGTCTCCGGCTCGATGGGCGACATCGGCGACCCCGACACCGGGGAGACCAAGCTCGACCTCGCCAAGCGCGCCGCCATCGACGCTCTCGCCGACTTCGCCGAGCAGGACGAGGTCGGCCTGCGCATCTTCTCCACCGACCTCGGCCCGTCCGGCACGGCCGAGTTCGTCGACGTCGTGCCCGTGGGCCCCATCGCCGACCAGCGCGACCAGTTGGCCGGCGCCATCGACGACCTCGTGCCCACCAACGGCACGCCGCTCTACAGCGCCACCCAGGCCGCCTACGAGGACGCCGTGGCCGCCTTCGACCCCGACCGCATCAACGCCGTGGTGCTGCTGTCCGACGGGGTGAACGACGACGGGGACACCAGCGACGACGACGACCAGCTCGACGCCCTCCTGGCCAGCCTCCAGTCCGACACCGAGGGCCAACTCACCTCGCCGGTCCGCGTCTTCCCCATCGCCTACGGCAGCGACGCCGACCTCGCCACCCTGCGCCGAATCGCCGAGGCCTCGACGGCCGCGGTCTACGACGCCAGCGACCCGACCTCGATCGACAAGGTCTTCGCCGCCGTGGTCTCCAACTTCTAGGCCACCGATGCCCCGCCTCTCGTTCCGCGACCGCTTCTTCACCCCGCCCGTGGCGCGGGCCATCATGTCGCCGTCGGCCATCCTGCTCGCCGGCGCCGGCGCCTCGGTCGCCGTCCTCGTGGGCCTCGGCCCCATCGGCGCGGTCGCCCTGGGCGCGCTGGCCTGGGCAGGACGGGTGGGCTACGCGGTGCCCCGCAAGGCGGGCGACGACCGCATCGACCCCTTCACCCTCAACGAGCCCTGGCGGCGCTTCGTGCAGTCCGCGCTCCAATCCCAGAGTCGGTTCGACCAGGCGGTCCACAACGCCGAGCGGGGCCCGTTGCGCGACCGCCTCGCACAGATCGGCGACCGCGTGCACGATGCGGTCCGCGAGAGCTGGCGCATCGCCCGCCAAGGCCAGGTCCTGGCCGACGCGTGGGGTCAGATCGACACCGTGGGTGTGCAGCGCCAGCTCGACGAGGTCCGGGCCAACGCCGGCGCACCGTGGGCCGCGGGCAGCTCGCTCGAGAAGACCGCGGCGGCACTCGAGGCGCAGCTGGCCTCGGCCAACCGCCTCGCCACCGTGACCCGGGAGGCGCAGGACCGGCTCCGCCTCCTCAACGCGCGCATGGACGAGATGGTGGCCCGCGCCATCGAGCTCTCGGTCGACGCCAGCCAGGTCGACGAGCTCGGCGGCCTCGGCTCGGACGTGGACAGCCTCGTCGACGAGATGGAGGCCCTGCGCCTCGCCATGGACGAGACCGACCG
>CAYYDZ010000096.1:0-2481 GCA_964470715.1 uncultured Microthrixaceae bacterium | reverse complement strand
ACCGCCGCGCCAGGGACGCCCTCGCCGGCGTGAGCCCTCCAGGGCCCGAGCGGCCCGGCGAGGCGGCCGCCACCGGTCGCCTGGTCAAGTCCAGCGCGGTCGTCGGCGTCGGCACCGGCCTGAGCCGCCTCAGCGGGCTGCTGCGGGTCGGGGCGCTCACCTACGCCCTCGGTGCCACGACGCTGAGCGACGCCTACAACCTGGCCAACACGACGCCCAACATCGTCTACGAGCTCATCCTCGGCGGCATCCTGTCGGCCACCCTCGTGCCGATCTTCGTCGACCACCTCGAACACGACGACGACGAGGGCACCTCGACCGTGGTGACGGTCGCCGTCGTGTGCCTGGCGGTGTTGACCGTCGTGGCCATGCTGGCCGCGCCCCTGATCATCCACATCTACGCCCTGCGTCTGCCCGCCGACGACGCCGCCGCCCAGGCGGAGGTGGCGGTGCCACTGCTGCGGCTCTTCCTGCCCCAGATCTTCTTCTACGGGCTCATGAGCCTCGGCACCGCCCTGCTCAACGCCCGCCGCTCGTTCTTCGCCCCCGCCTACGCCCCCATCCTCAACAACATCGTGGTCATCGCCACCCTCGTGGCCTTCGCCATGGCCGTCGGCAACTCGCCCAGCCTCGCCCAGGTGACGGACGACACGTCGCTGCTGCTGCTCCTCGGGCTCGGCACCACGGCGGGCATCGTGGTCATGACGGTGGCGCTGTGGCCCGCCATCCGCCGGGCGGGCATCCGTCTCAGGTTCCGCTTCGACCTGCGCCATCCTTCGGTGCGCAAGGTCGCGAGCCTCTCGGGGTGGACCCTCGGCTACGCCGCGTGCAACCAGATCGCCCTGTTCGCGGTGCTGGCCCTGGCGACCGGTGAGGGCGCCGGCGCGGTCTCCGCCTACACGTACGCCTTCATCTTCTTCCAGCTCCCCCACGGCCTGCTGGCGGTCTCGATCATGACCACGTTCCTGCCCGACCTGTCGGCGTTCGCGGCCCGCCACGACCTCGCCGGGTTCCGCGACCGCTTCGGCCTCGGCCTGCGCCTGCTGGTCCTCGTGATCCTGCCCGCGGCGGTGGGCTACGTGCTCTTGGCCCGCCCCGTGATCGCCGCCCTGCTCGAACGGGGCGCGTTCGGCGATGCCTCGGGCGACCTGACCGCCGAGGTGCTGGCGGCCATGGCCCTCGGCCTCGTCGGCTTCTCGGTCTACCTCTTCGTCCTGCGGGGCTTCTACGCCCTCAAGGACACCCGCACCCCGTTCTTCCTCAACCTGTTCGAGAACGCCGTGAACATCGCTCTCGCCTTCGCCCTGGTGGGCCGCCTCGGCGTCCAGGGCCTCGCCCTGGCCTACGCCGCGGCGTACTCCGCCGCCGGACTCGTGGCGGTGTTCGTGCTCCGCCACCGCGTCGGAGGGCTCGACGGCCGCCGCACCCTCACCTCGATCGGCCGCATGGTGCTGGCCGCGGTGGTCATGGGTGTGGCAGTGGTGGCCGGCCGCGAGCTGGTCGGGTCCGATGAGGGCCTGGGTGCGGTGGCCCGCACCACGGTGGGCGTGGTCGTGGGCGCCGCCGTCTACCTCGGCGCGCTCTATGCGCTGCGACTCCAAGAGCTCCACGAGCTCGTGGCCCGGTTCCGCCGCCGGGGAGCCGGAAACAGCGCCACCCCTGCCCTGTAGGCTCTGGGCCATGGGAAAGCTCATGCGTCGGTGGTGGAAGTACTGGACCGCCAAGCTCACCGGGAAGTTCAACGAGAGCGCTGATCCGAAGATCCAGCTCGAGCAGGCCATCCAGGAGGCCCAGGACCAGCACCGCCGACTCAAGGAGCAGGCGGCCAACGTCATCGCCAACCAGAAGCAGACCGAGATGCGGCTGAACCGCACCCTCGAAGAGCTCGAGAAGGTCAACGGCAACGCCCGCCAGGCCGTGATGATGGCCGACGACGCCGCCAAGAAGGGCGACCAGGACAAAGCCGCGGAGTACACACGCGCTGCGGAGTCCATCGCCAACCGCCTCATCGCTCTCGAGAGCGAGGTCGAGAACCTGAAGGCCCTCTCCCTCCAGAGCGCCCAGGCCTCCGATCAGGCGAAGGCGGCCGTCGCCCAGAACTCAGCCCAGCTCCAGAAGAAGCTGGCCGAGCGCCAGAAGCTCATGGGCCAGCTCGACCAGGCCAAGATGCAGGAGCAGGTCAACAAGGCCATGGCCTCGCTCAGCGAGACCGTCGGCGAGGACGTCCCCACCTTCGACGAGGTGCGCGACAAGATCGAGGCCCGCTACGCCCAGGCCAAGGGCATGTCCGAGCTCCAGGGCGAGTCGGTCGAGAGCCGCATGCTCGAGATCGAACAGGCCACCATGAACACCGAGGCCAACGCCCGCCTGTCGGAGATCCGGGCCCAGCTCGGCCTCGAGGCGCCGGCCGAGGCCGCCGCGCCCCAGGTCGAGGCCGCAGCCGAGCCGGCCGCCGCCGAGTCCCCCGAGCCCTCCGCCTGA
>CAYYDZ010000095.1:0-10929 GCA_964470715.1 uncultured Microthrixaceae bacterium | reverse complement strand
TGCAGCAGCAGGGTGACGCCGAGGAACAGGGCGGTGACCAGGCCGAGGAGCGCGAGGGGGTGGTCGCCGGCGATCCCGAAGAGCACGGTCTGGACCGCCCACGTCCCGGGGCGGCTGCGCAGGAAGACGTCGGTCATGGCACCGTGCGCAGCGCGGTACCCGGCGAAGCTCCAGTCGTCGAGCACGAAGTCCACCCCGCCGGCGGCGTAGGCCAGGGCACGGCCCAGCACGAGGGCGGCGAGGATCCCCGCGGCGGGGAGCGGTCGCGCCCACCGAGGCCCGTCGGCGATCACGGAGACCCCAGCACGTCGTCCCACCGCACTGCGGTCTCCCCGTCCCTCGGTTCGTCGGCGTCCGTGGTGACCCGTACCCGGCCGTCGCGGGTGCCGAACCATGCCCAGCCCGTCCACTTGTCGTGGCCAGCGGTCACCCCGGCGATGCCGTTGCGGTAGATCGGCTCGGGCCCCACCACGAAACGGCGGGACGCGGCGTCGGGGTACTCCTGCTCGAGGTGGCGCATCAGCGCCACCGCGTCGGCGCCGGCGTCGCTCCACGACCGGAGGGCCACGAAGGTGCCCGCCACGCAGCAAGCCAGCAGGAGCACCGCGGCGCCGACGGCCACGCCGGCGTGGCGGGCGTGCACATACCGGTAGAGGCCGACGAGCACGAAGGCCGAGCCGATGGTCGACACCGCGTAGAGCCGGTCGACCACGCCGTGGGAGCCGATGGGGAGCACGATGGCGATCCACGCCCCGAGAGCCATGAGCACGAGGCCGTCGAGGACGAGAGCGGGGCCCGCCTCCCGGTCCCGCTCGCCTCGGAGCCAGGCCACACCGGCAGCCACGATCCCCACCAGGACGACGGCCAGCCCGCCGAAGCGGAGGATGCCCGGTGTGCTCGCAGAGGCGAAGAGGCCGCTGCCGAAGTGCGCTGAGGCGTACACGACGGGATTCGGCACGAGGAGGGAGAACTCCTCGTCGTACACGGAGTGGGTGGCCGACCAGAGCGCGGTGAGCGCGACCGCGGCGAACGCCACGGCCCGGGCCAGGCGGGCGACCTGGCGCCCTGCGGGCACGCGTTGCCACGAGCCCGGCACCACCAGCGTGGCGAGCAGCAGGATCGGTGTGGAGAGCTCGTACGACAGCACCGACGCTGCCATCGCGACGGTGGCGGGCACCCAGCGACCGTGGCTGAGCAGGAGGAGGCCGACCAGCGCCAAGGTCATGCCGACGAGTGAGTTCGTGGTGGCGCCCCAGACCGTGATGGTGGTGTGGGTGGGCAGCAGCACCCACACCGCGGTCACGGCCAGTGCCGTCGTCGGCAGCACGAAGCGGCGCAGGAGCCCGTGCAGGAGGAGCACGACGCCGAGGTACAGCGCGGTGACGAGGAGGAAGACGACGACGGGGTGCATGCGCCCAATGCCGTAGACGGTCGTGAACACCAGCCACGAGCCCGGGCGGCTGTCGAGGATGAAGCGACCCTGATGTCCGTCCAGGTGCATCGCGCCGGCGAGGCTCCAGTCGTCGCTCACGAACCCGGGGCCGAGGGCGACGTAGACGGCGGCTCGGGCCAGCACCAGGCCGACGAGGACGAGCACCGCCGTCCGCCACGAAGCGGCGCCCGTCGTGGTGCTGGGCGAGATCGGCGTCGTCGGTGCCGGGTCAGCAGGCGTCGTCACCGCGCTGGGCGCCGGGGAGACGGCAGGCTCAGAAGGGCTGCGGCGGGGTCGAGCCGCCACCCCCGCCGAGGGGCTGGTCGCTCCCTTGCATGGCGAGGAAGCCGGCCGCCACCATGCCCAACGTGGCGAGGAAGGCCAGGAAGATCCCGAACGACCGGCTGACGTCGATGTTCACGCCGAAGGCCTCGGCGGCGCCGGCGCCCTCGACGTCGGCGCCGATGAGGATCTTGACCAGCACCAGGAAGGCGGCGGCGCCCGCGATGGCGAGGGGGAGGTACGGGGGCAGGTCCGGCAGGGAGATGTCCGGCGCGACCTTGGGCAGGAGGAGCAGGGCCAGCAGGGCGAAGCCGAGCAGCAGGGGGAAGCCCGACCACAAGAAGCCGGCGTCCCATCCGTTCGCGCTGGGGAAGTCCGCGCCGCTGAGTATGCCGCTGGAGTCGCCACTGACGCTGACGGAGAACCAGGGCAGGAACGTGGCGAAGAAGAACACCCCCACGGAGGCCATGGCGACGATCTCCGGCGGGCCGATCTTGTTGTCGTCCATGGGTGAAGTCCTTCTCCGGCGTGGTCGATAGAGGCGGTGGGCTGTCGTCCGTTCGTCAACCTAGTCCTTCCCGTCCGGGGTTCGAGGTGTCAGGATCGGCCCGGTCGTGGTGGCATCACCGGTGGCGGCGGTCGAGATCGTCGGTGCCCGTCAAGAGGGGGTTGGGCATGAAGCGAGTTCTCGTCCTGGCGTTGGTGATGCTGGCGTCGCTGGGGGGCTCACCGCCTGTGGTCGGCGCGCAGGCAGTCGGTGACACCGGTGCCTCGGCCGTGCCGTGGGCGGTGCTGTCGGAGATCCCGCCGTCTCGTTCGCCGGGGGTTCGGTCCTTCATTCGTCCGGAGCGGTTCCAGGCGTTGGCCTTGAACCAGTCGGCGTTGATCGCGGTCCTCAGCTCGGTCCCGATGGAACCTGCGCCGGGCCTGCGCCCGGCCGGCGAGGGCCAGGTGGTGTCGCTGCCATCACCCGATGGGGGCTTCGCACGGTTCTCGGTGGCGGAGTCCCCCATCATGGAACCCGGCCTGGCTGCCAAGTTCCCCGACATCCACACCTACAGCGGCCAAGGTATCGACGACCCCGCGGCCACGGTGCGCTTCGACGTGTCGAACCATGGGTTCCACGCGCAGGTCCTCGACCCCGACGGTGCCTGGTACATCGACCCCTACTACCACCTCGAGACCAGCGCCTACATCAGCTACTTCAAAGCCGACCTGGGCGCCAACCCCCATGGCGAATTCACCGAGGACCTGCTCGACGACCTCGACCTGTCGGCCGACGCCACGCCGCCGGTCGCCCAACGGTCCGGCACCCAGTTGCGCATCCATCGCGCCGCGTTCGCCGCCGACGGTGAGTACACCGCGTTCCACGGCGGAACCGTCGCAGCCGGCCTGGCGGCGATCGTGACCACGCTCAACCGGGTCAACGGCATCTACGAGAACGAGGTCGCCGTGCGCATGGTGCTGGTGGCCAACAACAACCAGCTCGTGTACACCAACGCCGCCACCGACCCCTATGCCAACGACACCAGCGACATCGACACCAACCGCTCCAACGTCGACGCCGTCATCGGCTCGGCCAATTACGACATCGGCCATGTGTTCACCACTGCATCCGGTGGCGTGGCCTACCTCGGCGTGGTCGGGGTCAACGGCTTCAAGGCCGGCGGCACCACCGGCACGTCGGCGCCGGTCAACGACCCGTTCGTGGTCGACTACGTCGCCCACGAGGTCGGCCACCAATACGGCGGCAACCACACCTTCAACGGCACCAATGGCGCCTGCGGGGGCAACGCGAACCCCTCCACCGCCCATGAGCCCGGCAGCGGCTCGACCATCCAGGCGTACGCCGGGATCTGCGGGCTGGACGATCTTCAACTCGTGGGCAATGGCGCGACCGGCGCGTCGGACCCGTACTTCCACTCGGTCAGCTTCGACGAGATCGTCACCCACACCACCGGTGGCCACCCTGGCGACATCGGCGCCGTCAACACCAACAACAGCGTGCCCACGGCGGCGGCCGGTGCCGACGGGGCCATCCCCGCCTCGACCCCATTCCTGCTCCGAGGCTCCGGCACCGACGCCAACGGCGACACCCTCACCTACGGCTGGGAACAACGTGACACAGGTGCCCAACGGGCCCTCAACAACCCCCAGATCACCGCCGGGCCCCTGTTCCGGTCATTCGCGCCCACCATTTCCCCGGTCCGCTACCTGCCGAGACTCGCAACCATCGCCGCGGGTACCACCAACGTGCCCGGGCCTTGCCCTGCCCTCACCGGCACCATGGGACCAGCCCAAGCCTGCTGGTCCGAGTTCCTGCCCACGGCGGCCCGCACCATGAACTTCCGTGTCACCGTGCGCGACAACCGCGTCGGCGGCGGCGGCGTCAACACCGACGACATCGTGGTCACCGTGGCCAACACCGGCGCGCCCTTCTCGGTCACCAGCCAGGCGACCGCCACCAGCTACGCCGGAGGCACATCACAGACCGTCACCTGGAACGTTGCCGGCACCACGGGTGCGCCCATCGCCGCCGCCGGCGTCGACATCCTGCTCTCCACCGACGGCGGTCTCACCTTCCCCACGGCCCTTTCAACCAACACCCCCAACGACGGCACCCAGAGCGTCGTGTTGCCGAACACCGCGACCTCCAGTGCGCGCATCATGGTCGTCCGGACCGGCGCGGGCACCGGCGTTCGCTTCTTCAACGTGAACAGGGCCAACTTCACGATCACCGCCACGGCCCCCACCGGTGTGTCCGGCACGGTCACGGAAGCGGGTTCGGGGTCCCCGGTGCCGGGGGCGTTCGTGGCGGTGCTGCGCTCCAGCGACTTCAGCGTCGCCGCCGGGGCGGTTGCCGACGGCTCCGGCAACTACAGCGCCGCGGTGACGCCGGGTTCGTACTACTTGTACGTGATCGACCCGGCCGGTGCGCACGTGGCCGGGTTCTTCGGTCCGCCGACCTCGGTGCCGGTCGTCGCGGGCGCGATGGCCGACGCCGATCCGCAGGTGGCCTCGACGCGCGGTGCGATCACCGGCACGGTGACCGACCAGGCCACCGCCGCGCCGATCGTGGGGGCGTTGGCGGTCACGGTCGGGGGGACCACGGGGACTCCCGAGATCGGGGCCACCGCCAACCCGTCAGGACAGTTCACGGTTCGCGGGTTGCGGCCGGGCACCCACTTCGTCGGGTACATCGACCCGGCCGGCGCTCACCGGACCGAGTTCTACCCCCACTCGCCGGACGTCCCCAACGCGACATCGGTGGCGGTCACCGCCGGCGGGTCGACCACCGCGAACGGGTCGTTGCCCGCGCAGGCGGTGTGGCCGGGTGGCGCCGCGTTGACCGGGACCGTCACCGAGGCCGGTACCGCCAACCCGCTCGCCGGCGTGTACGTGATGGCCCTGCGGGCCGCGGACTACCAGATCGTGCGCGCCGCCACCACCAACGCATCGGGGGCGTACACCCTGAACGTCCAAGCGGGCGGCTACAAGCTGGCGTTCTTCGACTCCACCGGTGCCCACAACATGGAATGGCACAACAACCAGTCCCCCAACGGCCTCGCCGCCGCCGCCACCGTCACCGCCCCGGCGACCACCGACGCCGCCCTCGACCGCAACACCGGGACCATGGCCGGCACCATCGTCGACGACCCCGCTGCCACCCCCGTCGCCGGGGCCTGGGTGATCGCCATCGGCGCCAACGGTGTCGCGGCCGGTGCCGTCACCGCCGCGAACGGCAACTACACGCTCGCCGGGCTCACCCCCGGCACCTATCGGGCCACCTTCGTCGACCCCAACGGCGGCCGCACGCAGGAGTACTGGGACGACAGCCCCACCTACCCCGGCGCCTCCACGTTCAACATCACGGCGGCATCCACGACCACGATCAACGCCGCCCTTCGCCGGCCGTAGCGGCGTCCTCGGCGAGAGACCCAGCCACGATCCGACGTGCTGGTGCCGGTGAGGGCGGCCATGGTGCGCTGGGCACCGCCGCGATCCTGGCCCGGTTCGAAGCGGCACCTCGAACGGCACGGTGGGGACCGGGTGGGGTCGTCGAATCCACCAGTCCGGCCGCGGGAGCACCGCGGCGCCACTGGTAGGTTCGGGCCGTGCGCATCGGGGTGCTGGCATCGGGCAGTGGGACGATCCTCGAGGCCATCCTGGGCGCCGATCTCCCCGTCACCGTGGTGCTCGTGGACCGACCGTGTCGGGCCACCGAGGTCGCCGAAGCGCACGGGGTGCCGGGGGTGCTGGTCGAGCGGGAGGGCCACGGCCCCGACTTCGACCGCACGGCCTACACCCAACGGGTCGTGGATGCCCTCGTCGAGCACGACGTCGACCTCGTGGTCATGGCCGGTTTCGGCACCATCCTGGCCGAACCCGTCCACACCGCCTTCCCGAGCCGCATCCTGAACACCCACCCCGCCCTGCTGCCCTCGTTCAAGGGGTGGCACGCGGTCGACGCGGCGCTGGCCTACGGCGTCAAGGTCACGGGCTGCACCGTCCACCTCGCCACTCTCGAGGTGGACGAGGGCCCGATCCTGGCCCAGGAGGCGGTCCCCGTCCTGCCCGACGACACCGTCGAGACCCTCCACGAGCGCATCAAGGACGTCGAGCGCCGGCTGTACCCGGCGACCATCCGGGCGGTCGTGGACGACGCCGCCCTCCTGACCCCCACGAGGACCGCCCCATGACCGACATCGACCCCGACGCACCCACCCGGCGGGCCCTGCTCTCCGTCTACGACAAGGACGGCCTGGTCGAGTTCGCCCAGGGCCTCTCGGAGCTGGGCTGGGAGCTCGTGTCGAGCGGCGGGACGGCGGCGGCGCTGGCCGACGCCGGCCTCGAGGTGCTGGCCGTCGAGCAGGTGACGGGGTCGCCCGAGATGCTCGGTGGGCGGGTGAAGACCCTGCACCCCAAGATCCACGGGGGCATCCTCGCCGACCGGTCCAAGCCCGAGCACCTCCAGGACCTCGAGCGCCAGGGGATCGGTCCCATCGACCTCGTGGTCAGCAACCTCTATCCCTTCGTGGCCGAGCCCTCGGTGGAGATGATCGACATCGGTGGCCCCACCATGGTGCGGGCCGCGGCCAAGAACCACGACCACGTGGCCATCGTGGTCGAGCCCGCCGCCTACCCGGCGGTGCTCGATGAGCTGCGGGCCAGTGGTGAGGTGTCCCTCGCCACCCGGCGCTCCCTCGCCCGGGCCGCGTTCGCCCACACCGCGGCCTACGACGCCGCCATCGTCAACTGGCTCGACGAGCGTGACACCCTCGGCGGCGACAGGGCCGAGGCCGACCCGCTGCCCAAGACCCTGCACCTCGCCCTCGACCGGGCCCAGGACCTCCGCTACGGCGAGAACCCCCACCAGGTGGGCGCCCGCTACCGCCACACCCACGGCTCGGGTTGGTGGGACGACGCCGTGCAGCACGGCGGCAAGGAGCTCTCGTACCTCAACCTCTACGACACGGAGGCGGCGTGGCGCCTGGTCCACACCCTCGGCGACGGACCCGCGGTGGCCGTCATCAAGCACGCCAACCCGTGTGGCGTGGCCGTGCACGACGACATCACCGTCGCCTACCAGCGGGCCCACGAGTGCGACCCGACGTCGGCCTTCGGCGGCATCGTGGCCGTCAACCGGCCCGTGCCCGCCAGCCTGGCCGAGGCCCTGGCCCCGGTGTTCACCGAGGTCGTGGTGGCGCCGTCGTTCGCCGACGACGCCCTCGCCATCCTCTCGGCCAAGAAGAACCTGCGCATCCTGTCGGCGCCGGCCCCCAGCCCCACCCCGCTGGAGATGCGCTCGATCGATGGGGGCCTGCTCGTCCAGACGGCGGACCGGGTCACCGTCGACCGCAGCGCCTGGCGGGTGGTCACCAAGGTGGCGCCCACCGAGGCCCAGTGGCAGGACCTCGAGCTGGCCTGGCGGGTCGTGGCCCGCACCTCCTCCAACGCCATCGTCCTCGTGAAGGACGGCCAAGCCGTGGGCATCGGCTGCGGGCAGCAGAACCGTCGCGACGCCGGCCGCCTCGCCGGTGAGAAGGCCGACGGTCGGGCCCAGGGCGGGGCCTACGCCAGCGACGCCTTCTTCCCCTTCCCCGACGGTCTCGACGGTGCCATCGATGCCGGCGCCGCCGCGGTCATCCAACCCGGGGGGTCCATCCGCGACGACGAGGTCATCGCCGCCGCCGACGAGCACGGCCTCGCCATGGTCTTCACCGGCGAACGCCACTTCCGCCACTGATGACCGCGATCACGCTCGACGGCGAGGCCCTCGCGGCGCAGATCAAGGGCGAGCTGCGGGTGCGGGTCGAGGCCCTGGCCGAGGCCGGCGTCACGCCCGGGCTCGGCACCATCCTCGTGGGCGACGACGGGCCCAGCAGCAACTACGTGTCCATGAAGCACCGGGACTGCGCCGAGATCGGCATCGGCTCGGTGCACGAGCACCTGCCGGCGTCGGCCACCCAGGACGACGTGCTGGAGGTCATCCGCCAGTTCAACGCCGACCCCCTGATCGACGCCTACCTCGCCCAGTACCCCTTCCCCGCCGGCCTGGACTACGAGTCGGCGTTGCTCACCGTCGACCCCGCGAAGGACGTCGACGGCCTTCACCCGGTGAACCTGGGCCTGCTGGTCATGGGCGTCGACGCTCCGCTGCCCTGCACGCCCCACGGGATCCAGGTGCTGCTCGAGCACTACGACGTGCCCATCGCCGGCGCCCACGTGGTGATCGTCGGGCGCGGGCTCACCATCGGCCGGCCGCTCGCCAACCTGCTCTCGCTCAAGCGGCCCAACGCCAACGCCGCGGTCACCGTGGTGCACACCGGCGTGGCCGACCTCGGGGCCTACACCCGCCAGGCCGACATCCTGGTCGCCGCCGCGGGCTCGCCCGGGATGATCACCGCCGACATGGTGAAGCCCGGTGCCGCAGTCGTGGCCGCCGGCGTCTCGTTCGAAGGCCGCAAGCTGCTCTCCGACGTGGCCGACGACGTCGCCGAGGTGGCGGGGTGGCTGTCGCCGCGCATCGGCGGCGTCGGTCCGATGACCCGGGCCATGCTGCTGCGCAACACAGTAGAGTCGGCCGAGCGGCGTTTCGAGGCGGGCGGCTGACGGCGGCTGACGGCGGATTCCGACGACACGGAGGCAGAACCGATGACCACCAACCGAGCCACCCTGTGCCGGCGCGGGGTGTTCCTCGTCGCCGTGTTCGCATTGGCGGTTGCCGTGTCGGGGACGATCCCGGCGTCGGCCCAGTCCCGCGATGGTGGCGGCGACCCCGAGATCGTGGGTGGGGTGCCCGTCGGGGATGCAGCCGACTTCCCGTACCAGGTCGCCCTCGTCCATCGGAGCGTGGCCGATCCCTTCGAAGCCCAGTTCTGTGGAGGATCGCTGATCTCGCCCGACACCGTGCTGACCGCGGCCCACTGCGTCGACGGCGAGGTTGCCGGCGATCTGGCGGTTCGCTCGGGCATCGTTGACCTGGTGGACGATGTCGGTCACCGGGCCAACGTCCGCCAGATCCGCATGCACCCGGCTTACGACGACGCCACCAGCGACAACGACGTCGCCGTCCTCCAACTCGCCACCGACCTGCCCGAGACTCCCGTCGAGATGGCGCAGCCCAGCCAGGCGGGGCTGTGGCCTTCCGGGACGCTGGCAACCATCACCGGTTGGGGAGACGTCACGGGCGACAGCGACTACCCCACCGACCTGCACGTTGCCGACGACGTTCCCGTGGTGGACGATCCGACGTGTGCCGCGGCCTACGACGGCTACGTCTCGGCCCACATGCTGTGTGCCGGCGACGTCGAGCTCGGCGGGGTCGACACGTGCCAGGGCGACAGCGGCGGGCCCATCGTCGTGGACAGCGGCGGCTCGCCCCTCCAGATCGGCATCACCAGCTTCGGCGAGGGCTGTGCCCTGCCGGGCCTGCCGGGCGTGTACTCCCAGGTCGACGCCTACTACACCTCGTTCCTGGCCCGCTTCCTCGATCCGGACGGTCCCCCCGACGCCCCGCGCGGGCTGGCCGTGCGTTCCGCCTTCGGGGTGGTGCGGGCCACGTGGCGGCCTCCCTTCTTCGACGGCGGCACCGCCATCACCGGCTACAAGGTGCGCATTCTGCCCGGAGGCCGGGTGTTCGACCTGCCGGCCTCGACCCGGTCGCTCGACGTCCAGCTCGCCCCTGGGGTCACCCACACCTTCAAGGTCCGGGCCCGCAACGCGCTGGGCCTCGGGGCGACGGCGTCTCGGTCCATCTCACTGCCCATCCCGTAGCGCTCGGCCCGGTCGACGGCGAGGGGTCGTTGGCCCCGGCGTGCCGCCTCCCGTAGCCTCGCGTCCCCATGACGAAGATCGCCGACCTGCTCGCGGTGGGGCGCACCTACTCGTTCGAGTTCTTCCCCCCGAAGTCCGACGAGGCCACCGCGCTGCTCGAGAAGACCATCGGCGAGCTCGAGCCCCTCGCGCCCTCGTTCGTGTCGGTGACCTACGGCGCCGGCGGGAGCACCCGTGAGCGCACCCGGGACGTCGTGCTCCACATCGAGCGGGACACGTCCCTGCCGGCCATGGCCCACCTCACCTGCATCGGCCACAGCCGCCAGGAGCTGGTCGACATCCTCACCGGCTACCGCGAGGCGGGCATCGAGAACATCCTCGCCCTGGCCGGCGATCCCCCGCCGGGGGAGGAGCCGGCCGCCGTCGAGACCGAGCTGGCCTACGCCCTCGACCTCGTCGAGCTGGTGCGTGAGGTGGGCGACTTCTCCGTTGGCGTGGCCGCCCACCCCGAGCTGCACCCGCGCTCGCCCGACCGGGCCAGCGACCGCGAACACCTCGCGGCCAAGCTGTCGGCGGCCGACTTCGCCATCACCCAGTTCTTCTTCCGGGCCTCCGACTACCTGACCATGGTCGACGAGCTCGCCGCCCTCGGCTGCACCAAGCCGGTGCTGCCCGGGATCATGCCGGTGACCAACGCCGGCCAGGTGAAGCGATTCGCGGAGATGGCCGGCGCCGCCTTCCCCGAGGACCTCGCCGAGCGCCTCGTGGCCGCCAGCGACGACCCCGCCGAGGTGCGCCGCATCGGCGTCGAAGTGGCCACCGAACTGTGCCAGGAGCTGCTCGACGCCGGCGCCCCCGGCCTGCACTTCTACACCCTCAACCGCTCCACCGCGACCCGCGAGATCTACGCCAACCTCGGCCTCCCCGCCGGCGCCTGA
>CAYYDZ010000094.1:7590-10935 GCA_964470715.1 uncultured Microthrixaceae bacterium | reverse complement strand
GGGAACGATCCACATGCTGCTCCGGACCCGTTGGGTGGCACGCCGGATGCGCCACCCGTTCGGCACCGCCCGCGCGCTCATGGCCCGACGGTACTTGGCCCTCCTGTGGCAGGCTCGCCCGGTGAAGGTGCACCTGGTGGACGGGACCTACGAGCTGTTCCGGTACTTCTTCGCCCTGCCGTCGCACGTGAACGGCGAAGGGATGGAGGTGTCGGCCACCCGCGGCGTGGTCGGCTCGATGTTCCAGCTGCTCGAGGACGGTGCCACCCACGTGGCCATCGCCACCGACCACGTCATCGAGTCGTTCCGCAACGACCTGTACGACGGCTACAAGGACGGCTCGGGCGTCGACCCGGTGCTCTTCGCCCAGTTCCCCCTCCTCGAAGAGGCGCTCGAGGCGGCGGGCTTCATGGTCTGGGCCATGGTCGAGTTCGAGGCCGACGACGCCCTCGGTGCCGGTGCCCAGATGGCCGCCGCCGACCCCCGGGTCGAGCAGGTGCTGATCTGCACGCCGGACAAGGACCTCGGCCAGTGCGTCACCGACGACGGCCGCATCGCGCAGTACGACCGCCGGAAGCAGCAGCTCGTCGACCGGGCCGGCGTGATCGAGAAGTTCGGGGTGCCCCCCGAGTCGATCCCGGACTACCTCGCCCTCGTAGGCGACAGCGCCGACGGCTTCCCGGGCCTGGCCGGGTGGGGGGCGAAGTCCGCCGCCGCGGTGCTGGCCCGCTACGGCCACCTCGAGGACATCCCGGCGGCCGCGGGCCAGTGGGACATCACCGTGCGCGGCGGCGCCAAGCTGGCCGCCACGCTCCAGCGGGAGTACGAGGAGGCCCTGCTGTTCCGGCGCATCGCCACCATCGAGTCCGATGCCCCCGTGTCAGCGACGGTCGATGAGCTCGAGTGGGTGGGGCCGTCGCCCGCCTTCGCCGACGTGTGCGCCCGGCTCGACGCGCCGGCGTTCGTCCACCGAGCCGAGCGCCTCGCGGCGCGTCTCGGCTGACTGGGAATCGATGCGTCCGTTGCTTCGCGTCAGCGTCAGTGCCGCCCGGAGCGCGCGCGGCCGTGACCCGCTGGATCGTGCCCCACGATTGGCTACGGCTCCTTCTTGGCCCGGCTCGGGGCCACCCGGGGCGGCTCGTTGGGCATCTTCGGATAGACGGGCGGCCAGGGCGCGTCCATGAGGCCGGCGGCCATGTCCTGCTCCGACAGGGCCAGCAGGGGCTCGATGGACTGGCGCTCGTCGTACATCGCCGCCCACGGGTCGCCCTCGGCCTCGACCTTCGGAGGAACGGTGGCCATGGTCAGCTGGTCCGGGTCGACGTCGTCCACCTCGTCCCAGGCGATGGGCGTGGACACCTGGCCGCCCACGCGGGGGCGCACCGACCAGGCGCCGAAGACCGTCTTGTGGGGGGCGTTCTGGTTGAAGTCGATGAAGACGCGGGCGCCGCGCTCCTCTTTCCACCACTGGGCGGTGATGCGGTCGGGGTGGCGGCGCTCGAGCTCGCGGGCCAGGGCCACCGCGGCGGCGCGGACCTCGTAGGCCGTCCAGCGCGGCTCGAGCTGGGCGTAGAGGTGCAGGCCCCGGTTGCCCGTGGTCTTCACGTAGACGGCGATGCCGAGCTCGTCGAGGAAGGCCCTCACCTGGTGGGCCGTCCAGCAGATGTCGGCGAAGTCCACGCCGGGCGACGGGTCGAGGTCGATGCGGAGCTGGTCGGAGATCTCGACGTCGGTGGCCATCGCCGGCCACAGATGGAAGCCGATGCACCCGAGGTTCACCGCCCACAGCACGTGGGCCAGGTCGGTGAGGACGAGGGCGTCGCTCTCGGTGCCGTTGGGGGTCGACACCACGGTGGTGTCGAGCCAGTCGGGGTGCGAGTCCGGCACCCGCTTCTGGAAGAAGGACTTGCCCTTCACGCCGTTGGGGAAGCGCTGCATGAGCGCCGGCCGGCCCCCCACGGCCGCCATCAGGGGGGCCTCGACGGCCACGTAGAAGTCGACGAGGTCGCCCTTGGTGGCGCCGCTGCCGGGGAAGTACACCTTGTCGCCGTTGGTCACGGTGACCTCGTGGCCGTCCCGTTCGACGGTGCGCGCGCTGGTGTCGGGCTTCGCCACCGAGCCGACGGTAGTCGGGGGTGATTACTTCAGGAGCGCCCCGACCGGTACGATGAGTACCAACATGACCGCTCCTGATGACGCGGCAGTCGGACGCGTTGGCAGGATGTGGATCCTCATCCTCTGCGGGTACTCGCTGCTGCGTGCCGTGCTCGCCTGGCCGATCCTCGCCCGCTACGGGATCAACCCGGCGGCCTTCCTCTTCCTCGACGTCGTCACCGCGTACCCCTTGGCCCTGGGCCAGGTGCGCATCGTGGCGGCCTTCCGCGCCCAGGACTTCGCCGCCGCCCAGCGCTGGTGCGGGGTGGCCGGCGCCGCCTTCCTGACGCCCTACGCCTACCTCTTCCTCGCCGGCCACGCCGAGATGCCCGCCTACGCCACCGTGGCCCTCGCCACCTTGGTGGCGGTCATGGCCGCCGCCTCGATCCTGCGGGTGCGTCAGCAGTGCGTCGGCTGCGACCCGCTCCCCGCGGTCGAGCTGGCCTTCGCCGACGAGGTCTGATCAGCCCATCAGGCGCCGAGCACCTCGCCCACCTGGACGGGGGGCGGCAGCTCGAGCTGGTCGAAGGTGCAGCTGGCCGGCTCACGGTCGGGTCGCCAGCGCAGGAACTGGGTGACGCCCGGGCGGAAGCGGCCGTCGAGCACGCCGCCGTACTTCA
The DNA here is from genome assembly GCA_964470715.1 of uncultured Microthrixaceae bacterium. Classification (GTDB taxonomy): domain Bacteria; phylum Actinomycetota; class Acidimicrobiia; order Acidimicrobiales; family DATDAH01; genus JAEUJM01. The sequence goes on along the minus strand of CAYYDZ010000094.1, from coordinate 8,161 downwards.
CCTCGCAGACCAGCTCGGCCCGTAGCGGGTGCCAGGACAGGTCCTTGCCCGCGTTCCAGCGGCTGAGGCCGCCGGCCACCTTGCCCGCCTCGGTGGCGGACTCCATGTGCTCGACCCACTCCTGCCACGGGTGGCCGGTGGTGGCGTCCACCTCGTAGGGCGCCAGTTCGGTGGTCAGCTCGACGCGGCGCTTGGCGGTGAAGCTGGCGGCGACGCCCACGTGGCGCAGCTCGGCACCTGCGTCCGACCCACCCTCGTCGGACCAGAGCCCCAGAAGCAGCGAGCCGATGCCGTCGCCGCTCTTGTGGACCCGGTAGCCGGCCACGACGCAGTCGGCGGTGCGCTGGTGCTTCACCTTGAACTGCACCCGCTTGTCGCTCACGTAGAGGCCGTCGGTGGGCTTGGCCATCACCCCGTCGAGGCCGGCGCCCTCGAAGCGCTGGAACCAGTCCTCGGCCTCGTCGCGGTCGGTGGTGGTGCGGGTGAGGTGGATCGGGGCGGTGGCGCCGGCGAGGGCCTCCTCCAGCTGGGCGCGGCGGCGGAAGAAGGGCTGGCCGGTGAGGTCCTTGTC
>CAYYDZ010000094.1:5631-7490 GCA_964470715.1 uncultured Microthrixaceae bacterium | reverse complement strand
AGCTGGTCGATGCCGGCCACCGCCTTGGCGAGCATCGGCTTCACGGGAGGGTTGAGCGGGAGGGCCATCGGGGCCGCAGCGTAGGGAACGGTTGGGGCGGCCGCGTCGAACGCCGCTAGCTTTCGCTGCGATGGCCAACACACCCACCGCCGCGTATTCCGTCCGCATCAGGGTCCGTCTCGACAACGTGCCCGGGTCGCTGGGGCGCCTGGCGGTAGCCATCGGCGAGGTCGGCGGCAACATCGCCGGCATCGGCGGGTTCGAGGCCAAGGGCCCGATCCTCGACGAGAACATCAACGTCAACTGCCGCGACGAGGCCCACCAGGAAGAGGTCCGCCGCCACATGGAGGGCCTCGAGGGCGTCGAGGTCATCGAGTTCGTGGACCGCACCTTCGAGCTGCACGAGGGCGGCAAGATCGAGGTGCTGCCCCTGCTGCCCGTGGGCGACAAGGACGACCTGTCCATGGCCTACACGCCGGGTGTGGCCCGGGTGTGCAACGAGATCGCCAAGGACCGCTCGCAGGCCCACCACCTCACCATCAAGAAGAACACCGTGGCCATCGTCACCGACGGCACCGCGGTGCTCGGCCTGGGCGACATCGGCCCCGAGGCGGCGCTGCCGGTGATGGAGGGCAAGGCACTGCTGTTCAAGGAGTTCGCCGGCGTCGACGCCTTCCCCGTCTGCCTCAAGGTCAGCGGCCCCGACGAGATCGTCGAGACGGTCGAGCGCATCGCCCCCGTCTACGGCGGCATCAACCTCGAGGACATCGCCGCGCCGGCGTGCTTCGAGGTCGAGGAGCGCCTCAAGAAGAGCCTCGACATCCCGGTGTTCCACGACGACCAGCACGGCACCGCCGTCGTGGTGCTCGCCGCCCTCAGGAACGCGCTGAAGCTCACCGGCAAGCAGATGAGCGATCTGTCGGTGGTCATCGCCGGCGTGGGCGCCGCCGGTGTGGCCGTGACCCAGATGCTCATGGAGTCGGGCGTGCAGGACGTCATCGGCGCCGACCGCCAGGGGATCATCTACGCCGGCCGGGACAACCTCAACGTGGCCAAGGAGAAGTTCGCCAAGGTCACCAACCCGGAGAAGCGCCAGGGCTCGATCCGCGACGCCATGGAAGGCGCCGACGTGTTCATCGGCGTGAGCGGCCCCGGCATCATCGAGCCCGACGACCTGCGGCGCATGGCCGACGGTCCCATCGTGTTCGCCCTGGCCAACCCCGAGCCCGAGATCCGCCCCGAGCAGTGCGAGGGCATCGCCTCGGTCATCGCCACCGGCCGCAGCGACTTCCCCAACCAGATCAACAACGTGCTGGCCTTCCCGGGCATCTTCCGGGGCGCCCTCGACGTCGGTGCCACCACCATCACCGAGAACATGAAGCTGGCCGCCGCCGGCGCCATCGCCGACGGCGTCCCGCCCGAGGAGCTCTCGCCCACCAACATCGTGCCGTCGGTGTTCGACAAGCACGTGGTGGAGCTGGTGGCGAAGGCCGTCGCCGAGGCCGCCCGCGCCGACGGTGTCATCCGCAAGTACTGAGTCTGCGCCGACCGGGGGTGACGTAGCGCAGCGAAGCGGAGCTGCGGCTTCGTCGAACCGGATGCCGAAGGCGCTCCGACGAAGGAGGAGCCAATGTGATGCAGGCGGTCACCTTCGACTACTGGAACACGCTCATGCGCATCCCACCGGAGGCGCAGTGGGACCGCCGCGTCGACGTCTACACCGACGTGCTCATCGCCGAGGGCCACGACGTCACCCGTGACGACCTCGAAGCGGCCTTCGACGCCATGCGGGTCCTGCACGAGCAGGCGTGGATCGACAACCGCCAGCACGGCGCCGCCGAGGCGGTGGCCGACGTGCT
>CAYYDZ010000094.1:1678-5531 GCA_964470715.1 uncultured Microthrixaceae bacterium | reverse complement strand
TCAGCGGGTGGCGAGGAGCGAGTCGCGCTGCAGGAAGATGCCGTTCCAGAGCCGGGCGTCCTCGGTGGGGAACGAGGCGGTGACGAGGGTGCCGTCGACCTCGATCTCGCCGGCGCCGAGGGCGTCGGACCAGGGGCGTCCGTTGGCGCTCGACGCACCGTTGGCCACGAGGTCGGCGAGGGTCTCGGCGTTGGCCTCCGCGGTGGCCTCGTCGGGGTTGGCGTAGACGAGGAGCAGGCGGGGCTGGCCATCCACGACGGCGGCGCCGGTGGCCACCGCGTCGTAGGGCTCGAGCTCGCCGGCGCCGGCGAACTGCTCGGCGTCGGCGGTGAGCACGGCGCTGTAGGCGTCGAGGTCGTCGAGGGCGGCCGCCATCGGCCCGAGCTCGGGGTCGTCGGCCAGGGAGGGGGCGCCGCCGGTGAAGGTGTCGAGTGCCTGCTCCATGAGCTCGGTGGTGCGGGTCCAGTAGGCCAGGCCGGCGTCCTCGTCGACGAAGAGGCGGGCGGATTCGCCGAGGCGGCGCACGGTGGATCGGCCCTCCGGGTCGATGCTCGCGTCCTCGCCCCACGAGTAGTAGGTGAGGCCGTCGTAGGTGACCTCCTCGAGCTGGTCGCTCCAGGTGGGATCGGTGTGCACGGCGTCGTCCACGGCGGCGGCGTCGAAGTCGGCGAAGAAGGCCTGGAGGTGGTTCGGGGCCTCGCCGGCGCTCACGTCGCCCGTGAGGTCGACGGGCGCCCACCCCAGCTCGGCCCGCCAGCCGGCGTCCTCGAAGGCGCTCTGCTGCACGAGCTCGGCGGGGGCGACCGCCACGGGTGCGTCGCGTAGCCCGGACACGGTGTTGAGGTACTCGGCGAGCACGCCGTCGTCAGCGCCGGGGCCGGGTGCGGTCACGCCCGCGGCGGTGGCGGCAGTGGCGATGTCGTTGACCACCACGAAGTCCGAGGCGCCCTCGGTGGCCGGCACGACCGAGAGCGATGCCTCGATGCCCGAAGCGGCGTCCGTTCCGCCGCCGCCACCTCCGTCACTGTCGCCGCCCGCGCCGTCGACCCCGGAGCCACAGGCGGCGGCCAAGAGCAGCGCTCCGCAGAGCAGGGCGGCGCTGGTGGCTCGTCGCATCCCGCGCAGCCTAGGAGGGCCGCAGCAGGCGAAGGTACGAAGTGGTGGTCGGGACCGGCGTCGATCCGGTGACCTCGCGCTTTTCAGGCGCGCGCTCTGCCAACTGAGCTACCCGACCGTGAACTGTGTTGCTGGCGGTCCCGACGGGATTTGAACCCGCGACCTCCGCCTTGACAGGGCGGCGTGCACTCCAAACTGCACCACGGGACCGTGAAGCACCCGACTCACGAGGTCACCCCCGTCGGCCGGACGGTAGAGCGTACCCGCGGTTGGGGCCGCTCCGGAAAATTGATCGTCAGCCCTCGAGGAAGGCCAGCGTCGGCTCGTCGAGCGAGAGGGCGTTGCGGTTCAGGTAGACGAACAGGGTGGCGTCGGTGGCCGGGTCGTGGAGGACCCGGGTGGACGAGCCGGGGATGTCGCCGTTGAGGCCCCAGCGGGTGAAGGTCTGGTCGGGCGGGCAGCCCTCGAAGATGCAGGCGCCGTCGGCGGTGACGCCGGCGACGCCGAGCCCGTAGCCACCGGGCCCGATCTCGGTCATGGCGGAGACGTCGATCCCGTCGATCGACTGGTCGCGCAGCACGGCGTCGCGCCAGCGCAGCAGGTCGTCGAGGGTGGAGACCGCGCCGGAGGCCGGCGCGGCCACCGTGCGCCACGGCTCCATGTCGAATGCCGTCGTGGGCAGCGGGTCGAGGTCGGGCTCGAGCTCGTAGAGGCCCGGGAGCGGATCGGCGTCGCCGGGTTCCTGCGGTGCGTACCAGGTGTGGTCCATGCGCAGTGGGTCGAAGAGGCGCTCGTCGAGCACCGTGCCCACGTCCTCGCCCGTCGCCGCCTGGATCACCGCACCGGCGATCACGTAGTTGAGGTTGCTGTACGTGGCCGATCCCCCGGGCTCGTCGACGGGTGCGATGTCCCGGGTGGCGGCCAGCACCTCGTCGAGGGTGAGGGCGCCGCCCCGCTGGACCAGCGCAAGGTAGTGGGAGCCGGTGCCGTCCTCGGCCCCGTCGCCGGGGTTGCCGAAGGGCCCGAGGCCGCTGGTGTGGTCGAGCAGCTGGCGCACGGTGATGGCGTCGCCGCCGGGCCAGTCGACGTAGGTGGCGAGGGGGGCGTCGAGGTCGACGGTGCCGTCGGCGTCGAGCAGGACGAGGGCGGCGGCCACGAACGACTTGGTGATCGAGGCCACGTGGAACGGGTCGTCGCGGTGGAGCGCCTGGTCCGTGCGGGCGTCGGCCACGCCGGAGGTGACCACGAGGGCGGGATCGTCGCCGACCGCCCAGGCCACGATGCCCCCCTCCGACCCGGTGGTGGCCACCAGGTCGTCGGCGAAGGCCTGGAGCTGCGCCTCGTCGACGGATCGGGCGGCGGGCGGCTCGGTGATGGTCGTCGTCGTGGTCGCGGCGGTGTCGGACGCGTCGCTGCCGCAACCGGTCAGGAGGAGCGCGAGGGCGGCGACGAGGACCCAGGACCGGCGCACGCGGGGCATTCGGCTGCGCTCCCGCCTCGGATCACCGGTGGAAACCGACAGCGTGTCGGTAACATGGCGACATGATGTCGACATCTCTGGAGCGCCGCGGTGTTCTTCGCCTGGCGTGACCTCCTCCGCTCCTGGCGCCGCTTCGTCCTCGTGGGCGTGGTGGTGGCGCTGGTGGCCATCCTCTCCACCGTCCTCGCCGGCCTGGCCGACGGCCTCGTGCGCGACGGCACGTCGGGCCTGCGGGCCCTGCCCCTCGACCACCTGGCCTTCGCCCCGGGCTCGCAGTCGGTGTTCAGCCGCTCGACCCTCGACGGCGACGCCCTCGACGCCTGGCAGCAGGTGCCCGAGGTGAAGGCCTCGCCGGTGGGCGTGTCCTTCGTGAACGCGGCGCCGGTGGACAACGGCCCGAGCCTCGACCTGGCGCTGTTCGGCGTCCCGGCCGACAGCTTCCTGGTCGAGCGCCCCGAAGCGCAGCAGGCGCTGGCGGGCGAGCCGGGGCTGGTCCTCGCGTCGGAGCTCCAGGACGACGGCGTCGAGGTGGGCGACCAGTACCGCCTGGCCGGCACCGACGAGACCCTCCCGGTGCTCGGCTTCACCTTCGCCGGCTCGTACGGTCACGTCCCCCTCGCCTACACCTCGCTCGACACGTGGCAGGCGGTGACCTACGGCAACGACGCCCGCGGGCGCTTCTCGGCCATCGCCCTCGACGTCCCCGACGGGACCGATCTCGCCGCGCTGGACGCCGCCGCCGGCACCGAGACGGTGACCAAGGCCGAGGCCTACAACGGCTCGCCGGGCTTCACCGCGGAGACCGCCACGATGTCGCTCATCCGGGGCTTCCTGGTGGTGATCTCTGCGCTCGTGGTCGGCGCCTTCTTCACGGTGCTGGCCGTGCAGCGCACCCGCCAGATCGGCCTGTTGAAGGCCATGGGGGCGTCGAGCCGGTACGTGCTCGTCGACGCCGTCGGCCAGATGCTCGTCGTCGTGGCCGCCGCCACTGCGGTCGGGACGGCCGTCGGCGCCGGCCTGACCGCACTGCTGGCCGGCGGCGCCGCGCCCATCGACCTGACGCTCTCCGGCACCGTGTCGACCGCGCTGGTGCTGGTGGTGGCCGGCCTCATCGGCTCGGTCATCCCCTTCCGGCGCATCACCAAGGTCGAGCCCGCCATCGCCCTGGGGGTGGAGCCGTGAGCCGCGCGACCGACATCCCGACCGACGCCGGCCTCGTCCTCGAGGGCGTGACCTACGCCGTGCCCGACGGCGACG
>CAYYDZ010000094.1:0-1578 GCA_964470715.1 uncultured Microthrixaceae bacterium | reverse complement strand
GCGCTCACGGCCCGCGAGCAGCTCGAGCTGGTCGGCCACGTGAACGGCGTGGGTCGGGTCGAGCGCCGCCGCCGGGCGGACGCGCTCCTCGACGACGTCGGCCTCGCCGGCGCGGCCGGCCGGGTCCCGGCCCACCTGTCCGGCGGCGAGCGCCAGCGCATCGGCATCGCCCGGGCGCTGATGGCCGAGCCGTCGGTCCTGCTGGCCGACGAGCCCACCGCGTCGCTGGACCCGGCCCTCGGGGTCGAGGTGGTGCGCCTGCTGGCCGACGAGGCTCACCGCCGTGGCGTCGCCACCCTCATCGTCACCCACGATCGGGACCTGCTCACCGCCGCCGATCGCCACCTCCACCTCGACCGGGGGGCGCTCGTCGATCAGGGCGCGCTCGTCGAGCCGAGGCAGGGGCCAGACTGAGACCGTGCCCCGGATCCAGGCCGACAGCGTCGCCGAGCACGTCGCCCGCCAGGAGGCGGCGGTGTTCGACGCCGCCCTGCGCCTGTTCGTGGAGCGGGGCTACGCCGGCGTGAGCCTCGGCGACATCGCCGCCGAGGTCGGCCTGGCCCGCAACTCGCTCTACCGGTACTTCCCCGACAAGGCGCACATCCTCCTGCGCTGGTTCCGGGCCGAGCTACCGGCGCAGGTCGAGCGCGCCACCGCGGTGCTCGGCGGGGAGGGCCGACCTCGGGCCCGCATCGAGGCCTGGGTGGACGACCAGCTCGACTACGCCCGCCGACCCGAGCACGACCTGGTCGTCGCATTGGCCGAGGCGACGGGTGACCTCGAGCCCGAGGAGCTGGCCGAGCTGGCCGACAGCCACCGCCAGGTGCTCGCCCCCCTCGACGCTGCGCTGGTCGAAGCCGGCCTGTCCGACGCCGACGAGCGGGGCGCGGTCGCCGACCTCCTCGGCGGCCTCGTCATCGCCGCCGGCCAGCGCGAGGCCCGCCTCGGTGCCGCCGACCCCGAGGTGCGCGCCCAGGTCGGTCGTGCCCTCGACGGCCTCCTCGGCGGCCGCCCCGGCGGCACTGGGTAGCGTTCGGCCATGGCGTTCAAGGGCTGGCCGGCGGAGGCGCTCGACTACTACGAGGGCCTCGAGGCCGACAACACCAAGACCTACTGGAACGAGCACAAGGCCTTCTACGACGAGAGCGTGAAGGGGCCGATGCTGGCCCTGCTGGACGAGCTCGCCCCCGAGTTCGGCGAGGGCAAGGTGTTCCGCCCGTACCGAGACGTGCGCTTCAGCGCGGACAAGACGCCGTACAAGACCAACATCGGCGCCATGGTCGGCACCTACGGCTACGCCCACCTGGGCGCCGACGGCCTGGCCGCCGGTCGGGGCTACTACGTCATGGCCAAGGACCAGCTCGACCGCTACCGCCGCTCGGTGGTGGCCGACGCCACCGGCGGCGCGCTCGAGGACGTCATCGCCGACCTGGCGAAGGACGGCTACGAGGTCACCGCCCACGACACCCTCAAGACCGCGCCTCGGGGCTACCCCAAGGACCATCCCCGCATCGAACTGCTCCGCAAGAAGGGCCTCGCCGCCTGGAAGGAGTGGCCCCCGGCGGCGTGGCTCGGCAC
>CAYYDZ010000093.1:3824-10935 GCA_964470715.1 uncultured Microthrixaceae bacterium | reverse complement strand
TGGGGCTTCTCCATCCCCCGCATGCTCGGCATCCACCGGCCGCCCACCCTCATCGACGAGATGCTGGTCCCACCCCGCGCCAACGGCGTGGCCTGCATCTCGATGGGCTTCTTCGCCGACGAGAGCCAGCCCGTGATCTGGCGGGGGCCGATGCTCCACAAGGCCCTCGAGCAGTTCCTCACCGACGTGTACTGGGGCGAGCCCGACTTCCTCGTGGTCGACCTGCCCCCCGGCACCGGCGACATCTCCATCTCCCTCGCCAGCTTCCTGCCCCAGAGCGAGGTCTACGTCGTCACCACGCCGCAGCCGGCGGCCGAGCGGGTGGCCCAACGGGCCGCGTTCATGGCCCAGAAGGTCGGCCTCGAGGTGAAGGGCATCATCGAGAACATGTCGTGGTTCACCGGCGACGACGGCAAGCGCTACGAGCTGTTCGGCGCGGGAGGCGGGGCCAGCCTGGCCGAGCGCCTCGACGTGCCCCTGATCGGTCAGGTCCCCCTGGTACCGGCGCTGCGCGAGGGCAGCGACGACGGCGAGCCCATCGCCGCAGTCGACCCCGAGAGCGAGACCGGACGGGTGTTCGCCGAGATGGCCCGCACCATCGCCGTCGACCTGGCCCCCACGAAGCGCCGCCACCCCGAGCTCCGGATCGTGTGATCGGGCGGTCGCCGCGTACCATCGGTCCGATGCGGCCGCTGGTCCCGGACCGGCCGCCCACCGCCCCGCCGAGGCTCTGCCGCGGCCCCGACCCCCAGCGCCAGTCAGAGGAAGACCATGGACGTTCGCATCGGTGTGACCTACAGCCCCAAGGAGCTCGACCTCGACCTGGGCGACGACGTCGACCGCCACGCTCTGAAGAAGACCATCGAGGACGCCCTGTCCGACGACGACGGCGTGCTCTGGATGACCGACAAGCGCGGCCGTGAGGTGGCCATCCCCTCGAGCAAGGTCGCCTACGTCGAGCTGGGCAGTCCCGAGGACGAGCGGCGCATCGGCTTCGGGGCCGGCTGAGCACCAGTCCGTGCCCGCCTCCGCGGTGCCGCTGCTCGACCGGCGGCTGCTGTTCGTCACCGGCAAGGGTGGAGTGGGCAAGACCACGGTCGCGTCCGCTCTGGGCGTCGTCGCCGCGCAGCAGGGCAAGCGCACGCTCGTGTGCGAGTTCGACGCCAAGGGCAACATCGCCGACTTCTTCGGGTCCGATCCCACGACCTTCGACCCCAGCGAGGTCCAGCCCAACCTGTTCGCGATGTCCATGGACACCGAGGAGTCGCTGAAGGAGTACCTGCGTCTCCAGATCAAGGTGCCGTTCCTCGCCAAGATCGGGCCGCTGGCGCGGACGCTCGACTTCGTGGCGAACGCCGCCCCCGGCGTGAAGGAGATCCTCACGGTGGGCAAGGTGGCGTGGGAGGTCAAGGAAGGTCACTACGACCTCGTGATCGCCGATGCCGCCGCCAGCGGTCACGTGGTGGCCCAGATCTCGGCCCCGCAGGCCATCGGTGAGCTGGTCAAGGTCGGTCTCGTGCGCGAGCAGACGGGCTGGCTGAGCGAGATCCTCGACGATCCCGCCACCACCGGTGCCGTCATCGTGTCGGCGCCCGAGGAGATGCCCGTGAGCGAGACCCTCGAGCTGGCCGAGCGCATCCGCACCGAGACCCGGGTCGACCTCGCCGCAGTGGCGGTCAACCGGGTGCTCCCCGAGCTGTTCGGCCGGGGCGAGGAGACCGTCTTCGAGGCACTGGCCGAACCGGCCGCCCGCGCGCGTCTCGATGCCCTGGTGGGCCGCGCCACAGGTCCCTTGTTCGATGCCGCCCGCTTGGCGGTGACGCTGCGACGCACCCGGGCCGAGCACCTCGACCGTCTGCGCCATGACCTGGCCGCCGACATCCCCGTGCTGTACCTGCCCGAGTTGTTCTCCCGCAGCCACGGCTCGCGCGCCACCCACCAGGTGGCCGAGGCCCTCGCCGCCGAACTCGGCCTGGGGGGTTAGGCCGTGGCCAAGAAGACCTCCCTTGCACCGCCGCCGGCGAGCTTCGAGCAGCTCCTGGCGACCCGAGAGATCGTCGTCACCTGCGGTTCGGGGGGTGTCGGCAAGACCACGACCGCGGCGGCGGCCGGCGCCATGGCCGCAGTCCACCTCGGGGGCAAGGTCCTCGTCCTCACCGTCGACCCGGCCCGCCGCCTGGCCACCGCCCTCGGCCTCGAGCAGTTCGGCAACGTCGAGACCCAGGTGCCGGCCAGCGCCTTCGCCGAGGTCGGCGTCGAGCCCCGCGGCGAGCTCTGGGTGGCCATGCTCGACATGAAGGCCTCGTGGGACGACCTCGTGAACCGCTACGCCCCGGACGAGCAGACCCGCACGGCCATCCTGTCCAACCCCCTCTACCAGAACATCACCGGCAAGTTCGTCCAGAGCCACGACTACATCGCGATGGAGCGGCTCTACGAGATCCACCTCTCGGGCCGCTACGACCTGATCATCGTGGACACGCCACCCACCCGCAACGCCATCGACTTCCTCGAGGCGCCGGAGCGCATGGCCGACTTCTTCAGCAGCCGCCTGCTGCGCTGGCTCACCGCGCCGGCCCGGTCTCGCATCCTCAGCACGGCCTCGAAGCCCTTCTACTCGATGGCCGACCGCATCCTCGGCTCGCAGTTCCTCCAGGACATCGCCGACTTCTTCCTGCTCTTCCAGACCATGTACGACGGATTCGTCGAGCGGGCCCGCTCCATCGAGCGCACCCTGGCCGACCGGTGCACCACCTTCGTTGTGGTGAGCACCCTCGACACGGCGCCGGCCCGCGAGGCCGAGTTCTTCATCGACGCCCTCGCCGAGCGCGACCTCAACCTGGGGGCCCTCGTGCTGAACAAGGTGCTGCCGGCGTTCTTCGTCGACCCGGACGCCGGGGCCATGGCCGAGCAGATCTGCAGGGACAGCGCCGTCTTGGGCGAGCGGGTGGTGGCCGAGGGCATCGGCGGGTGCACCGACGCCGAACAGGTGGCCCGGGTGTTGAGCGAGGTGGGCGAGAGCTTCGTGAACTACCGGGTGGTCGCGACCCGCGAGGCCGAGGAGGCCGCCCGCCTCGGCGAGCGTCCCGGTCTGGTGGTGGCGGTGTCCTACCTCGAATCCGACGTCCACGACCTCGGCGGCCTCCTCGAGCTGGGCGAGCGGCTCTGGTCGTGAGCACCGGTGTCCAGGGCGGGCCCGGCCGACGGCGGGGCGCATGACCGGCGGACTCGTCGCGGGCGGGCACCCCGAGGTGTGCGCCGCCGCGGCCTCGGTGCTGCGCAACGGCGGCAACGCCTTCGACGCCGTGGTGGCGGCCGGCTTCGCCGCGGCGGTGGCCGAGCCGACCCTCACCAGCCTCGGCGGCGGCGGCTTCCTGCTCGCCCGCACCGCCGAGGGCGAGGCCGTGCTCTTCGACTTCTTCGTGGACACGCCCGGCCGGGGGCTCGGCCCCGGTGCGGTGCAGCCGCACTTCGAGCCCGTCACCATCGCCTTCCCCGGCTCCGACCAGGTCTTCAACGTGGGCCGGGGGTCCGTGGCCGTCCCGGGATGCCTCGCCGGCTACCTCCACGTCCACGATCGTCTCGGTCGCCTGCCCCTGCGTGACGTCGTGGCCCCCGCCGTCGACCTCGCCGGTGGCGGTGTGGTGGTCTCGCCCATGGCGGCGTCGCTGTGCGCGTTGCTCTGGCCCATCTTCGACCGCTCGCCCGACACCCACGCCTTGTTCGCCCCCACCGGTCGGGCCCTGCGGGCCGGCGACCGCATGGCCAACCCGGACCTGGCGGCCTTCCTCGCGCGCCTCGGCGACGACCCCGGCCACTCCTTCTACCGGGGCGCCCTCGCCGAGGCCTTCGCCGCCGACATGGCCGCCGGCGGCGGGCTCGTCACCGAGGAGGACCTCGCCGCCTTCGAGGTGGTGGAACGCACGCCCCTGACCGCCGACTACCGGGGCCATCGCGTGCTCACCAACCCGGCGCCGTCGTTCGGCGGCTCGCTGGTGGCGCTGACCCTCGACCTGCTCGAGGACGGTGGCACCCTGCCCGAGCGGGGGTCGTCCGACCACGCCGTCGCCCTCACGGAGGCCATGGTCGAGACGGACCGGTTGCGGGCCCTCGGCGAGGTCGACGCCCGCATCCAGGCGACGCGGGGCACCACCCACGTGAGCGTTGCCGACCGCGACGGCAACGTCGCGTCGATGACCACCTCGAACGGCGAGGCGTCCGGGTACGTCGTCCCGGGGACCGGCATCCTGCTCAACAACATGCTGGGCGAGGACGACCTGCACCCCGACGGCTTCCACGCGGCGCCGGCGGGGGAGCGGGTGGCGTCGATGATGTCGCCCACCGTGGTGCTCGACCCGTCGGGCGACCCGGCCCTGGTCGTCGGCAGCGGCGGCTCCAAGCGCATCCGCACCACCATCGTCCAGGTGGTCACCGCCGTGGTCGACCACGACGTCCCGCTCGCCGGTGCCGTCGACGGACCGAGGCTCCACTGGGACGGCGACGTCGTGCAGATCGAGCCGGGTTGGTCCGCCGAGTCGGTCGAGGCGCTGCGCCGGCGCCGGCCCGTGAACGAGTGGGCCGAGCGCAACCTCTACTTCGGCGGCGCCCACGCGGTCGTGCCCCCAGGCCCCGACGGCTCGGGTGCGGCCGCCGGCGACCCCCGCCGCGGCGGCGCCGCCCTCATCGTCGACTGAATCGCGCCGGCCTGCCCTACCATCCCGCGTCGTGGCCGGTGACCGACTGGAGCGACTGTCGGACCTGCTCTTCCTGCTGTTGGAGCGCGACCAGCCGCAGACCCAGGTCGAGCTGCGGGCGGCGCTGGGCCAGCAGTCGTCCACGGCCTACCCGGAGGGCGACAGCGGCGAGCGGGCCTTCTTCCGGGACCTCGCCACCCTGCGTGACGCGGGCGTCCCGGTGGAGGAGCGCGACGACGCCTACACGATCCGCCGCGAGGACTACTACCTGCCGAAGCTCGACCTCTCCGAGGACGCCCAGTTCGCCCTGAACCTCGCCGCCACCGCGGTCGGCTTCGACGGCCGCAACTGGTCGACCTCTGCGGCCTGGAAGCTGGGTGGCCTGGTCGGCGGGCAGGACCAGGTCGCGGTGGTGGCCTCGCAGGAGCACCTGCCGGTGCTCTTCGCCGCCTGCGGCGACCGGCGGCGGGTCCGCTTCACCCACGGCGAGCGGGAACGGGTGGTCGACGCCTGGGGCCTGCTGCTGCGGGAGGGCTACTGGTACCTCTTCGGCTGGTACGCCGACGCCGACGGCTGGCGCTTCTTCAAGGTGGACCGCATCACGGGCCCGGTGGTCGACGTGGGCCCGTCCGAGCACCCCGAGCCCGACGACTTCGACGCCACCGCCGCGTTCCCCGCCGACCCCAAGCTCGTGGGGGGCGACGAGGTGGTGACCGCCCTCGTGGAGGTGGACGCGGTGCTGGCCGCCAAGGTGCAGGCCGAGCACCCCCGGGCCCACGTGCTCGAGCGTCGGGACGACGGCTCGATGGTCGTCGAGCTGGCCGTGTCCAACCGGCCGGCCTTCCGGTCGTGGCTCCTGGGCATGCTGGACCACGCCCGGGTGATGGCCCCCGACGTGCTGCGCGACGACGTGCGCTCGTGGCTGGCCGCCATCGCAGAGGGCGGGCGGTGAGCCGGCCGTCTGTGGCTGCGCACCTGCTCCAGGTGCTGCCCTTCTTGCCTTTGCGCGACGACGTGCGCTCGTGGCGGGTGGCCGTCGCCGAGGGTCGACCATGAGCCGGCCGTCGGTCGCCGAGCGCCTGCCGCGGATGCTGGCCGTGCTCGCCTTCCTGCACCAGGAGGGGTCGGCGTCGGTGCAGGACCTCGCCGAGCGCTTCGGCCTGCCCGTCGAGCGCATGCGCCAGGAGGTGATCCTGCTGTCGATGTGCGGCCCCAACCCCTTCGACGTCCTCGCCATCACCGTCGACGGCGACGAAGTCGGTGTGGGCCTGCTGCCCGAATACGTTCGCCGGCCCCTGCAGCTGTCCCGGGCCGAGGGCTTCGCGGCGCTGACCGCCGGCGAGTCGCTGCTGGCCAGCGGCCTGTTCGAGGCGGCGCCGCTGGACGAGGCCCTGGACGCGCTGGCCACGGCGCTGGGGGTCGACCGCGACGACGTGGAGGTGGTCGTGGACGTACCGGCCTACCGCGACGCCGTGCGGGCGGCCGCCGAGCGCCACGAGACCGTCGAGATCACCTACTACTCGCTGTGGCGCGACGAGGTCGGCGAGCACACGGTGGACCCGTTGCGGGTCTCGCTGGTGGACGGCGAGTGGTACCTCGACGCTTGGGACCACGGCCACGACGAGGTCCGCAAGTACCGGGTGAGCCGCATCCACGCCGTGCGGCCCACGGGCGCGACCTTCAGCCGCTCGGTGGTGCTGGCCGGCCCCGCCGCCTTCGTGGCGCCGGCGGGCGCGGTCGACGTGCGGGTACTGCTGCCTCGGTCGGCGGCGTGGGCGGCCGAGGTCTACCCCGGCGAGGTCGTCGCCGAGCACGGTGACGGCAGCGTCGAGCTCACCTTCTCCGTGGTCGGCACCACCTGGCTCGAGCGCCTGCTCCTGCGGGCCGGTCCTTCCGCTCGGGTGCTCTCACCCACCGAGCTCGTCGACCTGCCCGCTGAGGCCGCCCGCCGCCTCCTCGCCCATCACGACGCCGGTGGCGCTCAGGGGCCGGGGCAGGGTGCGGGGGTGGCGACGAGCGAGCCGGTGAGGCCGTAGCGCTCGGCGAGGTGCAGGGTGGCGCGGGCGTCGCTGGCCACGTAGCGCTCGAGGGCGGCGGTGGACAGCGACGGCAGGCGGGCGTAGTCGTGCTCGAGGCAGTCGATGCCGTGGAGGGCGGCGAAGGGCTTCAGGCGCGCCGAGCCGGCGACGCGGTGGGCCGTGGCGCGCAGCTCGAGGTAGGCGTCGATGTGGTCGTGGGCGCCCCAGCGCACCCGGTAGGCCAGTTGATGCCCGGTGGGTGGGCCGTGGGGGACCGGGATGCGGGGGTCGGGCGAGAGGTAGAGGTCGAGGGCCACGCCGGCGGCGATGGCCCGGTCCCACAGGAAGGGGAAGTCGAAGCCGGCGCCGTTCCAGGTGACGAGGTGGCCGGGTGGGAGC
>CAYYDZ010000093.1:0-3724 GCA_964470715.1 uncultured Microthrixaceae bacterium | reverse complement strand
GCGACCGCGCCGTAGCGCTTGAGGGCGGCGCCCACCGCGTCGCGGGCCGCGCCCATGACGAGCGGGTCGGCCCTCCAGGGTGGGTCGCCGATGGCGGCCAGCGCCGCCTCGCCGCCGAAGCGCCAGGCGGTGGCCAGGTGGCGCAGGGCACGGTCGCTGTCGCCGGTGGCGGCGAGGAGCGCGGGCCAGCGGTCGGTACCGAGGGCCCCGCTGGCTCGACGCGCCAGGTCGGCGTCGGGGTCGAGGGTGAGGTCGGCGCGCCCGTCCCCCCGGGTCATGTCCCATGCCCGCTCGGCGGCGTCGGCGGCCAGCTCGCGCAGGCCGTCGGCGGTGAACGGTGCGCCCGCCGGCGGGTCGGTGGCCCATGGCGCCGGTCGACCGGGCGCCGACCGGGGTGTGGGCGGGCGGGGCGGGTCCGCCGGGGTCCAGGCCCAGGCGTCGCGCGCCGCCACCCCCGGGTCGATATCGGGAGCCGTGCCGGCGCCGGCCCGGTCGGCGCCGTCGGACCCTGTCGTTCCCGTCGTCCCTGAACGCCGGCGGCGGACCTCGGCCAGCACCTCGTCCCGGGTGCGTCCCCGCAGGAGGAACAGGGTGAAGGGGTCGTCGTCGAGCAGGTCGGCGGTCAGGTAGCAGACCGCCGCCGCGTGCTTGCAGGGGTTGGCCCAGTCGGGGCACGAGCAGTCGGGGCGCAGCTCACCGGCCTGCGGCAACAGGTCGACGCCCGCTGCCTGGGCGTCCTCGACGATGCCGGGGTCGAGCTCGCCGTCGAGCAGGGCGGCGGCGTGGCCCGCCCGCGCCGCGATGGCGTCGAGGGCGAGCTCCCACTCGTCGTCGGTGAAGGGGCGGACCCCGAGGCGCACGCGGTAGGGCACCGACCGGCTGCCGTGCACGAAGGCGCGCACCGCCCCGGGCTCGACCTCCAGGCGGTCCACGCGGTCCTGGCGGGCGTAGGTGCGGCCCCGGGGCAGGCGGTTGGGGTCGAGCTGGGCGCGGTGCTCGAGCGCGTCGACCCACGCCGCTCCCCACCACGTGTTCCCGAAGGTCCGCCGCGGCACCATCACGCGCCCTCGTCGTCGTCCAGCGGGGGCACGAGGGAGAGGCCGCCGCGCCTCGGGGTGGCGGTGGACGGAGGCGGAGCGGGGGACGGGGCCGGGGTCCGGGTCGAGGCCGGGGCCGGGGACACAGCGGCCGACGCCGCGGCGGCGGATCCGGACGCGACCGGCTCGGCGAGGCGGACGAGGTCGGCGAGGGCCCGGTCGTCGAGCTCGGAGATCCAGCCCTCGCCGCTGCCCACCACGGCGTCGGCCAGCGCCCGCTTGTCCTCCAACAGGGCGGCGATGCGGTCCTCCACCGTGCCCTCGCAGATGAGGCGGTGGACGGTGACGGGCCGCTCCTGGCCGATGCGCCACGCCCGGTCGCTGGCCTGGTCCTCCACCGCGGGGTTCCACCAGCGGTCGAAGTGGATCACGTGGCTGGCCTGGGTGAGGTTGAGCCCCGTGCCGCCGGCCTTGAGCGAGATGACGAAGGCGTCGGCCTCGCCGGCCTGGAAGCGGTCGACCAGCTCCTGGCGGCGACGCACGCCGAGCGAGCCGTGCAGGAAGAAGGTGCGCAGGCCGTGGCCGCCGAGGTGCTGCTCGAGCAGGCGGCCCATCTCGACGTACTGGGTGAACACGAGGGCGGCGGCCCCCTCGTCGGCGATGATGTCGAGCAGCTCGACCGTGGCGTCGAGCTTGCCCGAGCGGTCGACCAACGGGCCCGGCTGGTGCAGGTACTGGGCGGGGTGGTTGCAGATCTGCTTGAGGGCGGTCAGCAGCTTGAGCACGAGACCCCGCCGCTCGATCCCCTCGCTCTCGGCGATGGTGGCGAGGGCCTCCTCGGTGACCGCCTTGTAGAGCGACGCCTGCTCGACGCTCAGGGGGACGACCCGGTCGACCTCGGTCTTGGGGGGCAGCTCGGGGACGATGGTCGGGTCGCTCTTGCGGCGGCGCAGAAGGAACGGGCGGGTCACCCGCGTGAGCGCCTCGGTGACCTCGGGGTCGCGGTAGCGCTCGATGGGCAGCGCCACCTTCCGGCGGAAGGGCTCGAGGGGGCCGAGCAGGCCGGGCGTCGTCCAGTCGAGCAGGGCCCACAGCTCGGTGAGGCGGTTCTCGACGGGTGTGCCGGTGAGGGCGAAGCGGGCGTCGGCGGGGAGGTGGCGCAGGGCCTTGGCGGTGCGGGCGAGCGGGTTCTTGACCGCTTGCGCCTCGTCGGCGGCGATCAGCCCCCAGTGCACGCCGGCCAGGCGCTCGGCGTCGCGTCGGACCATGCCGTAGGTGGCCACCACGAGCTCGTCGGGGGCGAGGTCGTCCAGGCTCCGGCCGGCGCCGTGGTAGCGGCGGACCGGGATGTCGGGGGCGAAGCGGGCGGCCTCCCGCTCCCAGTTGGCCAGCACCGAGGCGGGGCACACCACGAGGGTGGGCCGGCCGGTGGCGGCGTGGCCGTCGCCCGCGTCCGGCGGGTGGCGCTGGAGGTGCAGGGCGAGGAGTTGGACGGTCTTGCCGAGGCCCATGTCGTCGGCCAGCACGCCGCCGAGGCCGAGGTCGGCCATCTCCGCCAGCCAGGCCACGCCCCGCTGCTGGTAGGGGCGCAGCTCGGCGTGCAGCCCCGGGGGTGCGGGCAGGACGTGGGTCGGGTCGAAGGCCGCGAGGCGCTCGGTGAGCCCGGAAAGGGGTCCAACGAGCTCGACCTCGAGGGTCTCGCCGTCCACCACCAGCTCGCCGCCGAGGCTGGCGGCCAGCACCTCGCCGGCGCTGAGGCGGCGCCGCTGGCGCAGGCGGGCGAGGCGCTCGGGATCGGCCCGCACCCAGCGGCCCCGCAGGCGCACGACCGGCCGCTTGGCCTCGGCCAGCGCGGCCAGCTCGGCGGGGGTGAGGGCCTCGCCGTCGATGGCGGCGGTCCAGCGCAGCTCGAGCAGGTCCTCCAGCGAGAAGCCCGTGTCGACCACGCCGGCCGGGGTGGGGGTCGAGGAGGCCACGGCCGTGAGGGTGAGGTTGTCGACCAGCTCCTTCGGCCACAGCACCTGGATGCCGGCGCCGGCCAGGTCGTCGACGACCGGGCCGAGCAGGTCGTCGGCCTCCTCGTCGCTCACCTCCAGGGCCGTGGGTAGGGCCTCGTCGAGCAAGCGCTGGAGCGGCGGCCAGGTGCGGGCGCCTCGGCGCAGTGCGAGGAGGAGGTCGGTCTCGCCGTCGGGGAAGCGCTCGAGCACGACGTCAGGCGCCGCCCACAGGTCGGCGGCGTCGAGCACGAGGGAGGGGTCGGTGGCGCTCTGGAGCTGGAGCGCCGCACGGAAGGGGTCCTCCTCGTCGAGGGGTGGCTCCAGACGCAGGGCGACGACGACGGCGTCGGCCGAGGGGCGCAGGCCGGCGAGCCAGTCGGCGGCGGGGCCGGCGAGCGCCGTCCGACCGGGCTCGGCCGGTCTGGACGCGAACGCGTCGTGCCCCACCGCCGTCGTCGCCGACGTGGACCGGGGCAGCAGGTCGGCCACCGCGTCGGCGAAGGCGGCGATTGCGGCCTCGGCGGAGCCGATGCGGGTGGGCCGGTGGCCGGCGAGGGCGATGGCGTGCGCTTCCGGCGGGAGGGCCCGGGCCAGCTCGCCCTGGCGGCGGTGGTCGTCCGGGTCGAGGGGACCGACCCGCCAGGTGTCCGCCCCGGTGGGGGTGACGCCGGGCTGGAGGCGCCCGCGGGC
>CAYYDZ010000092.1:9675-11054 GCA_964470715.1 uncultured Microthrixaceae bacterium | reverse complement strand
CGGCGGCTCGCGGGCCCCTTGCGGCGCAGGTAGCTGATCACACCGAGGACCAAGACGGCGCCGGCCACGGCGGCGACGACCCACTCCCACGTCGCCGGCGACGACTGCTCGACCGGGCCGGACGTCTCGGGCGCTTCGTCGACCCGGGTGAGCGCCGGCGCCGGCCGCTCGGTGACCTCGGCCGGCTGGTCGGCGAGGAAGACCGGGTTGGCGATGGTGGTGAGGGACTCGGAGTCTTCGGTCTCGATGCCCCAGAACGTGCCGAGCGGGCCCTCGTCGGCGGCGCGGTCGGCGGTGAACGTGTGGGTGAAGTCGTCGCCCTCGACGGGGACCACGTCCACCTCCTCGCCGTTGCGCAGCACCCGGAGCGACTGGCCGTCGCCGTCGTGGACGGTCACCGTGACCTCGGCGGTGTCGGCCACCAGCGTGTCGCCGAACTTGCCCGTGCTGCCGTCGGGCGCGGTGGCGGTGAGCTCGAGCGTCGGGCTGTCGGCCACGCCCCGGGCCTGGACGTAGGCGTGGCCAGCGTCCAGGGCCTCGATGAGCGCCGGCCGGGAGAGCTGCTCGGCGTAGACCTGGGTGGCGGTGGCGCCGTAGTGGTCGCCGAGCTTGTCGTCCGAGCCCGACACCGCGGTGATGCGGTGGCCGGCGGCCAGGTAGCCCTCCCACTCGTCGACCGCGGTGGCGACGAACGGGTTGGCGAAGCCGCCCTGGCCGGGACCGGTCGGGGCGAAGTCACCGTCGAGCAGGGCCCCGGTGTTGACGACCTCGTAGGTGTCCACCCGGTCGAGGTCGATCTGGTCCTCGAGGGTGAACTCGCAGCCACGGCACAGCTCGGCACCGTCGGCACCCGGGAAGGTCGTGGGGTGGGCCAGGCCGAGCAGGGCGCCGTCGTCGAAGGTGCCCTGCTGGATGTCGCCCAGCGTGGTGCCCTCGTGGCCCACCCGGTACTCGATCTCGTCCGGCGTCTCGCCGAGGACGATGGCGTGGCCGCCGTAGGTGATGACCTCCCGGCCCGGCCAGAGCAGGACGTCGGGGTTGGCCCGCTGGGTGGCGCCCAGCTCCCACCAGTGCGCCGGCGTCACGTACTCGGTGACCGGGACGAAGTCGAGGCCGGCGTTGCGGGCGAAGTCGACCATGGCCTGGCCGGCGGGACCCTCGGGGTTCGAGTGGTAGGCGTGCAGGTGGAAGTCGCCGGCGTACCAGCCGGGCTCGTCGTTCACGACGGCTTCGGGGTCGACCGGGTCCCGCTCGGCAGGCGGGCCCTCGTCGGCGTCGGTGCACGTGACGATCACCTCGTAGGACACCCCGCCGGGGGCGACGAAGCCGGCACCGAGCTCGACGTGCCAGGTGCCCGGCTCGATCGGCCCGGGCACGTA
>CAYYDZ010000092.1:0-9575 GCA_964470715.1 uncultured Microthrixaceae bacterium | reverse complement strand
CGCTCGACCACCTCGCCGGCGCCGCCGAGGGCGGTGACGACCTGGTCGTAGCGACAGCCCGGCTGGAGGTCGGCGGCCACGTCGTAGCCGTAGAGCATCTGCATGGGGTGCTTCTCGAGGCCCCAGATGCCGTTGTTGCCCATGACCATCACGACGGGCAGGTCGTGGCGCACGAGGGTGTCGACGTCCATCAGCGAGAAGCCGGCGGCGCCGTCGCCGAGCAGCACGACGACCTGGCGGTCGGGGTGGGTGACCCGGGCGGCGATGGCGTAGCCCATGCCGGTGCCGAGGCAGCCGTACGGCCCGGGATCCATCCAGCAGCCCGGCTGGTACGAGTCGATGTACTTGCCGGCGTAGGAGACGAAGTCGCCGCCGTCGCAGACGACGACGGCGTCGCGGTCCAACCGGGCGCGCAGCTCGCCGTAGATGCGCGTCGGCTTGATCGGCCCGGCATCCGCGGCCAGCAGCGGTGCGTCCTGGGCGAGGGCGGCGTTCTCCGCGTCGCGCAGGCGGGCGATCCACGGCTCGTGGTCGGCCACGCCGCCGGCGCGGGCCACGCTCGACCAGTCGGCGAACGCGGTCAGCGTGGAGGTCAGGTCGCCGGCGGGCGAGACCGCGGCCTGCACGTGGGTGGCCCGGCCCTCGGGCGAGTCGACCACGTGCACGACCTTGGCGTCGCCGAACGAGCCGAAGGAGATGCGGAAGTCCAGCGGCGTGCCGATCACGACGACGACGTCCGCCTCGGCCTTGAGCAGGCCCCGGGTGCGACTGAAGGCCAGCTCGTGGTCGGCGGCCAGGGTGCCCCGGCCCAGGCCGTTGACGAACGTCGGCACCCGCAGCGTCTCGACGAAGGCTCGCAGCGCCTCCCAGGCACCACCCCAGTAGACGTCGCTGCCGGCGATGACCGCGGGCCGCTCGGCCGACGCGATGAGCGCGGCCGCCTTGGCCACGTCGCCCGGGTCGGGCTCGAGGCCCGCGGGGACGACGGCGTCGGGCACCTCGCCCTCGGCCTCGCCGAAGACCACGTCGAGCGGGAGGTCGAGGAACACCGGCCCCTGATGCGGGGTGAGGGCGCTGACCACGGCGTCGTGGACGTCTCGGCCCATGGCCCCGGTGTCGGTGACGGTGGCGGCCTGCTTGGTGATGGGCGCCAGCACGGGGACGTGGTCGAACTCCTGGAGCGAGCCGGCGCCCCAGCGGGCCTGCGGGGCGCGCCCGCCGAGCACCACGAGGGGCGATCCGTTGAACATCGCCGTCGTGACTGCGGAGATGCCGTTGGTCACCCCCGGACCGGCGGTCAGCACGGCCACACCCGGGCGGCGGGTCAGCTTGGCCACGCCCTCGGCGGCGAAGGTGGCGGTCTGCTCGTGGCGGACGTCGAGGATGCGGACGTCGCCGGCCTTCACCGCGGCGTCGTAGAGCGGGAAGATGTGCCCGCCCGAGAGGGTGAAGAGGGTGTCGACCCCGTACGGCCGGAGGGCGGCGAGGGCGAGCTCCCCGCCGTGGCCCGAGACCAGCGCCATCAGGCGTCCTGCTCGTCGAGGAAGGCGAAGAGGTACTTCTCCCACACCTCGGGGTTCTCGAACTGCGGCGAGTGGCCGGCGGCGGGGACGACCTCGAGGCGGGCGGGGCCGATGGCGTCGGCGAGGCGCTGGGATGGGCCGAGGAAGGGGACGTCCTCCTCCCCCACCAGCACGAGGGTCGGCATGGACAGCGAGCGAACGTCGTCGAGGCGGTCGTGGTCGGACATCAGCTCGGTGCCCATCGCCGCGTACATGGCCGCCGACGAGGCCCGTAGCTTGCGGTCGCCGAAGGCCTTGTGGTCGGGGTTGGCGTCGACGAGGCGCTGGTAGGCGTCGGTGTACAAGGGCCCCTCGATCTGCGCGAGCACGTCGGCGAGGGCGTCCATGCCCTCGGTGCGCACGAGTGAGAGCCCCCAGGCGGCGAGCTCGGCGTCGAGCTCGATGGTGCCGTGGCCGGTGTCCATCAACACCAGCGACTCGATGCGCTCGGGCGCCGCCAAGGCGACGTGCTGGGCGATCATCCCGCCCATCGAGTGCCCGAGCAGGTGGAACCGGTCCCACCCCAGTGCGTCGACCAGGGCCAGCGCGTCGACGGCGAACTGCTCGAGCGAGTAGGCGGCCTCGTCGGTCGGCTTCGAGCTGTCACCGTGCCCTCGGTGGTCCGGTGCCACGGCGTGGTAGCCGCGGGCGGCAAGGTCGTCGAGCCAGGGCGTGAAGTCCTCCTTGGCACCCGTGAAGCCGTGCAGGAGCAGGAAGGGGTGCCCGCCCTGGCCGGCCTCGGCCACCGCGAGCGTCACCTCCCCCACCGCGATCGTGCGTACGTCCACAGCCAGCCTCCCCGGTCGAGCGATCGTGGCTCGCCGGGGAGTGTAGGAGGCGCCCGCCCGAGCCGGGTTCAGCCGACCGGGACCGTCTGGAACCCCGTGGGCACCGGATCGCAATCCGCCGGCGCCGCAATGGTCACGTCGGCTCCGAAGTCGAACCAGTCCATGATCGTGGTCATCGCGGGAAGTGTCACGCCCTCCACGTCCATGGCGGTCGTCGCGACCTGCATGCGGCGAACCAGGCCGTCCCCATCGACGAAGACGTCGACCGCCTGCTCTGTCCCCAAGAACGATGGCGGCAGGGCGGCGTACGTCTGCTCGAGCGCGTCGGCCTGCGCGGCCGGCATGGCCGCGATGGCGTCACGGAGCGTGTACGTGGCGGCGTAGTGGGTCGTGGCCACGTCGCGGACGTCGAGGGCGCCGAGCTCTTCCACGTCTGCGCCGACGGCCCGGAGCTGCGCGAGGAACGCGCTCGGGTCCATGGCGCCGCCACCGGCACCGCCGAACGAGTCGAGCGCGTCGTCGAGATCGAGCTGACGACAGCCCACACCGGCAGTCGTGACGTAGGCGACGCCGTCCACCACGACCTCCTCGAGGGCGCCGACCTGCGGCCCGAGGTCCATCACCAGGCGCACCGAACGGCCCTGATCGGCGAACTCACCCGTGGCACGGATCGGTGCAACCGGCTCGGCGCCGAGCGAATCCGTGTCGTAGGTCACGAGCAGCTCGTAGCGGCCGGACTCGACCGCCCCGGTGCGCTCGACGGTGTCCGCAAGAACCGCCACGGGCTCGGCGTCTCCCACGTCGGCCGGGAGGGGTCCCGTCGTCGTGGTCGACGCGAGGTCGTCGGACGCGGGTGCCGTGCTGGTCACCACCGGGGCCGCTTCCTCGACGGAACGCGCCTCGATGCCGGCGCCGCACGCCGTGGCCAGCAGGGTCAGCGCCACGCCCAGGGCGAGGGCCAGCGCCATCATCGTGCGCCTCATCGGGCGACCTCCTCGGATCACCGCACCATCGGCGGCGAGGCCGTCGCCCTTGAGGGCTCGCGGCACCGCCTCGGACGTACACTTTCCCGGTACTGCAGCGGGGTTGACGAGGACCGGTGGCGAAGTGTTGGACGAGGACGACCCCAAACCGAAGAAGCAGCGCCGCTGGGTGATGCCCGTGCGCCTGCTGGCCAGTGTGGCCATGTTGGCCTTCCTCTTCTCGCGCATCCCCGACTTCAGCCTCCACGAGCTGGTCCCCGACCCCACCCCGGCCACCTTCGCCTGGCTCGCCGGCGCCGTCGCCCTCACCTTCGTCTCGATCGTCATGTCGGCGGTGCGCTGGCAGCAGGTGCTCCATGCCCTCGAGCTGGAGGGGCCACTGGCACACCTCGTCCGCTACTACTTCGCCGGCCAGTTCGTCTCCAACGCGCTTCCGAGCACCATCGGCGGTGACGTCGTGCGTGTGTCGCGCCTGTCCAAGGAGAACGGGGAGAGTCCCGGCACGTTCGCCTCGGTGGTGCTCGAGCGGCTGACCGGTTGGGTGGTGCTCCCGGTCATCACCATGGTGGGGCTCCTGCTCAACCCGGGCCTGCGCGACCTCGGCACCGCCACCCGGGTCGCGGTCGCCGTCGCCCTCGGCACCCTGGTCGGTCTCGTGATCCTCCTCGTCGCGGTGGGCAACCAGCACCTGGGCGGTCGATTCGCCGACCGCGACGGCTGGCGCCGCTTCGCCGGATCGGTCCACCTGGGCCTCGATCGGCTCCGTCGACAGCCCGGTGCCGCCGCCCACGTGCTCCTCGCCGCCTTCGGGTACCAGCTCGTGCTCGTGTGCGCCGCCCTCATGGCCTCCTACGCCATCGGCATCGGCAACGAGGTGGGCTTCACCGCGCTGCTCGTGTTCCTGCCTGCGGTGCTCATCGCCCAGGTGCTGCCCATCGGCATCTCGGGCCTCGGCATCCGCGAGGGTGCCTTCGTGCTGTTCCTCCAGCCCCTCGGCGTGCCGGCCCACAGCGCCATCGCGTTCGGGCTCCTGCTCTACCTCCTCACCCTGGTCGCCAGCCTCGCCGGCGCCCCCTCGTTCGCCCTCGGCGGCCCCAAGGGCACCCGCGGCAAGCGCGCCCACGCGGCGGCCACGGCGTGAGCGACGCCACCGCGGCCGTGGGCACCACCGAAGACGCCGCTGCGGCCGCGAACCAGGCCGTCCGCGACCGCATCGGCCTGCGCTGGTGGCGCGAGGGCCTCTACGTCCTCGCGTTCTACTTCGTGTACTCGTTCATCCGGAACCGGTTCGGGTCGGCCAGCGTCGGCATCGAGCACGCCTTCCACAACGCCCGCATGGTGATCTCCATCGAACGGGCGGTCGGGCTGTTCCACGAGGAGGGCATCCAGGACCTCTTCATCGCGAACAAGACCTTCATGCAGTTCTGGAACATCTACTACGGCACGTTCCACTTCGCGGTGACGATCTTCGCCATGGTGTACACGTACCGCCGCTTCCCGGCCCGGTACCCGCTGTGGCGCAACACCCTCGCCTTCACCACCGGTCTCGCCCTGGTGGGCTTCAGCCTCTTCCCGCTCATGCCACCCCGGCTGCTCGACAGCTGCGGGCCCTACGGCGCCTGCTCGCACTACGGCTTCGTGGACTCCCTGGCCCGCTTCGGCGGCCTGTGGTCGTTCGACTCGGGCGCGATGCAGAAGGTCTCGAACCAGTTCGCGGCCATGCCCAGCCTGCACTTCGCCTGGTCGATGTGGTGCTTCCTCGTGCTCTACAAGTACGTGAAGTCCCCCATCGCCAAGGTGCTGGTGGCGGCGTACCCGTGGCTCACCCTCTTCGCCATCATGGTGACGGCCAACCACTACTGGCTCGATGCCGTCGGGGGAGCGGTCATCCTCGCCATCGGCTACCTCCTCGGGTCGGCGCTCACGCGCCACAACGACCGCCGCCGCGAGGAGCGACGCGCGGGGTCCGCCAACGTGGATGCCGAGCGCCCCGTGTAGCGTGCAGTGCACATGCTCGAACAGATCCAAGGGCCGGCCGACCTGCGGTCGCTCTCCTACGAAGAGCTCGATGTGCTGGCGGCGGAGATCCGCACCTTCATCGTGGACGCCATCGACACGGCCGGAAGCGGCCATCTGGGTTCGAACCTCGGCGCGGTCGAGCTCACCCTGGCCCTTCATCGGGTCTTCGACTCCCCGCACGACCTGATCCTCTGGGACACCGGCCACCAGGCCTACGTGCACAAGATCGTCACCGGCCGTCAGGAGGGCTTCACCACCCTGCGCAAGGCCGGCGGCATGTCGGGCTACCCCAACCGCGAGGAGTCCGAGCACGACTGGGTGGAGAACAGCCACGCCTCCACCATCTTGTCCTACGCCCACGGATTGGCCGCCGCCCGCGACGCCGGCACGCTGCCCGAGAACGAAGATGGTGTTGGCGGCGGCCGCCGCCAGATCGTGGCGGTGATCGGTGACGGCTCGATGACCGGCGGCATGGCCTTCGAGGGCCTCAACAACCTCGGCCACAGCGGTCGCAACGTCATCATCATCTTGAACGACAACGGCCGCTCGTACGCCCCGACGGTCTCCCGCCTGGGTGAGAGCCTCGCCCGACTACGCCTGAACCCCTCGTACCTGCGCCGCCAGGCGAAGGTGGAGCGGATGCTCCACGACATGCCGCTGGTGGGCGAGCGCCTGGAGCGCGCCGTCGAGGCCACCAAGGCCGCCGTGCGCGAGATGTGGGAGCCGCCGGCGTTCTTCGAGAACCTGGGCGTTCGCTACTCCGGCCCCTTCGACGGCCACGACATCGAAGGCCTCGAGTCCGCCCTCCGCAATGCCGCCGAGCTCGACGACGGCCCCGTGGTGGTGCACGTCGTCACCCAGAAGGGCAAGGGCCACGAGCCCGCCGAGAGCGACACCATCAAGCACCTCCACGACATCGGTGGGGTGAAGCCGGGCAGCTACACGGCCGCGTTCACCGACGCTCTCATCAAAGAGGCCGACGAGCGCCCCGAGCTGGTGGCCATCACCGCGGCCATGCCCGACTCCACCGGCCTGCTCCCGTTCAGCGAGCGCTTCCCCGGCCGCTGCGTCGACGTCGGCATCGCCGAGCAGCACGCGGTCACCATGGCGGCGGGCATGGCCATGGGCGGCCTGCGACCCGTCTGCGCCATCTACTCGACCTTCCTGACCCGGGCCTTCGACCAGCTCAACCTCGACGTCGGCCTCCACGGGGTCCCGGTCGTGTTCTGCCTCGACCGGGCGGGCATCACCGGTGACGACGGCCCGTCGCACCACGGCATCCTCGACATGGTGCTGTGCACCAAGGTGCCCGGACTCACCATGTTCGCCCCGTCGTCGTACCAGGAGCTCGGGGTCATGTTGCACGACGCCCTCGAGATCACCGAGGGCCCCGTGGTGATCCGGTGGGCGAAGACGGCGGCCCCCAGCGTCACCCCGGACCAGGTCGGCCACGGCCTGCACGCCCGCAAGGTGCGACGCGGCGAGGGCGTCTGCCTCATCGGGGTCGGCAAGATGCTCGCCGCCTGCGAGACCGCCGCGGACGAGCTCGCCTCCGAGGGCATCGAGGCGACGGTCTGGGACCCTCGTGTGGTCAAGCCCCTCGATCCCGACCTCATCGCCGATGCTTCCGGCCACCGCCTGGTGGTGTCGGTCGAGGACGGCTTGCGCGACGGCGGCATCGGCTCGGCCCTGGCCGACCAGGTGGCCGAGCGCTCGTTGGGCCACGCTGCGCCAGTGGTCCGGGTGCTCGGGGTGCCCGGCGCCTACCTCGCCCATGGCAAGCCCGACGCGATCCTCGCCGACCTGGGCCTCGATGCCGCCGGGGTCGCCGCCGAGGTCCGGCGCTGCCTCACGGCCCTGGGCTGACCACCTGCACCCCTTACGCGACAGAGCCCGGGAGCTGCCGTTTCGGCGCTTCCCGGGCTCTTCCCCCCTGTCGCCCCCACTTGGAGTATCCACAGGATACCGCGTGACATCGGTCACGTCGAGAGCGGGCGTCAGGGGCCGGTCACACGCCCGACACACGCATCAGTAGAACGGGTTGGCGCCGGCGGTGTGGTCCGTGGCGTCCTCCACCCGGGTGATCTCGGGGATGGCCTCGAGGATGGCGGCCTCGATGCCCTCGCGCAGGGTGACGGCGCTGACCGCGCAGCCCTGGCACCCGCCGCCCATGGTCACGAAGGCGACGTCGTCCGTCACACCCTCGAGCTTGGCGAAGCCGCCGTGGGCGGCGAGGGCGGGGTTCACGGACTGGTCGAGGAGCTGGTTGATGCGATCGGCGACGTCGCCGGAGAGCTCGAGCTCGATGCCTGCCAGCGGGTTGGGACGGTTGGGGTTGCGCATCACCAGGCCGTCGCCGGAGTTGCGAGGCAGGTCGAGGGTGGCGCCGCGGAGGCGGTCGATGCTGCCGGCGGGGACGATCACGGGCAGGCCGCCCTGATGGACGACCGAGTCGCCGGCGGCGGGGTCGGCATCGGCGACGGGATCGAAGGAGAGGTCGTAGGTGAACTCGACGCCGGCGGTGCCGGTGATCTCGACCCGCAGCCCGAGGGTGTCCCCGTCCTCCTCGGCGGCTCGGAGGGCCAGCACCTGTTCGAGGGCGGGCTCGGTCACCTCGAGGATGATCTCCTGCTCGAGATCCGGGTGCCCGGTGTCGGTGGGGGTGCTCGTCTCGGCCATTCGCGCCAGGCTAGGGGCGGTCGCGTCATCCGGCACGGAGGCGAGAACCGAAGAGGTCGTGATGGCTACGATCACGGCGATGGCGGCGCCTCCCGCGGTGGGCGATACCGATGCCGGCCTCAGCGGTCGGCTCATCGCCGGCGACGAAACGGCGCTGACCGAGGTCTACGACCGCTTCGCGGGCTACGTGTACAACCTCGCCCGGCGGGTGACGGTCAGCACCAGCCTGGCCGAGGACGTCACCCAGGAGGTGTTCGTCAGCCTGTGGGAGAAGCCCCACGCGTTCGACCCCGAGCGCGGCACGCTGCGGGCGTGGTTGGGCGTGCTCACCCACCGCCGGTCGGTCGACCGGGTCCGGCGCGAGACCACGGCGCGTCGCTACGAGGCCCGCCGGGCGACCGTCGTGCCCAGCCCCTCCCCCGCGGACACTGCCGACGCGGCCACCGCTCGGCTCACAGCCGAGCGGGTACGCGCCGCGGTGGCCGCGTTGCCCGACGATCAGCGCCGGGCCGTCGAGCTGGCCTACTTCGACGGAAAGACCTACGTACAGGTGGCGGCCACCCTCGGGATCCCCGAGGGCACCGCCAAGTCGAGGCTGCGCCTGGCGATGAAGCGCCTCGCCCTCGCCCTCGGACCTGAAGGGGTCACCCAGTGGAATTGACCGACGGACCGGCGCCGCCACCCGAGCTGGCCGTCCGCACCTTCGCGGCCGCCTTCGCCCGGCGCGAGCCCGGTGCGACAGCCGCCCCGGAGGCCTTGGCGGTGTCGGCCTACCGCGCCCAGGGGGACGAGCTGTCGGCGCTCCTCCTCGACCTGTCGCCGGGCGAGTGGGACGCGCCCACCCTCAGCGGGTTCACCGTGGCCGAGCTCGTGGGGCACCTAATGGCCATCGAGGCGTACGTGGCGTCGATCCTCGGGGTGGCCCCACCGCCGGGCCTCGCCCCCTTCGAGGTCCCCGCCGGCCTCGAGGACGACCACCGCGCCGTCACCGAGCCCACCATCGCCGCCCACGCCGGCGTGACCCCCGACGACGTCGTGGCCGAGTGGTGGGCCTGGGTGGACGCCAACGTCGCCCACCTCGCGACCCTCGGCGAGGACGCCCTCGACGACCGGGTCCTGCTGCACGGCCTCGACTTGTCGCTGCGCTCGATGCTG
The DNA here is from genome assembly GCA_964470715.1 of uncultured Microthrixaceae bacterium. Taxonomy (GTDB): domain Bacteria; phylum Actinomycetota; class Acidimicrobiia; order Acidimicrobiales; family DATDAH01; genus JAEUJM01. The sequence continues at coordinate 389 of CAYYDZ010000092.1, read as the reverse complement.
GGCGCCCGGGTGTTCGAGATGTGGACCCACGCCGACGACATCCGGCGCGCCACCGGCCGACCGCTCCGGGCGCCGGCCGCCCACCACCTCGCCTTCATGTCGGCGCTGGCGGTGGGTGCGCTCCCCCTCGGGCTCCTGCTGGCCGGCATCGACGACCCCGGCCGCACCGTGCGGGTGGTCCTCACCGGCGACGGCGGCGGTGAGTTCGTGCAGACCCTCACGGTGGGCGGCACCCCCGGCACCCCCGACGCCACCGTGACCGCCGACGTGGTCGACTTCTGCCGCCTCGCCGCCCAGCGCCTCACGCCCGCGGAACTACGCCACGAGGTGATGGGCGACGCCGGCACCGTCGCCGACGTCCTGGTCGGCGCCGGCGTGTTCGCGGCGTA
>CAYYDZ010000091.1:7667-11161 GCA_964470715.1 uncultured Microthrixaceae bacterium | reverse complement strand
CTCGTGCGCCTGGCCGAGGAGTATCCCGAGGCGCGCTGCGAGCTCGACCACGAGTCGCCCTACCAGTTGCTGGTGGCCACCATCCTCTCGGCCCAGTGCACCGACGCCCGCGTCAACATGGTCACGCCGGCCGTCTTCGCCCGCTACCCGACGCCGGAGGACCTCGCCGAGGCCAACCCGCTCGAGGTCGAGGGGCTCATCCACTCGACGGGGTTCTTCCGCAACAAGGCGAAGAGCCTCCTGGGGATGGCCAACGCGCTCGTCGAGCGCCACGACGGGGAGGTGCCGACGGCCATGAAGGACCTGGCGTCGCTGCCCGGCGTGGGGCGCAAGACCGCCAACGTGGTGCGCAGCGTCGCCTTCGACCTGCCGGGGCTGCCGGTGGACACGCACGTCGGACGCATCTCCCGGCTGCTGGGCCTCACCACCGAGACCGACGCGGTCAAGGTGGAGCACGAGCTCAACGCCATGGTCCCCGCCGCCGAGAGGGGGCGCTTCAGCCTGCGCCTCATCCTGCACGGCCGTCGGGTGTGCATCGCCCGCCGGCCCCGCTGCGAGGACTGCGTCCTCAACGACTTCTGCCCTTCGTCGCTCGTCTGAGCAGGCCGGGACCGGCCGGGTTCCCAGAAAAGGGACGGAGGGTGCGTGCCTTGGGGCGCAGGGTGGGGGTATGATCGAGCCAACCAGGTTCCCGCCACCTGGTAGAAGGCGACAGACGGGTCCGCCGCCCGATGTCGCCCGCGCCGGCGCCCCGCAAGGGGCGCCGGTGACGTTTTCGGCTCAGGTACCCCGGGTACCCCGATGGTCCGCGTCGCTCAGCGGAGCTGGCGCACGAGGGTGGCGAGGCGCCGCGACGCGGCCTGGAGCGAGCGCTCGACCTCGTAGAGGTCGCCGGCAAGGTCGTCACGGCCGGCGGTCCGCATGCCCTCGGCGGACTCGGCCACCCGCTTGATCATCTCGTCGAGGCCCGTGGCGACGGACGACAGCTGGGCGTGATCGAGGCTCACGGAACGGCTCCTGGCTCGGCGGAGGCCCTTGTCTACCCGCGACGGCCGGCACACGCAGATACCGGCTCGTTGGCCGCGGTGACCCCCCGGTACCGTGATGCGGCCATGCCCCGCCCCCTCCCGTCCCGGCCCCGGAGCCCCCGCTCGTGTTGAACCGCCTCGACCTCCGTGAGTCGTCGGGCGACCTGCGTGGGCTCCTGCCCCGACCCGAGGTGGCCGGCGCCGAGCCCGTCGCCGCCGTGCGTGCGATCCTCGACGAGGTGCGGGCCCGGGGGGACGCCGCGCTCCGCGAGTACAGCGAGCGCTTCGACGGCGTGGTGCCCGAGGCGCTGCGGGTGCCGGCCGACGAGATCGCCGGCGCCCTCGCCGGCCTCGTTCCCGACCTGCGGGCTGCGCTCGAAGCGGCGGCGGCCGGCATCACCGACTTCCAGCGCTCGCAGTTGGCCCCCGAGCACGACTACGAGCGCGACGGCCTGCGCGTCCGCGACCTCCGTCGCCCCGTCGACCGGGCCGGCTGCTACGTCCCCGGCGGACGGGCGGTCTACCCCTCCACGGTCCTGATGACCGCGATCCCCGCCAAGGTCGCGGGCGTGGTCGAGGTGGCCCTGTGCGTGCCGCCCGACGCCAGCGGGCACGTCCCCGCCGTCACCCTCGCCGCGGCTGCGATCGCCGGCGTCGACGAGGTCTACGCCGTGGGCGGCGCCCAGGCCATCGGCGCCCTGGCCTACGGCACCGAGACCATCCCCGCAGTGGATGTCATCGTCGGTCCCGGCAACGTCTACGTGTCCGTGGCCAAGCGTGAAGTGGCAGGCACCGTGGGGGTGCCGTCCTCCTTCGCCGGCCCGTCCGAGATCGTGGTCGTCGCCGACGACACGACACCGGCCACCTACGCAGCCGTCGACCTCCTCGTGCAGGCCGAGCACGGTCCGGGCGGCCTGGCCTGGCTGCTGTCCTGGTCGGCCGAGGCCATCGACGCGGTGGTGGCCGAGGTCGAGCGCCTCACCGAGGCGGCGCCCCGCCGCGACGAGATCCTCAGCACCTTCGCCGAGGGTGGCTACGCCGTGCTCTGCGCCTCGCCCGAGCAGGCCATGGAAGTGGCCAACCTGATCGCCCCCGAGCACCTCCAGCTGATGACGGCCGACCCCGACGCCCTCGTCCCGCTGGTCCGCCACGCCGGCGCGGTGTTCACCGGGGTGCTCGCTCCCGCATCGGTCGGGGACTACGTCGCCGGCCCGAGCCACGTCCTGCCCACCGACGGCTCGGCCCGCTTCTCGAGCGCGCTCACCGTCGACGACTTCCAGAAGCGGCTGCACGTCATCAGCCTCGACGAGGCGGCCTTCGCCGCGGCAGCACCGGTCGTGGCCACGCTCGCCGAGGCCGAAGGCCTCGTCGCCCACGCCGACTCCGTCCGCCTCCGCGAAGGCGGGCCTCGATGACGGTCGCGCCGCGCGACGACCTCGTCGCCCTCGAGGGCTACCACTCGCCGCAGGTGAGGGTGGACGTCCGCCTGAACACCAACGAGTCGCCGGCGCCGCCGCCGGACGGTTGGGTGGCCGACCTCACGCAGGCGGTGGCCGACGTCGAGTGGCACCGCTACCCCGACCGTGGGGCGAGCACCCTGCGGGCCCGGATCGCGGCCATGCACGGGGTCGCCCCCGAGCAGGTGTTCGCGGCCAACGGCTCCAACGAGGTGCTCCAGTGCCTCCTGCTCACCTACGGCGGCCCCGGCCGCTCGGTGGGGGTGTTCGAGCCGACCTACGCCCTGCACTCGCACCTCGCCCACATCACCGGAACCGGCGTGCTCGTGGGAGAGCGCACCGCCGACTTCGCCCTCGACCCCGCCGAGGTCGACCGCGTGATCACCGGTGGACGGCCGACGGTCACCTTCCTGTGCTCGCCCAACAACCCCACTGGGGTGGTCGAGCCCGAGGAGGCCGTGCGCGACGTGCTGGCCAAGGTCGAAGCCGTCGACGGCCTGCTGGTGGTGGACGAGGCCTACGGGCAGTTCGCCCCGTGGTCGGCCCTGACGCTCGTCGACGACGACCGGCCCCTCTGCGTCTCCCGCACCTTCTCCAAGACCTGGTCGATGGCCGCGGCCCGCCTCGGCTACGTGGTGGGTCCCTCGTGGCTCGTCGCCGAGCTCGACAAGGTCACCCTGCCCTACCACCTCGACGCGCTGAAGCAGGCCGCCGGAACCCTGGCCCTCGACTACGAGGACGCCATGGACGAGCGCGTCGCTGCCATCGTGGAGGAGCGCGGTCGTCTCGTGACCCGGTTGCGCGACCTCGACGTCGACGTGTGGCCCTCCGGCGCCAACTTCGTGCTGTTCCGGCCCCGTTCGGGCGACGGCGACGGCGTGTGGCAGGGCCTCGTCGACCGCTCGGTGCTCGTGCGCAACTGCGCCTCGTGGCCTCGCCTCGACGGCTGCCTGCGGGTCACCATTGGCACGCCCGACGAGGACGACCGCTTCCTCGACGCCCTGGAGGA